>CAZEFQ010000063.1:0-2756 GCA_964511505.1 uncultured Rhizobium sp.
CAGAACCGGGTTTATGGATGGAAAGTGATCAACGACCAGACCCTGATCGTCACCGACCGGTCGAACCGGGAGTACAAGGTTTCGCTGGCCAAAGGATGCCGCGACCTGAAATGGCCGATGCGGTTGGGCTTCAGCGCCGGCACCGGCTTCGGCATTTCCTGTGTCGAGCGTCACAGCTTCCTCCTGGTGCCGCCCAATGGAGGCAATATCGCCCAGCGCTGCCTGATCGAGGATGTCCAGCCCTATAGCAGCAGCCAGGCGAGCAACTAAATCGGTTCGCAGTCCAAAGCCGCCTCCTGAAGAAGGAGGCGGCTTTGTGCTATCTCTCAGCCCTTTCTTCCCCCGCGAGGCGAAGCCCCTGGCGGGGGAAGATGTGCGGCTGGCGGTTTCGGGCCGGCAAAAGCTCCACCGGAGCTTTTGCGGATCGGCCCTCAAGCCCGCGTGGCGCACAGATGGGGGAGCGACGATGCGCGGCTATTTCGGCGTTGGCGTGGACGGCATTTCCAAGCCGATGAATCTGGGCAACCTTGTCCGCATCGCCAACGCGTTTGAGGCCAGCTTCTTCTTCTCCGTCGCGCCGCGGCTTAAATTGTCGGATGCCCAAAGCGACACCAGCCGGGCGCAAGGCGCGATGCCCTTCTATTCCTTCCCGCAGATTTCCGATTTCCGCCTGCCGCTGGGTTGCCGCTTGGTGGGGGTGGAGATCACCGACGATGCGGTCGAACTGCCGCGTTTCCGCCATCCGCAGCGCGCCGCCTATGTCTTCGGGGCGGAGCGTTTCTCGCTGTCGCCCAAAATGCTCAAGGCCTGCGAGTTCGTGGTGAAGATTCCCACCCGCTTTTCCATCAATGTGGGAATGGCCGGCGCCATCGTGCTCTATGACCGATTGTTGCAGATGGGTGGTTATCCTGCCCGGCCGGTGAAAGCGGGTGCGGGGCCCGCATTACCTCCCCTTCATACATGGGGCGCACCCCTGGCCAAGCCAAGGGCGGAATAGCGGCCGGATCGAAAAATATTGAACCGGCGCGCGGCTGGAAAATCCGGGAAACGCGTGATACTGGAACCGCCCCATGGCCGCACCCGCCCTTTCGATTTCCCATCTGCGCAAGGTCTATCGCCGCGGCACCGTTGCGGTGGACGACATTTCCTTGACCGTGCCGGAAGGCGAGTTTTTCGGCTTCCTGGGTCCCAACGGCGCGGGCAAATCCACCACCATCCATTGCACCACCGGCATCGCCGAGCCGACCTCGGGTAGAATCGAGATTTTCGGGGTGGATGTGGTCAAAAATTACCGCGAAGCGCGCCGGCTTGTGGGGCTTTGCCCGCAGGAATTCAATGTCGATGTCTTCGCCAACCCGCGCCAGATCGTGGACTGGATGGGCGGCTATTTCGGCATGAATGCAGCGGCCAGGAAGGCGCGCACCGACTATCTGATGGAGCGCTTCGATCTTGTCCCGCATGTGAAGAAATCCTTCCGGGAATTGTCGGGCGGACTAAAGCGCCGGGTGGTGTTGGCGCGCGCCCTGGTCAACGACCCGCCGCTCCTGATCCTGGACGAGCCCACAGCCGGGGTGGATGTGGAATTGCGCCGGACCCTGTGGCGTTATCTCCAGGAGATCAACAGGGACGGCAAGACCATCCTGCTCACCTCGCATTACCTGGAGGAGGTGGAGCGGCTCTGCCGCCACATCGCCATCGTCAACAAGGGCAAGGTTGTCCGTGAGGGCACCAAGGATGAAATCGCGGGCACGCCCGGCGGACTGGAGAATGCCTATCTGGTGGCCACCGGCGCCGAACCGGATCATGTGCCGGGAGCGTCCAAGCCATGATCACCACACCTGCGCCCATGAGCATCAATTGGATCGGGCTTTACACCATTGTGCGGCGCGAGGTCAGCCGCATGATGCGCGTGCCCATCCAGGTCTTCATCGCGCCCTGGATCAGTGCGCTCCTGTTCATCTTCATCTTCGGCTATGTGCTGGGCGGCACGGTGCGCACCATCGGCGGCCACCGTTATATCGAATTCGTGATGCCGGGCGTCTTGATGCTGAACATCATCAACGCGGCCTTCCTGCAATCCTCCTCGGCGATCTATTTTGCCCGCTTCATCCATTTCATCGAGGAGATGCTGGTTTCGCCGCTTTCCTATTTCGAAATGATCGTGGGCAGCCTTTCCACCGTGGTGGTGCGCGCCGCCATTACCGGGCTCGGTATCCTGGTCATCGGCGTCGGCTTTGGCGCCACCAGCATTGTGTCCTTGCCCCTGTTCCTGTTCTGGATCATCGCGGTGTCGATCGTGTTCGGCCTGGCCGGCATCATTATCGGGCTGTGGTCCAAGAGCTTCGAGCAGCTCAACATGCCGGTGGTATTTTTCCTGACGCCGCTCTCCATGCTGGGCGGCAGTTTTTTCACCATGAATATGCTGCCGGACTGGCTGCACTTCCTGCTTTGGCTCAATCCCTTTTTCTATTTCATCAATGGCGTGCGCGGCTCGATGATCGGCGTGAATGAAGCGCCATTGGGCCTCAGCATCGGATTGACGCTGCTTTTGATCGCCGTGTTGACGGGCGTTGTTTTGCGCCTCTATGCCAAGGGCTTCGGCCTGCGGGAGTGAGCCGCGTTTCGCCGAAGGCGAACAGCCCATAGCGACAGCGTATGGGCGTCCAGTGGACCGTTTTTGAGCGGCGAACGCCCGGAGCACAAGCGACGGGCAGCGTTTCGCCGAAGGCGAGCAGCCCATAGCGACAGCGTATGGG
>CAZEFQ010000064.1:0-16391 GCA_964511505.1 uncultured Rhizobium sp.
ACGCCCTACGGAATGGAGGGACCGTGGAGAACACATCAAACATCCTGACCATCAAGGAAGTCGCAGCCATCCTGCGTTGCTCGAAGGCGCACGCGCTAAACGTGATCGACGGCAAGGTTCGCGGCCTACCCAAGCTCACGCACCTGAGTCTGGGTCGCCGCAAGGTCGTGCGGAAAGACTGGCTGGATCAATGGATGGAAGCGAATAAAACCCGCTAGGATGACAGCATGTCAGAGTGCATCGTCCTGGACGCAAGAAGGGATTTCATTCATGCGTCGCAAACGATACCAGAAGGGAAGTGTTCGCCCCCGCAAGCACGGCAAGACGAAAGTCTGGGTTGGGCAGTGGTGGGAGGACGGACACAAGAGATCGAAAGTGCTCGGCCGAGTCAGCGAGATGGGAAAGGGCGAAGCCGAGGCCATGATGGCGGTCATCCTGAAGCGCACCAACGAGGATGCCGGCCAAATGCAGAAGCCGCTGTACACATTCGGCGTTTACCTCGAAGAGGTCTTCATGCCGATGTGCCATCGGAAATGGAAGGAGTCAACACGAATGACAACTGAGCCCAGGATGATGTTCCATCTGGTGCCAGCGTTCGGCGCTCAACTGCTCCGAACGATAACGCGGGACCAGATGCAATCATTCCTGGACAAGAAGGCCGAGAATCTCTCGCGCAGCGTTGTGGACCACTTGCGGTGGGACCTCAACAGTATTTTCAAGACAGCTCTGAGCGACGGCTTAGTTGATTCGAATCCCGCGGCTGCGCTCTTCACTCCGGCCGGGAGGCCGGAGGGCGAGAAGCGCGTGATGTCGCCGGAAGAGATTCGCCTGGCGCTTTCGGTGCTCGACACCCGAGCGCGCCTGATCTTTCGGATGGCGGTGTTCGACGGAATGCGACCGGGCGAGATCCTCGCGATACAGCTCGGCAAAATCTCCGAACACTCAGTGCTCATCGACAAGCGCGTGTACAAGGGCGATGTCGATACGCCAAAGGGGCGGAAGGGCAAACGCACGTCACGAAAGGTCGGCCTCTCACCAGGTACCGTCGCCGATCTGAAGGTTTGGCAAACCATGCTGCTCCAGGTTGGACCGGAAGCATACCTGTTTCCGTCGGAGCGGGAGACGCCGCTGAGACGGGATAACGTCTGGAAGCGGGACATGCAGCCCAAGCTAAAGCCAGTCGGGCTGGAATGGGCAACGTTCCAGGTTCTGAGGCGGACAAACGCCAGCCTTTCGCGCAAGGCAAAGATCGACGATAAGGTAGCGGCCGATCAGCGCGGCCACGGGCTGGGCGTCAGCCTGGAAGTGTATTCGATCAGCGGCGTGCAGCAAAAGATTGACGCCGCGAAGCGCCTCGAATCCGAGGTGATTCAATAATGAACCCCGCGATTCAGGGGAGGGTGGATGGTCGCGAAATCGACCATTCAGGCAGGCTCAGAAAAAAACGGAGTAAACGGAGTAACGCTTGATTTTGGATTCTTTCCAAGTTGTTGAAAAGATGGAGCGGGAGACGGGACTCGAACCCGCGACGTCCAGCTTGGGAAGCTGGCATTCTACCACTGAATTACTCCCGCATGCCCTTATCCTGCAATGACATCCAGTGCCAGTCTTCGTCCTGAACACTGAGCGAACACTATTGTATCAACAAACGCTGCTCCAGCTGATTCACAATCACGAGGCGGCTTTCAACGGGGCTCTGCGTATAGACGTTCTGGTTTACGTCAAGGCTGTGGCCCAGCTGGTCCGCCACCAGTTTGCCGTCCGCTCCCAGAGCCTTCATTAAGGTTGCGTGCGTGCGGCGCATCACCTGAAAATTCACCCAACCCAATCCGGCCGCGGCGAGGGCAGGCTGTATGTTCCGCCGCCAGCAGTTGTCCTTTGAAAGAGGCGTCATCGCTTCCGATGGAAACACCCATCCTTGCGCGTCAACCGCCTTCGACCGCCAGTTCTCCACGTCGGCCAGCAACCCTTCGGAAAGGGCGGCTTTGCGGAGAGACTGATCCGTTTTCGGCGTATCGACCAGGCCCCGGTATACCCGTTGCCGGATATCCGCGTAGGTTTCGGTGAGCAGATTCCACTTCAGCCCGAAGATTTCGCCGGGACGCATCCCGGCCAGAATCGCGAGCTTCGCTATCAATCGCTCCCGTTCAGAAAGAACGGTAAAGCATCGTTGCACCTCCTCTATGGTCATGGCGCGGCGCACTGGCTTCGCCGCCTCTTTGGGAGTGAACAGCATCAGGGCGGGGTTGCGGGGGACGAGGCCCTCCGCGACCGCCATGTCGAAAATCTGCTTCAGGTCCCAGCGCAGGTGATCGACGACCGAAAACGACAAGCCACGGGCTTTCCCGTCGAGAAAGTCCTGCAACTCGTCTCTCTGGAACGTCCCGATGTCCCGGTCCTCGAATCGCCTCACCAGATGCACGTTGATCCTGTTCACGTTGTTTTCCCGCGTCGAGTTCTTCCATTTCCTTGTGTAGAACCGGAAGTAGACATGCTCGACGAAAGTTCCGAAGGCCGTAGAGCCGTTCGCTTTGGCTTTCTCGGCCACGACGATCCTGGCTACCGCCTCCCTTGCCTCGCCCTTGGACAGGTCTTTCACGAATCCAAGGACGCGGCTTTTCTTGACGCCGCCTTCATACCACAAGCCGATCCAGCGGCCCCGCTGCTTCCTGACACCTCCTGTTGAGTGCCGTGTACGCATATAGAATTTCTCCTTATGCGTTTCCGCGGCCTCGATCTGGCGCTGATCGGATCGTAGCATCACCGGCGGCATGTTCGTTAGCCTCAATCCACTCGAAAAGCGACTGCCGCCGGACCAGTTTTCGGCGGCCGAGGGAGACGGCGGGAATGGGAGCGCAGCCCGGCAAACGGCCCGCGACCGCATTGCAGACATGCGCCTTCGAGCAATGCAGCACGCGGGCCACCTCCGCGAGCGTCAGGAAATCGAAATCAGGATTGGTCATGGCGTCGTCCTCATGGGCGCCCGCACACATTGCCCGCCGCATGCGCAGCGGGCAGGGGAGGCGGTTCGCATGGGCATGTTAGGCCGTTTCGTCCGCGCAATGAGAGTGAGTGCGATGGCGAAGCACAGCACGGCCGATGCGATGAGCGCGAACAGGATGCGCCGGAGCGCCTTCAGGTCCGGCCCGGAATAGCCGTCGTCAGCGCCGCACATAATTCGCGTTTCCGTTCTTGGCGAGGATGAGCTGGGTGCCGCGGCAGATGCCTTCGCGCCACTCGACGGCCACCTGGTTTGTGCCGAAGGGCGTGACGCTGAAATCCGTCGTTTCGCAGTCGTCGGCCGCCGTGACGACCGTCTTATCGACGGTGAAGTGAATCGAGCCTTCCTCGGGGACGCCGGTCAGGACCATTGCCGCCGGGTTGAGGTTGTCGCGCTGCTGCTTCGGCAATACGCGGCCTCCGTAGAGCGAGGGGATGCCGGCGGCCGGCATGCAGTGGAACTGTGCATACGCCTTATAGTCCTCGGGTTTCTCAGGGACGTTGCGCAGCTCAAGATTGAGCGTGCACATGCCTTTCCTTGCGAGCAGCCGCTGGCCGCGCCATGCTCCGGCGAGATTGGTGAGGTCGGTGAGCAGGAAGCGCGGGTTTCCCTGTTTGGCTTTCGCCGCGGGCGGTGCCGCATTTTGTTTCTGCGCCTTGGCCGCTGCCGCCGCGGCGGCGCGCTGCTGTGCGGCGATAATCGCCTGCTGCTGATAGAAGGCCGCCTGTTGGGCGGAGGTGATGAGCCACTTGACGACATAGGACGCGACGAAGAGCCCCGCGCAGATGAGCAGGGCCTTCTTCTGCTTGTCGGTGAGTTTGGTGTTCATGATGTGCTCCTTTAAAGTCCGTGTCTTGCCCCCGGCGACATGGCGCGCGCGATATGCTCCGCCGTGTCGCGGCGCACTTCCTCGGGGATGTCGCGAGGCAGGCTCGCGAGATGAATCGTGGCCAAGTCGTCCTCGGTCGCGGTGTTGTCCACGAACTTCGCGACGATCGGCCCCGCGTTGCGCATGTCCATGAGGCCGCGCAGGAACTGCCACTGCATGAACCATGCGGCGTATTGCTTCATCGCGAGCGCGAAGGCCGCGAAGGTCAGGTAATGCGCGGCCGAGGGCTGCAGGATGTAGAAATTCGGCAGCACGATGGAGAGCGCGATGAGAAAAACCGGCTCGTAGACGATGCGCACCATCCAGAACGTGCCGGGCAGCAAATTGAAGAAGAAAAGGGGAGGGCCTTCAAACAGGCTGTTCTGCTCGCGGTCCATGTGGAGCATGCGCCTCCAGGTGCGCCAGCCGTGGACGAACAGGCCGATGAAAAACCATTTCGTGAACGCGCCGATGCCGAACAGGCCGACCGGCGCGGGCTGCATGGGCATGAAGGGAATCATGTGGCTGAAGCCCTCGGTGAAGGAGTTGATCACCGGAAGCAGCAGCATCATGAAGATGGAAAACATCAGCATCATGGGCGGGAAGTAGCGCGAGCCGTAAAACGGCCGCAGCGCCATTTCCACGGGCAGGCAGATGATGCCGCAGACGTTGTAGACGACGTTCAGCGCCACGTCCTGCAGGCGGTTGATATCGAGCGGTTGCTGGTTCTGTCCTGGTGTCATGGTGTTTGCTCCTTTACGTCTCGCGCGAGAAATGCACGGATAGGAAATTGCGCCCCTTCGGGTGGCGCTCGGTCTTCGTTGCGTTAAACGGCCTGCCCGACTGGTAGACAATCGCCTGCGCCAGCGGGTTCTGCGCGTCGGGCTTGAGTAACTTCGAGAATTCAATAGGCTCGACGATATGCACGAGCTGCTGCGAGCCGCCGACGCTCGCATGCGCCTTGTCGCTGTCGGCGCCGCCGGCGTGATAGGAGTCGAGATACCGATACTCCTTGCCGATGATGTCGGCCATGAAGGTCGCGGTGTCGGGCTCGTTCTGCTGGTGGGCGATCTTGATCGCGAGATTGCCGCAGAAACTCTTGGTCTTGGAGCCCGGCTGCTGCTCGCCCAACTCCTCGGCGAGATTGAGGATGTTCTGCGTCAGGCAGACGACCGCGACGCGGCTGCCGCGGCAGGTCTGCTGGAAGAAGTTATCGCGCCGCGTCACGAAATACTGAAACTCGTCTTGCCAGAGAAATACCGGATTGGGCGATTCGTCGAGCTTTCTCCTCAGCCAGGCGCGCTGGAAGATGAGCTTCAGGATGATGTTGATCAATCGCCCTGTTTCGTGACCGTACTCGAGCATCGGGAAATCGCAGATGACGATCTTGCGGTCATGCGTCGTCATTTCCGGCGTGAAGCTGCAACTGCCGCCGCAGAACAGGCGGTGGAACGGGTTGAACAGGAACTTGTCGGCCATGCCCGACCAGGTCATCTCTAAAGAGGAGCGGGGGCGCTCGTCGAAGGCGGGCCATTTGCGGAAGATGTACTGCGTGGCGAAGTCGAGATCGGACCACTGATCCTCGGTGAGCGTGTCCTTGCGCGCTTTGATGGCTTTGATAAGACGCGCGCAGAAGGATTGCTCCTGCCACAAAGCTTCTTCGTGTTCCTCCGGCCTTGTGGGAAGCGATTTGATGACGCGGTCGATACCCGCGATGGAGATGCGCTCGCCCGCGAGATCGAGCAGCTTGATGACGTTGCGCATTAGCTGCTCGTTGCCGCGTTCCCAGAAGGGATCATGGCCGTGGCCCGATTCCTTCTTGCCGATCGATACAAGCGTCGAGAAGAAATCGATGATGCTTTCCAGATCCCCGGCTCCGCGGCCGGGCCGCGTCCATTCGTAATGCAGCGGGTCGAAGCTGTGGCCGGATTCGGCGTTGAAGACGATAAGGTCGCCCTCGCGCCCGCAGGCCTTCGCGTAAGCGATCCAGTTGGCCGTTTCCTCCGCCTTGGCGGTGAGCACCAGCCCCCCCGTGTTTCTGGAGCGCAGCAGCCCGATGCCGAGCTGCCTGCCGCTGGTGGAGCTTTTGCCGGAGCCGGGAGCGCCGGTGATGAGCGTGCCTTCCACGAGATCGCGCAGGCGCAGCTCGTCTTTGTCGGAGAGCGAGAGTATGGTGCGGTCGAGAATGGCGTCGCGTGTCGGCATAGCATTTCCTCTTGAGCGAAGGGCGCGCGGCCTCAAAAAGGGCGCGCGCGCCCGGAGCGGTCATTTGCTTGCGGGCTTCGCCGGAACGGGCGCGGGAGGGCAGGGCTTGCCCGTCGCATCCTTCGGCGTGTCCTTCTTGAGGCTTGGATCGAGGTTGACGCCGGTGAGATCGCCGAGTTTGCCGCTGTTGATCGCGTCCTGAAGCGCCTTCGGGACATGGAAGCGGGATTTCTTCGGCGGGTCGGCCGGGCATCCTCCGGCCTGCGCTTTCGGAGCGGCGGTGTTGGGCTTCACGGTCTTCGGCTGCGCCTGCGCGGAGGGCTGAGCTGTCTGCGCGGCGCGTTCGGCGTTGGCGGCGGACTCGACCTGGTCCATGATCTGGCGCACGAGTTGTTGCTGCTCGGCCGACAGGCGCTTGAACTGCGGGTCGTTTTCGATGGCGCCCCCGGTGGGCGTGGTTGCGTTGGTCTGCGCCCTGGCCGCGAGGGGCGCGAGCAGGACGGTAAAGAGGAGCAAAAGGGTTTTGCGTTTCATGGCCTCATGGTGCGGTGTGTCGCGTTTTGGAACGAGTGAAAGCAGGTTAAAGGCGTCTGCGTTTCGTTTGACGCGCCCGGCACGCGCGGCTAGGATTGGCGTCTCTTTCCACTTCAATAGCGGAGTCCCAAATGTCTCACTCGCGCAAAGTGGCGCAGATCGACGCGCGCGCAGTCAACGTGCATTTCTCGCCTGCGGTCACCAGCGCCTTCGGCGATCTGGAGGCCGCGGTGCATTCGAGCGGGCATTTCGACAAGGACCTGCTGCGCACGGTGCAGGAACTCGCCGCCGGTCAGGACAAGAGCGTGCATGCCGTGCTCATCTCGCTTCCGGCGATTGCGGCGGAAACGATGAACCATATCCGGTCCACCGGCGACAGGCGGGCCGAGCGTGCATGGGACGACATCACCGCGCAGATGAACGAAAACGGATTCAGCCTGACACAGGTGCGCGGCAGGCGCGAGAGTCCCGGCTAACGCTCGGCCGGGAAGTTCATCTCTTCGATGAGCTGCCGGAATCCGGCATATTTGCGCAGCGGATCGAATACGGGCCAGAGATGCGCCCAGATCATCAGCGGGTCGTGATCCCGCCGCGCCCGGCGCAACGCCGCGACGGCCTTCCGTGGCTCACCCATCGCGAGATAACAGAGCCCGAGATGCAGCGCGTTCTGTTTCGGGTTAGCTTCCAGAATGTGCAACGTCGAGCGCTTCTGTTCTTCACGGTAAGGCAGCGTTTCCGGCTTGCCCGTCTTCATGCAGACGGCTTCCAGCCCCGGAAACCCGACTCCCAGGATGCGGTGCGCGCGCTCGATATGGAACCAGGCCTCGTCGGTATCGCGGGTGCAGGGCAGGACGCAGGCAAGGATGACGTGAGTGAACCAATGCGTCGGCGTCTCGACTTCGTGCAGCAGCGACTCAGCCTCATCGAATTCACGGTTCACATAGAGGAACAGCGCATGAAGCGTCTGCGCCACCGGATCGCCGGGTGCGTTGCGGGCGTTTTCCGTCACCAGTTGAAGCGCTTTCTTTGTGCGCCCCGTTGCCATCAGATAGGCGGCGTACCAGGCGTGGCGGCGCGTGTCTTCGGATGACGCCCGGAGGGCTGATTTGAAGGATGCGTCCGCTTTCTCCCATTCGCAGCGGGCGCTGTGCACCATTCCCAGGACCACATGCGGCTTCCATAGCGTGGGACTGAGTCGCAAGGCTTCTTTTGCAGACGCTTCCGCCAGCGCAACCGATTCCTTCGCGAAAGGCCATCCCCACAAAAACGCGCGGGAGAACTCTGCTTCTGCCTTTGCGGCATGAGCCGCCGCGTAAGCGGGATCGAGCGCGATGGCTTTGTCAAATTGCTCGACAGCCTTGTCGGCGTCCAGCCTTTTCTGCAGGGCCGCGTAGAGATGGACACCGCGCTCATAGGGTTTCGCCGCCGGAGAATTGAAGGAAAACACCGGCTGGTATTTCGCGCCGCGGGGAAGCATGATGACGACGGGATCGCTCATGCCTTCCTCTGCGTAGTATCGTGCCAGGCTATTGCGCAGATTGTGCGCCGTCACCCGCACATCGTCAGTGCCGTCTTTCATCCAGCGGGGAAACAGAGCGCGGCCGATGATGGCCTCCTTGATTTCGATGTCCTGAAGGCGCTGCCGCACGACATAACGGAGCATTTCGGCCTGACTGGGCGCAGTCTTCAGCCGTTTGCTCGAAAGCAGCCGTTCGAGCTGCTTCTCGATTTCCGCCTTGCCGGGAACCCTGTTATGCGCCGACGCCATGGTTTCTCTGACACCGCGACGACATTTTCCCATGAACGAAGGACCTTTAACCTGCTTTCACTCGTGAGGCCGCCCGTGTCCGCCTGAGAATCGTTCCAGAGGTGAAACCCAATGGCGTTTCTCGATTTCATGAACAGGGGCAGCGCTCCCCAGCAACCATCCGTTAACCAATCTCAACAACAGCAACAGCAATCATCGGCGCAGAAATCTGTGCAGAGTCTTCCTGACAACGTAAAGGCGGAAGCGGTCGAGGCGGCGCGTCCGGCGGCCGAATTGATGGACAAGGCGACGACGCCCCGGACCGGCAATGCACAGCCGTCGATGCAGAACACCCCGGACAACACCCAGGCGCGCGGCCGCAGCCTGTCGATGGAGCGGTGATATGGGCTTTCTCGACTGGATGAATGGCCGTGAGCGCGCCTATAACGCCAGCCACGGCATAAAGACGATCTGGCAGGGCGGCGCATACGCGGACAAGGAATCGGGATATGCCGTGCGGGCTAGCCTCGGCATGAGCGAGAAGGGATATCATGCCGGTCTTACCTTTACACCTCCGCAAGGCGAAGCAAAGACGACGTGGCACAGACCGGTACAGCGGCGTGATCACGCGATGGCGGAATCCTACAGCGCGTTCAACGGCTGGGTTAAGAATCACGAAGCACATTTGGACAGCAAGCATCAGCCCAAAGACGTGCCGCGCGAAATCGCCGGAGTGCAAGAAAGCAACACAAAACCAGCGAAAGACACAGTGATCGAAAAAGGGAAGCAATCGCCCAAGCGAAGCTCTTCCCCGGATCGGTAGTTATGCCTGGCGTGACGCGTGGATTGATCTCTCTCCGGCGGTGGTGCGGCCGCACTTCAGAGTTGCGCAGCAGCGCCGCACGTCCCGATGCGGCACGGCGTTTTGCGGATGCCCGGTTGAGCGCGGTTTTGAGTCCTAAGCAGAGCTTAGGGGACAAGTCTATACGCATCTGTGTGCACTACCTACGCGAGATTTTATGTTGAAGGAAACGCGCTTTAGTTGTATCGGATCGGCTTCCCTCCTTTCAGGTGAGCGGCGATGATCTTCGTCAATCATCTTAAGAACGCCAAGGCCGCCAAGGACTACTACACCCAGCACATCGCCCCGGGTGACGGGCGCTATTACACCGAAGCGAACGCGCAGCAGATGAAGGGCGTCTGGCACGGCTCCGGTGCAAAAATGTTACAGCTCACCGGCGAGGTACGGCAGGAGGATTTCTTCAAGCTCTGCGACAACGTCAACCCGGTCACGGGCGAGAAACTGACGCAACGCAACCGGGAAGACCGCCGGGTGATGACCGACCTGACATTCGATGCGCCGAAGTCGGTGACGCTCGCCTATGAACTGGGCGGGCATAACGGTGGAGGCGATAGCCGGGTGCTTACCGCCTTCCGTGAATCCGTCCGCGAAACCATGGCGGAGATGGAGTCGAACGTCCAGACGCGGGTGCGCAAGAACGGAGCCAATGCCGACCGCTTCACCGGGAACCTCATATGGGCCGAGCATGTGCATCGCACGACGCGGCCGGTCACCGATCCAGTGAAGCATGAGCATGTGGCCGATTATGCGAAGAAGGAAGATAAAAAACCGGAGGCGAAACCCGACCCGCAACTGCACGCGCATGCCACGGTGCTCAACGCGACATTCGATCCCATAGAGAAGCGCTGGAAGGCGATTCAGCTCGGCGACATCGTGCGCGACAAAGGGTACTACCAGGCGGCGTTCCACGCCCGGTTGGCACGAAAACTCAAAGATCTGGGCTATGGGATAGAGAAGGATGGCAACAGCTTCCGCATTGCGGGCATCGGAAAGGAAACCGCCGACAAGTTTTCCCGCAGGACCGCCGTCATAGATGCTGAGGCAGTACGGCTCGGCATCACCGACAAGGCGACGAAAGCGCAGCTCGGGCGCAGGACGCGCGAGAAAAAGAATGAAGCGCCGGAGTCGATGGACGATTTGCGCGCCGAATGGGACAGCCGCCTCACGCAGCAGGAGCGTCTGGCGATCCGCACGGCCTCGGGCGGCTGGCAGAAGGGCGACGCGGAAATCACTCCGGAGCAGGCCAAGGAATATGCGCTGGAGCACGCATTCCAGAACGCCTCCGCCGTATCCGAGAAGCGCCTGCGCGCCGAGGCGCTGACCTACGCGGTGGGCTCCGTCACGCCGGACGCGGTGGCCGATATCGCGAAGCATAAGGAGGTCATCGCGGAAATGCGCGACGGCCAGTTGTTCGCGACCACGAAGACGGTGCTCGCCGACGAAGTTTCCATGCTGGAATTCGCAAGAGACGGGCAGCGGCGGCAGAAGCCGTTCCTTCCATCGGGAAGTGATGGGCCCGGTCCCGATTTTTCCGGGTTGTCGGAGGAGCAGCGACAGGCGGCGCTCCATGTCCTTAAGAGCCGCGACACCGTCACCGGCGTTGCCGGCAAAGCCGGTACGGGCAAGACGACCATGATGCGCGCCACGCGAGACGCGATTGAGAGCGTTCCCGGACGGCACGTCTTTGCATTCGCTCCTTCGTCGCAGGCATCCCGCGGGGTCCTGGCCAAGGAAGGCTTCAAGGACGCGGAAACCCTCGCCATGCTGCTGAAGAACGAAAAGCTTCAGGAGAAAACCAAGGGGCAGGTGCTGTGGGTCGATGAAGCGGGACTCGTGTCATCGAAGGATATGCGTAGCCTCATGGAACTCGCGAAGAGAAACGGCAATCGCGTGATCCTCTCGGGCGACTACACGCAGCATGCAAGCGTCGAGGCCGGAGATGCTTTCCGTCTTCTGGAAAAGGAAGCGGGCGTCCGGCTCGCGCGTCTGAAGACGACGCGGCGCCAGACCGATCCGGGATACCGCAAAGCCGTCGAGGCGATTGCCGAGGGCACCGGCAAGTCGGCGCAGAAGGGATTCGATGCGCTGGACAAGATGGGCTGGGTCGTCGAGGCCAAGGGAGAGGAGCGCCACAAGCTGCTGGTCAATGACTACCTCAATGCCTTCGAGGAAGGAAAATCGGCGCTGATCATCGCCCCGACGCATGCGGAGGGCCAGAAGCTCACCGACCGGCTCCGCTCCGTGCTCAAGGAGCGCGGGGGCATCGGCGAGGAGCGGGAATTCAAGGTGCGGCGCTCGACCGGCTGGAGCGATGCGCAGAAGGGCGACATCCGCAATTACGAGCCGGGAATGGTCGTCGAATTTCATCAGAACGTCAAGGGCTTCACGCGCGGCGACAAGGCCGTGGTTGCCGAAGACGAGAGCGGCCTCATGCTGCAAAAGCAGGACGGCACCAAGGCCGCCATTCCGCTGGGGAATTCAGATCGTTACGACGTGTACCGGACGCACGATATCCGCATTGGCAAAGGCGATCGTATCCGCAACCTCAAGAATGACCGCAAGCTCGGTATCAATAACGGCGACATATATACCGTCGAGGGCTTCACTAAGGAAGGCGACATCCGCATCGAAAAAGGCAAGCTGCTGCCAAAGAGCTGGGGCCATTTCACGCTCGGCTATGTCGATACCAGCTATGCGAGCCAGGGCAAGACGGTCAAGCGCGTATTCATCGCGACCGGCAAGGAGTCGTTACCGGCGGCGAATCAGCAGCAATGGTATGTGAGCGCTTCGCGCGGCCAGGAAATGGCGAAGGTCTATGTCGAGGACAAGCAGGAGGTGCGCGACGCGATAGCGCGCACCGGACAGCGGCTTTCGGCGGTGGAACTGACGCACACGAAGCTCCGCCATTCGTGGCGGCATCGCATTCGGGAATCGATCGAGCGCAGCAGGGTCACCCGGTTCCTGAAAGAAAGAACTCGCGCAGCGGCGGATCGCTGGCGCGGAAGGGAGGGCGTGAGCTATGTCTGATGCGAAGAGCCATTTCCTTGAGCGGCTGCTCGATCGTGAAAACATCAAGAGCGATCCTACCCATCTGCATACCTACACCAGCGAACGCCAGCAGTCCGCCCAGGCTTTCACGCTTCACGTCGAGAGGCGTGACGGGAGGAAGTCGGAAGGCTTCGCCTGGTCGCACTACACCGGCTACCAATGGACCGACGAAGGAAGCCATGAGAAGCTCACGCTGATCTTCGGCGACCGAATCCTTGAGATCGAAGGGCACAATCTGAACCTGCTGGTGGATGAGATCCGCGAAGGGCAACTGAACGGCATCCGGGAACTGACCACGGGCCAGAGGAAGATTCTGGAGCAGGACAACCCCGACAACCAGCCGATTGTGTCCAGCGTCCGGACGTTCCCGGATTTTGACGAAATAGCAAAGCAAATCAAAGGAGAAGAAGATGAACAGCACACTCGAAATGCTCGACGCGCTGAGCGATGAGGAATTGCACGCCGTCGGCGCGCGGGTCAATGAACTGCTGAAGGCGCACGACGATGATCGCAAGGCGAAGGCCCTGGCCGATGCCAAGGCGCTGAAGGCGAAGGCGCTGGCGGATGCGCGCGCCGTGCTCGCCGAGGCGGGGCTGAGCCTCAAGGATATGGGGGCGAAGAAGCCGCGCGCCGGTAAGGCCCCGGCGTATCACGTCGGGCGTCAATATCGGCACCCGGTGCATGAACAACTGACATGGAACGGCAAAGGGCAGAAGCCCGGCTGGCTCCGTGAACTGGAAGGCGAGGGCGGCAAGGCCCTTGAGCTTTCGCCGCCATCGGCGAACGACAACAGGCCGAAAGCCACGCCAACGCCCGTCAGGAAGACCGGGCCATAAATGGGTCAACGGGTTCCGCGTGTGAAGGCCGGCTCAGGATGCGCCTACGGTCGTTTCATCGAGGTCGGCGAGGCGAAGGTGCAGTTGCTCAATTAAATCCGCGCGGATCGATTTAGCGGCGATATGCAGAGACTCTTCGAGCACATTGAACGCCATATTGACGCCATCGATGGTGCCCTGTATGTGTGCACGTCCTATTGCTTTTTCAGCTTCTGTCATGTTGCTTCTCAAGCCCCTGACCCGAGGCGCGGCGCATCGCTATTGATGCTCGTGAAAATTACCCCGCCAAATGCGGAGCGTTAAGCGGAAAGTGATTGGGCTGCGCTATTTGTTCGCAAGCTCCGCCAGCACATTGCCGTGACACGCCTGCGGCGCGCACCAGCAGCCGAGCGTTTTGTCCTTTAGTTCCGGCAGGGCCGCGACAAGCGCCGGTTGCGAGAGCAGCCATTCGCGATATTTTGCGATTACCTCCGCGCGCGTACCGTCTTTTCCGATCACGAACGGATTGCCCCATTTGCCCGGCCGTCCTATATAGACATCGAACGGTTCCCGCTTGCAGTGCACTACCCGCTTTCCCATAGTCGTTCTCCCTTCCTGGTTGTTAAAGCCGCACCATGCGGCTCGCTTAGGGCCAGATAGGGCGGCCGGAAAGCAAGTGGGTCATAGCATTTTGCTTCGCGAGGAATGCCGCGCCTACCGGCGGCAGGGGAAAATGCGTCGTTGACCCTAGCGAGCGGCGGCTGCATCCTGGCCCTCAATAAAGCGAGGCGCTCGGTTTGCGGCGAAACACGAAAGGGGGAGGAGAGGGTGCGATGTATGTCGGCGGAACCGATTCGACTGGATAGCATAGCGGTCAGCAACTTTTGATTGATTATTTATCAGCAATCGCTATCTTTACGTGCATGGCATACGCACAGAGGCAATATGACCATCACGACCCACGCGGCGAGCGTCACCGGAAGGAATTCTCCAGCACGCATGTCTCCCTCGGCGGCGTCAAATATGCCGTCGGAGCGATTGCCCTGATGCTGCTGGGCGAGAAGATCAAGAATCCGGAGCAGCGCTATCTCGTGCTCGCGGGTCTGGGTGCGATTGTCGGCGCGATAGATACGGCCTGGCGCGATCATGTCCGTGCGCGCGAACGGGCGCAGAGAGAAGCCGACTGGCGGGCGCGCAGCGAGCCGCAACCGACTTACGTGAAGCCACGAACCGCCGACCGGTAGCAATGCGGTCCGTCAAGGGAAGCGGCGTATCGTGACGATGGCGGTTGATAGTCAACCGATTTCGATGGGCTCCTCAACCCTTTCGGCTTGGCACCGCGAGCTGCACGTCGGCTCTTCGCCGTCATCGCAGAGCGCGCAGGGACAATGATGCGCATCCGGCTCGGATTCTTCGGCTTCGTAATGCATTACCGCGGTTTGGAGCGTTTGCTTCGCGTCACGCATCCCGAGGCGCTTTTGAAGGTGCAGCAGGTCGGCAATAAGGTCGCTGGCGTCGGTGTCCTCGTAATCCCACGGACCCTCCGGCAACGGTTCTCCCTTCGCCGCGAAGTAGGCGGTTAAGGCGGCTCTGGCATGTTCGAGTCTTTCCGGCATCGATATGGACATGATCTTTTCTCCGCCCCTGATCCCGAGGCGCGGTGCGTCACGAAACGACGCGAATGAAAGTACCCGGCCAATCGGTCGGGATTTATGGACTATCGGCCTTGTGGTCCTTACGGCAGGGAGTCGGCGGTCGGTTCGTCCTCGAGATCGACATCGTCGATGACGAGTTCGTCGCGCAGGGTATTCTGAATCTCTGTCGCGACGCCGATCCAGGCCTCGCCGTCGATAAAGCCGTTGCCGACCTGTTCCGGGGAGGCGCGGCTGACGATGTCCGTCCACTTGTGCAGGGCGTCCATTACGAAAAGCTGCGCCAAGGCGCCGTATTTGCTGAAGCTCATGATGTGTTGGACTTTTTCGACATTGGTCATAGGACGCTTGGCCATAGTCACTCTCCCGCCCCTGAAATGCCCGAGGCGCGGCGTGAAGCCGAATGCTTCGTTGAGCCGTCCGGTCAAAGACGGCTCTGCGAAGAAATCAGCCTGCCTTGCTCTCACCCTCGACGATTGATGCGTATACTTCTTCAATCGTGAGATCGTAGTGACCCCAATAGAACGCCACGCCTTTGGCGTCTTTGCCACAGCATGCCGTGATGGTCATATATGGCCTTTCGGCAAGCGGTGCATTGTCTCGTTTACAGGCGACGAAATACTCGCTTTGTTCTCTGCGGATGACCTTCATCACCGCTCCGAATTTTGCCCTGGCCGCCTTAACGACTTCCTGAATATCGATACACGTCTCGCCTCTCGTCGCGTGCCTGAGCGTTTCGCGGGCTCGGACGAGCCACTTCGCCATTGCGCGGACCGCCGACGCCAGATCGCCGTGCTCCCAGGAGTCCGTGACTGTTTGCGCGTGCTCGATGCCGCTCTGCAGCTCGACAAGCAGTTCGGATGCGGCGTTTTCCACCAGACGCGCCGGCTCCAGATGCCGGATATGCTCATCGGCGTCGCCTTCCGAGACGATGTCGAATTCGTCCCAGTCGTGGCTGGCGCCGTCGCACGGCTCGCCATAAGTGTCTTTCGCCTTCTCCCTGGCTTTCTCCAGGGCTTCTTCGACGCTTCCGGCCTCAACGTCGAATGTGGTGCGGTGAGGAACGCTGCACCAGGCGATCACTTGATACGTGGTCATGGTCATTCCTCCCGGTTACGTGTGAGCGAATCATCGGGAATGGCGATGGTGCCCAGGGAATCGGAATCATCGCCGCCGCTGTCGTAGACATCGATAATTAGACCCTCTTCGGTGCGCAGGATGTGGATGTCGAAAACGTCGTCCACTGTGATGTAGGCACGGTCTTCGTCGTCTTCGGAAAGCGTGTACTGAAACTTGGCCATGGAAAACTCCGTTGAATCGGTGATGAACAGAGAAGGGGCGGCTTGCGCCGCCCCTTCGTAGGCTAGGCCTTCTTGGGAGGCATCGGCTTGCGATACAGAAGGTCGTAGGCGCTGATGCCCTTGTCGGACTTGACCAGCGTGTAGAACCCCGGCGCCAGGCTCGGCTCCTCGAAGGCGATGGAGACGTAGTATCCGCGGTCGTCGTTGCGGTCCCAGGCGACGCCGACCTCTCGGTTGCCGGAGTCGGTAGCGATGTAGTCCGGATGGCTGTCTTTCGCCTTGTCCTCGTTGGGCTGAAGCGTGATAGTCACGCCCTTGTGCGCGAGGGTTTCGAGTTTGCCCGTGAACCCCTTTTCCG
>CAZEFQ010000065.1:0-4155 GCA_964511505.1 uncultured Rhizobium sp.
AAGAACGGGCGGGGCGAGTTCGTCACCACCTCAGAAGGCGTGGTGGACCTGAATGTGGCCGGCCAGCCGATCCATAATGTCGGCACCGGCAACGGCCCGGTGAATGCGCTGGACGCGGCGCTGCGCAAGGACCTGGGCAAATATTCCCAATTCCTCGCCGATCTCAGGCTGGTGGATTATAAAGTGCGTATCCTCACCAGCGGCACCGAAGCGGTGACACGGGTGATGGTGGAGAGTGCTGACGGCCGCGGCAACCGCTGGTCCACGGTGGGCGTCTCCGCCAATATCGTGGATGCCTCCTTCGAGGCGCTGACGGATTCCATCATCTACAAACTCTATCGCGACGGGGCGAAAATTTGATGACCCCCTCTGCCTTCGCTCGCTCGAGAGCGAGCTACGGCATCTCCCCCTTCCAGGTGCTCCGCACCGAAGGGGGAGACGGACCTGTGCTCGCTGCTAACCGGGCTTGAGCTTGTCCTTAAGGAGTTGAATCGCTTCTTCCGCGCCGTTCACCCGGTGATACAGCTCCATGATCCTCGGCTTGGCGAAGCCCTTTTCCACAATGGCGTGCAGCATGGCGTCCAGGGCGTCGAAATAATGCTCCACATCCACCACGATGATGGGCTTTTTGTGCACGCCGAGCTGCGCTTCGACCGCCACTTCGAAGAATTCGTCAAAGGTGCCGAGCCCGCCCGGCAGCACCAGGAAAGCGTCCGACATTTGCAGCATCAAGGCTTTGCGCTCCTGGATATGGGGCGTGACGATCAGCTTTTCTTCGGCTGAAATCGGCGGCTCCAGATTCTGCAGGAAGGCGGGGATGATCCCCTGCACCGGGGCGCCACCTGCCTGTGCAGCAGACGCGACCGCGCCCATCAGCCCCAGGCCGCCTCCGCCGAACACCAGCGAAAAGCCCGCCGCTGCGATTCCGGTGCCCACGGCCTCGGCCGTCTCGCGGAACCGGGGACTGGTGCCGAAAGACGAGCCGCAAAAGACACAAATCGCGTGTTTATCCTTATCCATAATGGGGGCGGGGTTGCGTGGGCGGCGGCATCTTCCTAAACAGGTTCTCTCTAGACCCAAAGAGGAAAATCGTGCGCCGCTGGCTGGTTGCCTTTATCGTGATCGCGCTGGTCGCGCTGGCGGCGGGATATTTCACCTTTGGCGGCGCGGATATGGGTAGGTAGATGGCGCATCCGGTTGAGGAAGGTTCCGGCGCGCCGTCTTTCCGCCCCTTGTGGCGGCTGATGCCGTATCTCTGGCCGGCGGGCCGGCCCGATCTCAAGATAAGGGTGGTCTTGAGCATCCTCTTCCTGATGCTGGGCATCATCGCCACCACCATCTCGCAGCAGTTCCTGGGCGCGGCGGTGGATGCCTTCGGCACGACGCCCGAGACCGCAGTGCTGTGGGTGGTCATTGCGCTGGTGGCGGCCTATGCGCTGTCGCGCGTCTTGATGCAGGCTTTTGCACAGCTCAGGGACGGCGTCTTCGCCAAGGTGCAATACCACGCCATGCGCGAGGTGGCGGTGGAAACCTTCGCCCATGTCCATACCCTGTCGTTGCGCTTCCATCTGGAGCGCAAGACCGGCGGCCTGTCGCGCATCATCGAACGCGGCACGCGCGGCATCGACAATATCCTGTCCTTCGCCCTGTTCTCGATCTTTCCGATCATCTTCCAGGTCCTGATCTATTCGGGGCTTCTGCTCTACACCTTCAATATCTGGGTGGCGCTGACCGCGCTCGTCATGGTGGCGGCCTATAGCTGGTTCACCGTCGCCGTGACGCGCTGGCGCATCGCCTTCCGCCGCGACATGAACCAGTCGGACACCGACGCCAACACCAAGGCGGTGGACAGCCTGCTGAACTTCGAGACGGTCAAGTATTTCAACAACGAAAGGCACGAGACGCGCCGTTACGACGTGTCGATGGAGAAGTATTCGCGCGCCTCGATCCAGTCGCAGACCTCGCTCTCCATCCTCAACACCGGGCAGGCGGCGATCATCGCCATCGGCCAGGGCGTGGTGCTGATCCTGGCCGCGATGATGGTGAAATCGGGCGAGGTCAAGCTGGGCCAGTTCGTCGCCGCCAACCTGATCGTGCTGCAACTTTACCAGCCGCTGAACCTGTTGGGCACGGTCTATCGCGAGATCACGCAAGGGCTGGTGGATATGGAGGCGATGTTCCGCCTCTTGAACCAGCCGCAGGAGGTCAAGGACAAGCCGGGCGCCGCGCCGCTGGCCATCCGGGGCGGCGAGATACGGTTCGACAATGTGGTCTTTGCCTATGATCCCGAGCGGATTGTGCTCAAGGGCGTCAGCTTCACCGTGCCGGCGGGCAAGACGGTGGCGGTGGTGGGACCGTCCGGCGCCGGCAAATCCACCATCAGCCGCATCCTTTACCGCTTCTATGACATCAAATCCGGCCAAGTGACCATTGACGGCCAGGACATCCGCGATGTCACCCAGGCCAGCCTGCGCGCCGCCATCGGCATCGTGCCGCAGGACACGGTGCTGTTCAACGACACGGTCAAATACAACATCGCCTATGGCCGCATCGGCGCCAACGAGGCGGAGATCAAGGAAGCGGCGCGGCTGGCGCAGATCGACAAATTCATCACCCTGCTGCCCCTGGGCTATGAGTCGATGGTGGGCGAGCGCGGCTTGAAACTTTCCGGCGGCGAGAAACAGCGTGTCGCCATCGCCCGCACCATCCTCAAGAACCCGCCGATCCTGATGCTGGATGAGGCCACCAGCGCGCTCGACACCGGCACCGAGCGCGAAATCCAGGGGGCGCTCAACCAGGTCTCGCGCGGGCGCACCACGCTGGTGATCGCGCACCGGCTATCCACCGTCATCGATGCCGATGAGATCCTGGTGCTGGATCACGGCCAGATCATCGAGCGCGGCCGGCATTCCGAGCTCTTGGCGCTCAACGGCCACTACGCCGCGATGTGGAACAAGCAGCGCGAAGCCGCCGCGGCGCGGGAGCGGTTGAAAGAGGTCGAAGAAGACCCGGACGTTATTCCCGGGATTGCCAGGGCAACTTAGATCAACTCGACCCGATCTACCTCAACGCCCTTGTTGCCTTGGCGCGTCGAAAAGCGGATGCGCTGATCCGGTTCCACCGCCTGCACCCCCGAGCGCCGGAGCGCACTGGCATGCAGATAGATGTCGCCCGAACCGCTGTCGGGCATGACAAAACCAAAGCCCTTCTGGTCGTTGAAGAACTTGATCTTGCCTTCGGTCATCGGGCCGGCCGGGCTGTGGTCGCGATAACCGCCCCCGCCCCCGAAACGGCCGCCGCCGCCGCCGCCAAAGCCGCTATCGCGGCGCGGTCCACGCGACGGCGCCTCGGCGGTCGACATATCCACGCTGTGGATCGCCACCACCTGCATGCCGCGCTGCGAATCCGCCAGGTCGCAGATGATGCTGGCGCCGGGCGGCAATTCCTGATGACCCGCCGCCTGCAGCACCGACGCATGGCAGAACGCATCGCTGCCATTGTCCAGGGTCACGAAACCGTAACCCTTGGTGCCGTTAAACCATTTGATCTTGCCTCTCGCGGATGCCTGCGCGAGCGACTTGTCCCCGTCAAAATGTCCCATGAACCGACGCCCAACCCATGCCGGCTTGCTTCCCCATGGCGCCTTGCGGTCCGGCGTCCCGCTTTAGGCGCTCCGTATAATGATGACTACAGAAACAGGAGACTCGCAACGGGGTTAACCGCATGGAAAGCACGGGAAAGCGTGCTGCGTCGCAACAATGTGGTTGACTTTCGTGCGCCATATCCCGATATAGCGCCTGTCATCTCGCGGCCGCACAAAGGCCCAAACGGCCGTCACCGCGAGATTTTTATGAAAACCTCCGTTCCCTCCAGTGTGCGTGGAAGACGGCAACAGCCGTTGCTCCGGCCCGCCAAAAAAAGCGGGACGGATTCTTCCGGTTCTTAAGGACTGTTTGTGACCAATCCCGATTTTCCCTCCCTCGGCGTAGCCGAGCCGATCCTCCGCGCCCTCAAAGGCGAGAATTATTCGCAACCGACCCCCATCCAGACCAGGGCCATACCGGCTCTCCTGGCGGGACGCGATCTGCTGGGTATCGCCCAGACCGGCACCGGCAAGACCGCCGCTTTCGGCCTGCCGCTGCTGCAGAAGCTTTC
>CAZEFQ010000066.1:0-5899 GCA_964511505.1 uncultured Rhizobium sp.
TCATCGCGCTGGCCAATCCCTTTGGCCCGCTGCTGGGTTGTTTCATCGCCGACAGGATGGAGCGCACATGGCAACTGGTGAGCGCCGGCGCCGGTGTCGCCCTGTTCATGCTGCTGTTCGCGTTCCAGACTGGCACCGCCCAGATCATCCTGTTCGGCGTGCTGGTGACGCTTGCCAACAACTGGATCAGCTTTGCCGCCCACAATTACCAGGCGGAACTCTATCCCACCCGCATCCGCGCCCGCGCCGTGGGCTTCGTCTATAGCTGGAGCCGGTTGAGCGCCGCGCTGGCGGGACTGCTGATCGGCTTTTTCCTGGCGCAAGGCGGCGCCCTGGGCGTGGCGCTGTTCATCGGCGCAGCCATGACGGTGACGGTGATCACCATCGCCATTTTCGGGCCGCGCACGCGCGGGCTCGGCCTGGAGACGATTTCGCGTTGATGGCGTCAGTTCAATTCAAGGCGGATAGGCGATTTTTCTTGCCTCGCTTCGCGCCCCGCGCCACATAGCGGCCCGATGCCGCCGCTGCTCTATCTCAAGGATGTTCATCTCGCTTTCGGCAACACCCAATTGCTGGATGGGGCAGAAATCGCCGTCGGCGAGGGCGAAAGACTGGCCCTGGTGGGCCGCAATGGTTCGGGCAAATCCACCCTGCTCAAGATTGCCGCCGGCCTGACCGAAGCCGATCGCGGTGAGCGTTTCGCCCAGCCCGGCGCCACCATCCGCTATCTGCCGCAGGAACCCAGCCTGGAAGGCTTCGCCACCACCCGCGATTATGTCGAGGCCGGGCTGGCGCCGGGCGATGATCCCAATCGCGCCTTTTACCTGCTGGGGCATCTGGGTCTCAGCGGCATGGAAACGCCCGCCACGCTCTCGGGCGGGGAGGCGCGCCGCGCGGCGCTCGCCCGCGCCCTGGCGCCGCGCCCCGATATTCTGTTGTTGGATGAACCGACCAATCATCTCGACCTGCCCGCCATCGAATGGCTGGAAAGCGAGCTCAAGGCCCTGCGCGCCGCTCTGGTGCTGATCAGCCATGACCGGCGCTTTCTGGAAAATCTTTCCCGCGCCGTGATCTGGCTGGATCGCGGCAAGACGAAAAGGCTGGACCAGGGCTTCGCGACTTTCGAGAACTGGCGTGAAATGCTGATGGAGCAGGAAGAGTTGGAGCGCCACAAGCTCAACCGCAAGATTGTGCAGGAGCTGGACTGGCTGGCGCATGGCCGCAGCGCCAGGCGCAAGCGCAACCAGGGCCGGCTGGCGCGCCTGGGCGATCTGCGCAAGAGCCGCCGCGAACAGTTGAAAGCGATGGGCAGCGTCAAGCTGGAGGCGGCGGAGGCGGAAACCTCCGGCACCAAGGTGATCGACGCCAAGGGCGTTTTCAAAAACTTTGGCGACAAGGCCGTGATCAAGGGTTTTTCCTTGCGCATCCATCGCGGCGACCGCATCGGCATTGTCGGGCCGAATGGCGCCGGCAAGACTACCCTGCTGAAAATCCTCACCGGCGAGCTGAAACCCGATGCCGGCAACGTGAAGCTGGGCACAGCACTTTCGATGGCGAAGCTGGACCAGAACCGCGCCAGCCTGCATCCCGAGGAGACCCTGGCCAATGTGCTGACCGGCGGCGGCGGCGATACTGTCTATGTCGGCGGCAAGCCGCGCAATGTGATCAGCTATATGCAGGATTTCCTGTTCACCGGCCAGCAGGCCCGCACGCCCGTCAAGGTGCTCTCGGGTGGCGAGAGGGCGCGGCTGTTGCTGGCAAGGCTGTTCGCGGTGCCTTCCAACTTTCTGGTCCTTGACGAGCCCACCAATGACCTGGATCTGGAAACGCTTGATCTTCTGGAAGAGGTGGTGGGCGATTATCCCGGCACGGCCCTGATCGTCAGCCATGACCGCGATTTTCTGGACCGGGTGGCGACCCAGATCGTGACCGCCGGGGGCGACGGCAAGTTCACCGTTTATGCCGGGGGCTATTCCGACATGCTGGCGCAGCGGAGCGCGGCCGCGGAAGAGGTGGCGGTTCGCAGACCGGCGGACAAATCCAAGCCGTCAGGCAAACCCGCCGCGCGGGTTCGGAACACCGCGCCGGGGTTGAAATTCACCGAGTTGCATCTGCTCAACAGTTTGCCGGGCAAGATTGAGGCGGCGAACCGGGAAATCGCCACCCTCCATGCCGAACTGTCCGATTCCGGCCTTTATGCCCGCGACGGCCAAAAGTTCGCACTTCTTTCCGGCCGTTTGGCGGAAGTGACAGCGGCGCGCGACGCCGATGAGGAACTCTGGCTGGCGCTGGAACTCAGGCGCGAAGACAGCTGATTCACGAGTATCAAGGTGGAACGGGCCAACACGGGCGGGCGTTTTATGACGGGGTTCAGCAGAAGGGTCCCGCCATGAAACGCCATTTTCTCGCCGGATTTGCCGCCGCTGCCGCGATGATGATCGGCGGCGCCCTGGGAGCTGTTTCACAAGGCACGATTTCGGGTGCGATTTCCAAGGCCCCCGTGTCGAAGCCTGCACAAGCGGATGCGCCGAGTGAGGCCGAAGTGATGAACCCGATGATCGCCGGCCAGGCCATGCTGTCCAACCGGAACCTGATGGAAAACATCTCCGCCTCGCCGGAACATTCCATGCTGGGGGCGGCGATGAAGGATTCCGGTGTGGCCGATGCGCTGAAAACCGACGGCCAATTCACCGTCTTCGCCCCCACCGACGCGGCGCTGGCCAAGCTTTCCGCCCAAGTCCTGACCCATGACAAGGCCGGACTGGCGCGGCTGATGAGCTATCTGGTGGTTCCGGGCAAGTATGATTCCCAGGCGCTGCTCAAGGTGATCGGCGAAGGCGGCGGGCGGGCCAAGCTTCGCACTGCCGAGGGCGGCATTATCACGGCGCGCCTGAACGGCCCGACCAACATTCTTCTGACCGATGAAGAGGGCAACACCGCCGACATCGCCATTTACGATGTCTACGACAAGAACGGCGTGATGCATGTGGTGGACCACATGCTGCAGCCGGGCGCGGCGCGGCCCCAAGTGGCGGGACGTTGATCTAGAGTGGCGGGACGTTGATCTAGCTTATTTCGTCCATTGCGCCAGGTAGGCGGCAAGCGACTGGGGCGTCATCTCGCCAGCATTGCTGAGCGCGAAGACATGCCCGCCATTGATGAGCTTGCCCCCCGGCGTCGCCACCAGGATGGTGGGCACGCCTTCCAGCCTTTTGGTGAAGCCGAAGCGGGCGGGGACCTGCAAATTCCTGTCGAAGCGGCCTACATCGACCGCAGCGAATTCATAATGCGCGTCCATGAATTGCTTCATGGCGGGAAGCCGCATGACATTGGCGAGCGCGATGCAGTCGGGGCACCAATTGCCGCCCAGGTCGAGCATCACCAGCTTGTGGCTTTTCTGCGCGCGGGCGAAGGCGGCGGCCACCACCGCGTTCGCATCGGCCTTCTCGTCATAGGGCGCGGTGGTCACTATGGGCAGCTGCTTCAAGTCGGTGATGGGCAGTGGCGGCGGCGCGGCGGCGCCCGCCAGCAAGGCAGTGGCAGCCATCGCCAGGATCGCCATGTTGCGGTTCATATCGCCTCCAATCCCCGTGTTTCCAAAAGCGCCTTGACCTCGGGATCGCGCCCGCGAAAGGCGCGATAGGCTTCGGCGAAGTCGCGGGTGCCGCCCACGGAATAAATATTGTCATACAGGCGGCGGGCGGCAAGGGGGTCGAAAGGATCGGCGCGGAAGGCGCCAAAGCCATCCGCATCAAGCACTTCCGACCAGAGATAGGAATAATAACCGGCGCTGTAGCCGTCGCTGGAAAAGACATGTTCGAAATGGGGAATGGCGTGGCGCATGGCGATCTCGTCCGGCATGGAGATGCGGGCGAGGGTGGCCGCCTGCGCTTTTTCGGGGTCGTCCACCGAGCCGCCATGCAAATCCATGTCCACAATCGCGGAGGCCAACAGTTCGACCATGGCAAAACCCTGGTTGAAATTGCGCGCCGCGATCAGCTTGTCCAGAAGCGGCTTGGGCAGGGACTCACCGGTGCCGCAGTGCCGGGCGAAGCGCCCCAGCACCTCCGGTTCCTCCAGCCAATGTTCGTAAAGCTGTGACGGCAGCTCCACAAAATCCCGCGCCACATTGGTGCCCGACAGGCGCGGATATTTGACCTTCGACAGCAGGCCATGCAGCGCATGGCCGAATTCGTGGAACAGGGTGCGGGCATCGTCGAAGGAAAGCAGCGCCGGATCGGCTTTGACGAAGTTGCAATTGTTGAGCACCAGCGGCAGCACGGCGCCGTCCAGCGTTTCCTGGTCGCGCAGGGATGACATCCAGGCGCCACCCTGCTTTTCCTCCCGCGCGAAATAATCGCCATAGAAGAGACCGATGGTCTCGCCGGCGCGAACCACCTCCCACACACGCACATCGGGATGATAGACGGGAATGTCAGGACGTTCGCGGAAAGAGAGCCCGAACAGTTTTTCCGCGGTGAAGAAAGACGCCGCGATCATGCTCTCCAGCGTCAGATAGGGCTTGAGCGTGGCCTCATCGAAGGCGTAACGCTTCTGCCTGAGCTTCTCGGCATAGTAGCGCCAGTCCCACGGCGCCAGCTTGAAATTGGCGCCTTCTTCCGCGATCAGGGCGGCAAGCGCATCGCGTTCTTCCAATGCCCGCCGCCTGGCGGCGGCCCACACATGGTCCAGCAGCGCCCGCGCCCGCGCCGGCGTTCCCGCCATGCTGTCGGCCAGCTTGTAGGCGGCGTAGCTGTCATACCCCAAGAGCCGCGCCTTCTCAGCGCGCAAAGCCAGGGTTTCAGCAATGATGGCTTTGTTGTTCTGTGCATTCTCATTGGCGCCGCGCGATACCCAGGCCTTGAACAACTGCTCCCGCAAGCCCCGATCGGCGGCGAATTGCAGGAAAGGCTCGACATGGGAGCGCGACAGGGTGACCGCGAAAGGCGCATCGAGCCCGCGCTCCTTCGCGGTGGCCGAAGCGGCGTCGCGGGCGAATTGCGGCAATCCGCCCATCTGGCTTTCTTGCAGCGGCAGCACGAAATCCTCTTCTTCCGCCAGCACATGCTGGGAGAATTCCGCGCCCAGCACCGCCAGGCGCTGACCGATCGCATCCAGCCGGCGGCGATCTTCGCCTTTGAGCTTGGCGCCCTGGCGCACAAAGTCCAGATGATAACGTTCCAGGAGCCGCAGGCTCTCTGCATCCAATCTCAGCTCCGTGCGCTTCGCATGCACCGCGTCGATCCGGGCGAACAGTTCCGGGTTGAGATAGATCCGGTTCCAATGCGCCGAAATTCGCGGCGCCATCTCAAGCTCGATCGCCCGCACCGCATCATCGCTGCGCGATCCGGTGAAGAGGGAGAAAATCGCGTCCACCCGCCCCAGCAGCTTGCCGCTTTTTTCCAGGCCGACGATGATGTTCTCGAAGCTGGCGGATTTGGTTGCCACTGCCGCGATCTCAGCCTCGTGTTCGGCGAGGGCGCGCGCATAGGCCGGCGGGAAGTGTTCCGGCCGGATGCGGTCCAAAGACGGTGTGCCGAAGGGACCGCTCCAGTCTTCCAGAAGAGGATTGTCCATCACCGCAATATAATGTCTTTCAGTGGATTTCCCAGACGATGGAGACATTGGCGGCCACGGTTTCTTCCCCCGCCGCCACCGGCACCGGCCTCGCCGCCAGCGCCATGGGCGCGGCCCGATAAAGCGGACGGGGCACCTCGGCGTCATTCTCGCTGATGGAAAGAATGGGGCCGAGGCTCACGCCCGCCGCCTTGGCATAGACTTCCGCCTTGGCCCCCGCATCGGCGACCGCATCGCCTCGCGCCTGCGCCAGAAGCGAGGCGCTGTTCTTGATGGAGAACTGGATTCCGTTCATCTGATTGGCGCCCGCCGTCACCAAAGC
>CAZEFQ010000067.1:0-13673 GCA_964511505.1 uncultured Rhizobium sp.
AGACGGCGCGGGTGCGCGCATCGATCTCCGGCTTGAAGCTGTCGGCGCGCGTGGCGTCGGCCCAACGTGCCTGCCAGCCGAATTTGGCAAAACCCAGCTTGAACTGGTTGATCGAGCCGCCATAAAGCTGGCGCGCCGCCACGATATTGTCGCCGGGCGACATCAGGGTGTGCAGCGCCAGCAGTTGCGCCGCATGGCCGGAGGCGCAGGCCAGGCCCGCCCGGCCGCCCTCAAGCGCCGCTACCCGCTCCTCCAGCACTGACGTCGTCGGATTGCCGATGCGGGTATAGATGTTGCCGAAGACCTGGAGGTTGAACAAAGCCGCGGCATGATCGGCGTCCTCGAAGGCGAAGGCGGTGGTCTGGTAGATCGGCGTCGCCCGTGCCCCGGTGGCGGGATCGGGCTGGGCCCCGGCATGCACCGCCAGGGTGTCAAATCCATAATCGGCCATTAAAAAAACTCCTCATGTTGAGCTTGCCGAAACATGAGACCTCACCCTTCGACAAGCGCGAGAGTGAGGACCTTCTATAATCTCTTCAGGGACCCGCCTTTGCCGAACAGCAAGGGCTTGCGATTGTCGATGACGCGGCGGTTGACGCCCATCCAGCCGATCTCGCCGGAAAAGCGGCCATGCTCGATCTTGGGGCAGCGGTCCATGATCACGGTGAGGCCGGCGTCTTTCGCCAGCTTCTCCGCTTCCTCGCTCACCACGCCCAATTGCATCCAGATCACTTTCAGGCCCAGCCGGTCCTTTTCCGCCAGCGCCTCGCGCACGATAGCGGGCGCGTATTTGGCCTCGCGGAAAATATCCACCATGTCCACCGGCGCCGGCACGTCCTTCAGCGCGGCATAGACTTTTTGGCCCAATATCTCTTTGCCCGCCAGCCCCGGATTGACCGGAATGATTTTGTAGCCCTTGTTCAACAGATACATCATCGCGAAGTATGACGGGCGTATGTCATTGCCGCTGGCGCCCACCATGGCGATGGTCTTGACGCTGCGCAGGATGGATTTGATGAGGGTGTCGGGATACGTGGGCATCAGCTAGTTTGCCCCCACGCAAAACACGACTCTTGGCAAGATTTTAGAAATTCTAGTTCATCGACTACATCATACTTGAGCCGTTTTGCACCCTTGATGAAACCGGCCAGAGAGCCTTCTTCCAGTTTTCCAGTTTTGATATTTTTCTTGTTTACGCAGATTGAAGTCAGCAAAGGCAGATTTTGCGCATGACAAATTTGGAGAATGTAATCGAGGTGGTCAGTCATTTGCCAATGCACCTTGCTGAAGACTGCTTCGCTAGCGTTAGCGATCTCTTCATATGAGGTAAATCGGTTCTCCCGCGCGCACTTTTTCAAATGAAAGACGGTGCGTTCAGTATTTAGATGTTTGGAGTGCCGTTTTGCGAGTTCTTCAACTGCTGCCAGATAGGAAGGGGTATTTGTTATGCCTTGCTTTTCGTGGCGGGCAATCATGTCTTCAAGATTTCCAGTCTTGATGCCGCTGTAATCTGGTTTATTTACTCCGGCCATTTCGGTTCCCGCTTTTCCAAAAAAGCGCAGATGCCTTCGTTGGCCTCGGCATGCAGCATGTTCTCGGTCATCACCTGGGCGGCATAGGCGTAAGCCTTTTCCAGCGGCATTTCGAGCTGCTGATAGAAGGCATGCTTGCCGGTGCGCACCGTGGCATAAGGCTTGGCGGCGATCTTGCCGGCAAGCGCCATGGTCGCGGCGGTGAGTTCGTCTGCCGGGACGGCGCGGTTGATCAGGCCGATCCTGACCGCGTCTTCCGCGCTCACCATTTCGCCGGTGAGCAGCATCTCCATCGCCTGTTTGCGCGGAACATTGCGCGAAAGAGCCACCATGGGGGTGGAACAGAACAGTCCGATATTGACGCCCGGGGTGGCGAATTGCGCCGTGTCCGCCGCCACCGCCAGGTCGCAGCTCGCCACCAGCTGGCAACCCGCCGCGGTGGCCAGGCCTTGTACCTCGGCGATGATGGGGCGGGGATGGGAGACGATGGTCTGCATCAGCTTGGAGCATTGGGTGAAGAGAGACGCATAAGCCTCCTTGCCATGGTCGCGATGGGCGCGTGCATCGGTCATTTCCCGCAAATCATGACCGGCGCAAAAAACCGGTCCGTTGGCGGCGATCACGATCACGCGGGTGGCATGGTCGGTGGCGGCATGCTCCAGGGCTTCCAGCAGGATGCGCATCAGGGCAGAGGACAGGGCATTGCGCGCCGCCGGCCGGTTGAGCGTCAGCCGCAACACGCCGTCCTGGCGGCTGCCGAGCAAAAGCGGTTCGGGGGCGTTCATGGGGAGAATTTAGTGCGGGCGGGCGGCAAATACACCATTCTATCGCGGTATTATGATACCGTATCCATAAAATGCCCGTCATTCCGATATTTCTATTGACCGCAAAGCGCGGAACCCTTATAGCCGCGCGTCTTTTCAACGGAATTCGCGCTATGAAAACCTATTCGGCCCGCGCCTCGGAAATCGAGAAGAAGTGGGTCCTGATCGACGCCGAAGGCCTGGTGGTGGGGCGGCTCGCCTCCATCATCGCGCTCAGGCTGAAGGGCAAGCACAAGCCGACCAATACCCCCCACCTCGATTGCGGCGACAATGTCATTGTCATCAATGCCGCCAAGGTGGTGCTGACCGGACAGAAGCTCAAGAAAAAGGTCTATTACCACCACACCGGCTATATCGGCGGCATCAAGGAACGCACCGCCGGCGCCATCATGGCGGGGCGCTTCCCCGGCCGGGTGCTGGAGAAGGCGGTGGAGCGCATGATGCCGCGCGGTCCTCTGGGCCGGCGCCAGATGTCCAACCTGCGCGTCTATGCCGGGCCCGAGCATCCGCATGAGGCGCAATCGCCGGCCAAGCTGGACGTCGCCAAGATGAATCCCAAGAACACGAATTACAAAGTGAAGGCGGCCTGAGATGGCGGAAGAAAACAAATTCGGCGAACTCAAGTCCACCCTGATCAAGGCCAAGGTCAACCAGCCTGAGGAAGCGGCCAAGGCGCACGACAAGCGCGACAGCAAGGGCCGCGCCTATGCCACCGGCCGGCGCAAGGAATCCGTGGCGCGGGTCTGGATCAAGCCCGGCTCCGGCAAGATCACGGTCAATGGCCGCGATGAGAAGGTCTATTTCGCCCGGCCGGTGCTGCGCATGATCGTGCGCCAGCCCCTGATCGCCACCAACCGCGACGGCCAGTTCGATGTGATCGTCTCGGTCAATGGCGGCGGGCTTTCCGGCCAAGCCGGCGCGGTGCGTCACGGCATTTCCCGCGCCCTGGTGAATTACGAGCCCGGTCTGCGCGCGGCGTTGAAGCCCGGCGGCTTCCTGACCCGCGATCCGCGCGCGGTCGAGCGCAAGAAGTACGGCCGTCCGAAAGCGCGCCGCTCCTTCCAGTTCAGCAAACGATAAAAGGCTTTTGCTTTGCCTTGGGTGGCGGGTCGGCACAAGCCGGCCCGCCATTTCCATTTTTGAGGAGTGTCGCGTGTTACTTGAGCGCCAGCACCACTTCGCCGGCAACCGGATCGGTCACGCCCAGCCCGTTGCCGAGATCTTCCAGCGTGTGGCGGAAGGTGTCGAGAGTGGCGATCATGTCGGGCCGCGCCGCGGCCAGCGCGTCCATGCCGGTCCACTCGGCGATGATGCAATAGCTGCGCTCGCCGGTCTTGATCATGTTGACATGGCGCAGGCCCGGCCATTCGACCGCGTGCTTCTTGTGCGCATCGAGGAATTCCTGCTCGCGTCCAGGCTTGACCCGGAAGCGGACGGCGTTGAAAGCGGTCATGTGTTTCCCCCTTTTTGGTGGGCGCCTCCCTCGCTTTCGCTCGGGGAGGGGCTAGCTTTTCTAAGCGCGCTTCGCGCGCAAAGAAAAGCTAGGCCAAAGCATAAGTCCGGGGTGGTTGGGCGGCAACGGTGCCTGTTTTCCCACCCCGTTATCGGCTAAAGGACGGATATGACGGCGAAAATCTTCATCGATGGCGCCGCCGGGACCACCGGGCTGGAAATCCGCGAGCGGCTATCCGGGCGCAAGGACCTCTCTCTGATCGCGCTCGCCGAGGCCCAGCGCAAGGATGCGCGCGCGCGCACAGCGGCATTGAACGAAGCCGACCTGGTGATCCTCTGCCTGCCCGACGAAGCGGCGCGGGAAGCGGTAAGCCTGATCGACAATCCCGAAACCCGCGTGATCGATGCCTCCACCGCCCATCGCGTGGCGGAAGGCTGGACGTACGGCTTTGCCGAACTTGAGCCGGGCAATTATGAGCGCATCGCGTCCGCCAAACGCGTCAGCAATCCCGGCTGTTGGGCCACCGGGTTCCTGTCGCTGGCGCGGCCGCTGGTGCGCGCCGGCCTGGTGCCCGCGGATTTTCCGCTGACGGTGCACGGCATCTCCGGCTATTCCGGCGGCGGCAAAAGCATGATCGAGGAATTCGAGAGGAAAGATTCACCCGCCTATGTCGAAACGGTGCAGCGCGGTTATGCCCTGGGGCTTTCCCACAAGCACATCCCGGAAATGACCCGCCATGCCGGCTTGAAGCACCCGCCGCTTTTCGCTCCCAGCGTGGCGCGTTTTTATCGCGGCATGCTGGTGGAACTTCCTCTGCCGCTTTGGGCCTTGCCGGAAAAGCCTTCATTGCGCGATTTGCACGACGCCCTGACCGCGGCTTATGCCGGGCGACCGCTGATCGAGGTGGCGAGTCCGGAAGAGGCGGCCGCGCTCAAGGTCCTGGATGCCGAACTGATGGCGGGCAGCAACCGGATGAAACTTTTCGTCTTCGGCAACGAAAAGGAAGGCCAGGCGCGGCTGGTGGCGGCCTTCGACAATTTGGGCAAGGGGGCAGGGGGCGCTGCGGTGCAGAATCTCAACATCATGCTGGGCCTGCCCGAGGCGACCGCTCTCCTCTGATTGTGCTAGAAAGTGCGCATGGCGCGTCTCTGGCTTTGGGCGATATTGAGCGTTGCCGTCGGCACTGCCGGCGTGGGCTGGTATGTCGTGCCGCCCTTAAAGCCGCGCGGTTATGCCGGGGTGGAATTCGCGGCCATGACCCCGGCGGCCGCGGCGCGCGCGCCCCTGCTCAAGACCAGAGGCGCCTTGATCTATCGGGTGGATGAGGAGGGTCCGGCCGCCAAGGCCGGCCTTCACATGGGCGAAGTGGTAGCCGCGATCGACGGCACGCCGATCAGTTCGGCCGACCAGGCCGCCGGCATTGTGCGAGCCCATGCCGCCGGCGATACCGCGCGCTTCACGGTGTTCGATGAACCCAGGGGTGACATTCATCCCAAGACTCTCGCGCTCGTCTTCAGCGTCTTCCCGGAGAAGCCCAGGAAACGTTCGGTCGAACCGCCCCGCACCCTGGCCAGGGAATATTTTAACCTGCCTGCGATGGCCGCGAATGCCGCCTGGTCACTGAAGCTGGCGCGCGGTCCCACCATCCGGCCTCTCGCCATGCCGGGCCTGGGTGCCGGGCGCTGCAACGGGTTCGCCCCGGAGCATTGGTATGTCGCGGGCCACGCGCCGGACGACAGCATGATCCATGTCGCCGCGCCGCAAGGCTTTGAGCATGCGATCTTTGCCGGGGCCAGTCTCGACGGCCGCGATCCCGAGGAATTCGTGCTGTCCTTCATCGAGCAGAATTTCGAGGACAAGGTCACGCCTGCCTCGATGCAGTCCCTGCCATTCGGCTTCAGCCTGATAAAATTCGGATTGCCCCGCGGGGCGGCAGGCTTCGCCGAATATCGCGTGACTCGTGATGCAAAGGGGGGCGGCCGCATCGCGGTTTGGGTCGTGGCGGTGGCGTCCGCCGATGTCTCCTGGGCGGTACCCCAGACCGGAGCGGTGGCCTTTTCCCTCCATTGCCAGACGGTGGACGAGCCGCAGCCGTCGCCGCATGATCCCGCTCTTGCCCCGACCGCCATTTCCGTCGATTGCCTCAAGGACAAATGCCGCGAAGGCGATTTCGCCGCGCAGTATCTGAACGTGCTGAAGCTGGGCTATGCGCATGGGCCGGACGGCGCAGTCTGGCTGATCAAGCCCAAAACCGATTTCTGGCAGAACGGCGCGGAAGGTCCCGGCTATTACCACCAAACCGGCGGCCTGAACGAAAAGCTGGAGCCGGGCAGGACGAACTAGGCGCGGGGGGTCTTCGGATTATCAGTCCGCGATCCCGTCTGGACGAATTTGCGGACGCAAGCACAGCAATTTACCATGTCCAGGCGGGGCTGAACCTTGAAGCCGCGCAAAAACTTGCGACATTTGCTCCTCTACCCCATTTGGGGGATGCCGGAATCGAAAGCCTCGGGCAGTCTGTCCTCCGGACAAAAGCGAAAGCATGCTGGGGAATTTCGTGAGGCCGGAGACAGTTTTCCAGCGTCGCGCTTTGCGCGCCGCCCTTCTTGCCGCCGTTTATGGCTCTGTTACCGGCTCGGCGCATGCGCAGAGCGGTTTGCCGGCGGGTGGCCAGGTCATCGCGGGGAAAGCGGCCATCTCGGCCGGGAGCGGCGCGCTCACCGTCACCCAATCCAGTTCCCGGGCCATCATCAACTGGCAAAGCTTTTCGATCGGGAGCGGGAACAGCGTTCATATCGATAATGGTTCGGGCGCCACGCTCAACCGGGTGATTACGAACAATCCTTCTTCAATTGCCGGCTCGTTGCGTGCGACCGGTTCGGCTTATCTCATCAACCAGAACGGCATCATCGTCACGCCATCCGGCTCGGTGGTAACCGGCGGCAGCTTTGTCGCTGCAACGCGCGATACCGCCAACGACGCCTTCATGGCGGAACAGGCGACTCGTTTTTCGGGCACGTCCGCCGGCAATGTCGTGAACCGGGGGAAGATCAACGCCGCCAATGGCGATGCCGTACTGATCGGGCAGTCCGTGAAAAATGGCGGGCAGATTTCAGCGCCCAACGGAACCGCGGCCCTTGTCGCCGGCGACGATGTGCTGCTTCAACCTTCCGGCAGCGGTCTGGCGATCCAGGTCAGGACGGGTTCGGGCAATGCCGGCAACAAGGGGTCGATCACGGCTGCCCAGGCGGTTCTGGATGCCGTTGGCGGCAACGTCTATGCGCTCGCCGGCAACAATGAAGGGAGCATCCGGGCGAGCGGCACGGCCACGATCAACGGCCATGTCTGGCTGACCGCGGGAAAAACCGTCACCAACGCCGGCGTGATCGGCGCACAGAACGGCGACGGTTCCGGCGGCGCCGTCACCATCACGGGCGCCGATGCGATGATCGCGGGCGTGATCGATGCCGGCGCGCGGGCGGCGATCGCCTCGGGCGGCCAGATCAGCATCAAGTCCGTCGGGAGCACGCAGGTCACCGCTTCGCTGAAAGCGCCTGGCGGCGGGCAAGGCGGCAATGGCGGAACGGTGGAAACCTCGGGCGAGAAATTGAGCACAACCGGCGCCAGCATCGATGCCTCCGCACCGGCCGGCATTGCGGGTACATGGCTCCTGGACCCCTATGACCTGACCGTCAGCGGCAGCCCGCCCACGACGGCAAGCCAGTCGCCGGCCGGGACCTGGACATCGGGAGCCGGCGGCAGTGTCGTCCTGAATACCGATATCAACGCCGCTCTGAATGCCGGCACCAGTGTGGTGCTGCAGACCAGCGGCAGCGTGGGTGACGGCAACGGCAATGGCGATATCATCGTCAGCGCGCCTATCCAGATGACCGGCGCCAATGCCGCGAGCCTGACCTTGAATGCGGGCGGCAGCGTCATCGTCAGTTCATCCATTACCTCGACCGGCGGTGCGTTGTCGGTTGTTCTGGATGCGAACACCCTGGGCGGCGGCGGATATGTGAATGTCGCCGCGCCGATCACGACCAAAGGCGGCAGCCTTGTCGTCGGCGGCGGCGCCACGCCCTCGACCATGCCTGCCATAGGCACGGCCACGCAGCTCGATGGCGTCCTGGTCAATGGCGCGCTCACCACCGGCGGCGGCGCCATCACCATCAATGGGACGGGCTATGCGGGCGGGGCGGGCTCTTCCAACGGTGTGGAGATCAAGTCCAGCGGCGCCATCAATGCCGGCGGCGGTTCCATTTCCATCACCGGCACGGGCGGGAATTCTGCCAGTGCTAATAATTATGGTGTTTATCAGCAAGCCGCCATCACAACGACGGGCAGCGGCAACATCACGTTGAAGGGTATTGGTGGAGGTACCGGCGCGTCCGAAATTGGTTATAGCATCGCGGGCAATATAACCAGCGGCACCGGCAATGTCGCCATCACCGGCTTGGCCAGCCCCACGGCAACAGACGATGGCACCATAAACCACCGGGGCGCGAATGACGGTGTTTTGGTTGGGAGCGGGACGATCTCCACTGCCGGCGCCGGCACGATCACCGTGGCCGGGACGGGCGCAGGCACAGCGGTCATCACCTTCGGCGTGGAATTGTTCGGCGGCTTGATCACGGCTGTTGATGGCCCGATCAACCTCACGGGCATGGACAACTCGCCGTCCCCACACTCGCAAAAGATGGGTATTGGTTCGACGCGCGGGAGCACTTCCGTGGTGAGCACAGGGGCCGGCGCGATCTCAATTACCGGTGTCGGCGGCGGCAGCAGCGCGACAGGGAACGACTACGGAATATATTTGACTTTTAATGTCCAATCAAAAGGCACCGGTCCAATCACCATCACCGGAACAGGCGGCGGGGGTGGCAATGCCGACAGCGGTATTGGCTGGCTGGGTAGCGTCTCAAGCAAAAGCGGGGACATCTTCATCACCGGAAACGGGGGTGGCGCCGGCTTGGAAAATTGGGGCATAGAGGCGGATTCGGGGCAGTTGGCCGGCGGTGGCGCTGTCACCGTGGTCGCCAACGGCGGCGCGAACAGCGAGGGTTTTTTTGGCTCGGGCTTTACCATCAGCGCCAGCGGTCCGCTTTCCGTTACGGGTAACGCTGGCAAGACCTCACTGGCGGGCATCAAACTGGGTTCGATTCTGGCGGCTGGAACGACCGTCACCCTGAGCTCCAACGGGGCGGTCACCGTCGGTGCGGCGAAGGCTGCCAGTCTCGCTCTTCTGGGTGCCGGCGTCAGCTATACACTCACCAATGCCGGCAATGCCGTAACCACGCTCGCAGCCAACACCGGCAGCGTGAACTATTCCCAGACTGGCGCCTTGACCATCGGCACCGTCGGGGCGACTGTGGGCATCACGGCCACCGGCACCGTCAAGGTGGTGGTCAATGCTGGGAACCTGACCCTGGCGAATGGCGTCAGCGCGGCGGGAATCGGCAACGCCCTGATCCTGGAGGCGGGAGCCTCCTCGCCCAAGGGAACCGTCTCCGGCGGCGATTTCATCAATAATGCGGGCGCCACGGCCTTGAGCACGCCCAATGGCTACTGGCTGGTTTATTCCGGCGATGTGGTCGGCGCCGGTACGGTCGATGGGGGCCTCACCCCCTATACCGGCCTTGCCAACACGGACACGACCTACACGCCGACGCCGCCGTCGGGAAACTTCATGTTTTTCCGCTCGGTGGTGAATCCCGTCGCCGTGACGGCCTCGCTGACCGGCACGGTGATGAAGACCTATGACGGCACCCTGATCGCCACGCTTGCGACCGGCAATTACCAGCTTGCCGGCGTGGCGCCCGCCGACCAGGCCGCCGTGGTCCTGACCGTGAACGGCACCGCCATCACCTCGCCGACCAAAGGCGTCTTCAGCACCAAGGATGTGGGAAGCAACCTGCTGGTGACGGTGTCGGGCCTGGGCCTCACCCAGCCGGCCGGGGATTCCTATTTCCTGACTGCGACCACCATCTCCGGCAATATCGGCACCATCAATCCGGCGAAGCTGACCATCACGGCCGTGTCCGACACCAAGATCTATGACGGCACGACGACATCTTCCAGGACGAACCTGATCACCGGCGGCCTGGTGAGCGGCGATACGGTCACCGGCCTCAGCCAGGCTTTCGCCTCCGCCAATGTGCTGGGGATCAATCTCTCGACTCTCGCCGTGACCGGTTACACCATCAATGACGGTGTCGGCGGCGCCGACTATACCGTGACGACCAAGACGGCGGGCGGTACGATCAACAAGGCGACATTGACCATCAGCGCCACGCCGCAGACCAAGGTTTATGACGGCACGGCCGCGGCCAATGGCCTTACCATCGTAACCGGCCTTGTCGCGGCAGACGCAAACGCCATCGGAGGGGTGCAGGCGAAGTACAACTCCGCCAATGTCGTTGGCGCGACGACGATTTCGATTGCGAGCTACAGCCTGAGCGATCCCGGCAATTACACGGTGGTGACCAAGACCGCCGCGGGCAGCATTACTCCGGCGACGCTGTTCTATACCGCCTCTCCGGTCCTGATGACCTACGGCCACACTGTTCCCGCCCTCAAGGGCGCGCTTACCGGGCTGCGGGGCACAGATACCAAAGCTTCGGCGACCACGGGTATCCTGACGTTCACCAGCACGGTGACATCGTCTTCGAACGTGGGCGTGTACGCCATCACCGGCTCCGGCCTCACCGTAAAAAGCACGAATTATATGAGCGTGATCGCCCAGGACCCGAACAATGCCGACTTCTTGAGCATTGTGCCGGCGGTTCTGACCTACACCGCCAAAGCTGCGTCCCGGACATATGGCGCAGCCGACCCGATCTATACCGGCACGGTGAAGGGTTTTGTGCTCGGCCAGACCCTGGCCGACCAGACCACGGGCACGCTGACCTTCACCACGGACGCTACTCAGTCATCGAATGTGGGAAGTTATGCGATCAATGGCAGCGGCCTGACGCTGAACACCAACAATTATGTGCTCACACAGGCAATCAATAACGCTACCGCCCTGACCATCAAGCCGGCGACCCTGACTTATGTCGCTGACAAATTGTACGTTCGTCCTGGCACGCTTTTCCCAGCCTTAACCGGCACTGTCACCGGCTTTGTGTTGGGCGAGACGATAGACACGGCGACAACCGGCACCCTGACATGGACCACAACAGCGACAAGCACCTCGCCGGCCGGCCAATATCCCATCACCGGTTCCGGGCTAACCGCCAATTTCGGCAACTATGTCTTCAAAGAGGCTGCGAGCAATGCCAAAGCATACAACGTGGTGGATTTCATAAAACGTTGCCCGCGCTGCATTGTCATCTTGAGTGAACCTGCGCAGTAAACTTGGACCCCAGCCGGCCCCAAGCCGGCTACTGTGCCTTTACCTTCACATATTCTCCCGGCGCCTCGCCCAGCACGCTGAGTTTGCCGTCACCGGGCTGGCGCGCGGGAATCTTCCTGCCCGACAATTTTGACAGCCACTGGTCCCAATCCGTCCACCACGAGCCGGGATGCTCGGTGGCGCCTGCGCGCCAGGCTTCGATGGTTGCCGGCGGCTGGACGCTTTCGTTGGTCCAATATTGGTATTTGTTCGCATCCGGCGGATTGATCACGCCTGCGATATGGCCGGAGCCGGCGATGATGAAGCGGGTGGGGCCGCTGAACAGCCTGACCGCCTTGAACACCGAATTGGCGGGGGCGATGTGATCTTCCTTGGCCGATTGCAGATAGGCCGGCACGGTCACTTTCCCAAGATCGAGCCTCACCCCGCCCAGCATCATCTTGCCCAAAGCCAGCGCATTGTCGCGATAGCATTGGCGCAGATAGGAGAGATGCAATGTTTCCGGCATCCGGGTGGTGTCGGAATTCCAATAAAGCAGGTCGAAGGGCAGGGGCTGACGGCCCAGAAAGTAATTGTTGATCACAAAGGACCAGATCAGGTCGTTGGCGCGCAGCATGTTGAAGGCGGTGGCCATCTTGGCGCCGGGGAGCACGCCGCCCGCCGCCTTCATCTGTTCTTCCAGCGCCTCCAGCTGTGCCTCGTCCACGAACACCGAAAGATCGCCGCTTTCGGAGAAATCGGTCTGCGCCGCCCAGAAAGTGGCGGAATGGATGCGCGTTTGCGGAAATCCGGGCTCTTTTCCGGCGGCCATATAGGCGAGCGTCGCCGCCAGCAACGTGCCGCCGATGCAATAGCCGACGCAGTTGGGGTCCTCGACGCCGGTGGCGTCCTTCACGGCGTCCAGGGCCGCAAAGATGCCGTCCCGCATGTAATCCTCGAAGCCGAACCCGGCCAGGCGCTGGTCCGGATTGACCCAGGAGACGACAAAGACGGTGTAGCCGCGTCCCACCAGCCAGCGGATGAAGCTGTTTTGCGGCCGCAGATCCAGGATGTAAAATTTGTTGATCCAGGGCGGGAAGATCAGAAGCGGACGCTCATAGACTTCATCTGTCGCCGCAGAATATTGCAGCAACTCTATCACCTCATTGCGAAAAACCACCTTGCCGGGCGTGGCCGCGATGTCCTGTCCCAGCATAAAGGCGTCGGCGGACTGGCGGATGGAGAGCTCGCCATGCCCGCGCTCGATATCGGCCAGGAGGTTGTTCAAGCCCCGCACCAGATTCTCGCCATTGGATTTGAGGGTCTCGCGCACCACTTCCGGGTTGGTGAGGGGGAAGTTGGTCGGGGCGACCGCATCGGCAAATTGCTTGGTATAAAAAGCCACCCGCTTTCTCTCATGCTCGGGAAGGGAATGGAGGTTGGCCACCATCTCCTGGATGGCGTTGGCGGTCAGCAGATAAGACTGCTTGATAAAGTCGAAAATCTCATTGCGCTGCCATTCCTCATCCTTGAAGCGGCGGTCGCCCGGCGCCGGCTCAACCAGGGCCGGCGCGTCTCCGCCCAGCATCCGCCGCGCGGTGCGTTCCCAAAGCCCCATCCAGTTTTTCCAAAGCTGCATCTGGCCGGCCGCGACGGTTTCGCGGTCTTCGCTCATGGCTTTGGCCAGAGCGAGGAGGGCGCCCGTGATATTGAGAGGATCGAGCGGTCCGGGATGTTCCTCCACGTCCGCCATCCGCTTGATGAAATCCGTGAGCAGGCGTTGGGCCTGCACCCCCACCTGCAACATGTTGCGGGCGAATTTCTCGCCCTCCAGTTGCGCGAAGCTGTCGGCTGAGATCGCCGCCCCGGCCTCGGTGCCGGGCTTGAGGCGGGATTTGGGCACGGGTCGATTCGGTGGCATGGCGGTTCCCTATCCGGTTTAGCGGAAGCCGGCAGAATCCGCTACCAGCCTGCAATTTCCTCCCAGGACACGGAAAATGTTCAAGAATTCACGCTGCCGGCGCGCCATCGGCTTGGAAGGCGGCAGCGGGCGCGGTATAGGAAAGGATTGAATTTCGCCTGGCTGGTCAACGCGTAAGTTCAGATTGGGGCATGTGAGCATGAACAGGACCATTCCATTTCTGTCACTGGCATTGGGTCTCGGTTTGGGACTTACCGGTTGCGAGACCGTTTCCGATGCAGCCAGCGGGGTGGGTGACAGCGTGGCCAGCGCTGCTTCGGCGCTTGATCCCACCAGCTGGTTTGGCGACGACAGCGCTGCCCCGCCGGACCAGACCGCATCATCCGACGCCGATGCCGATACCACGCCCGACCTGGCCAACCTGCCGGCCCGGCCCCCGACCTCCACTCCCGCGCAGCAACAGGCGGCCGCGCAATCCCTTGCCCAGGACGGCGCCCAGGCCCGCTACAGTGCCGATACCTTGCGCGCCGGTACGGAGACAGCCGCTGCGCCGCCGCCCGCCGCCGATGTCTCGGCTGCTGCCCGCCTGGCTGCCAACAATGCGCCG
>CAZEFQ010000068.1:0-4594 GCA_964511505.1 uncultured Rhizobium sp.
CTACGGCCAGGATGGCGTCCAAGTGATCTGGGACCGCGTCATTTATCCGGACGGCTCGACGCTCGACCTCTCCGGGATGATCGGCCAGGACGCCCACGGCTACTCGGGTTTCCGTGACAAGGTGGACCGCCACTACAAGCGCCTGGTCGGCTTCGCGGTCCTCACGAGCCTATTTGCAGCGGCATCGGAGATCGCGCAAAATCAGAACCGCTCGCTGCTGACCTACCCGAGTCCGGCGCAAGTTGCCGGCAGCGCCGCGGGTCAACAAGCAGCCGATCTGGGCGCCCAGATCACCCGTCGAAATCTGAATGTTCAGCCGACGATCAAGATCCCCGTTGGTTACCGCTTCAACGTTCGCGTAAACCGCGACATCATCTTCGATGGTCCTTACGAGTAAACCGGAGTCCGCTCGCGAGAATTGCGACCTTAGCAGGTTCGAAGTCCGCGACTCAACTCAACTGCGGTAGAGGTGCCGCCAACGCCGGTTTGCAAGATTGAGGTCCTCCAATAGATCCTCCGACGTTGCGGCGGCAACTAGGTTTGCCTCGTCGCGTTCCCCGGACTTGGCCAACAGGGTCTCGAGACGTCGCTTTGCGCCCAGAAGTTGAGGCGACAACGATGGCAAGACCCGCTCAAGTACACCTATGGCCTGCCACGCCACATCACGAGCCTCCTGCGTCGATCCTTTTGCCGCCAGTGTGTCCGCCAGATCTAACGCGACCTCTTGCGTTTGCCATTCCAGCAGCAGGCTCTCTCCACGTCGCAAGCTCTCGCGAAAGCTCAACTCAGCGTCATCCAGACGCCCCAAAGCCAGCTCAGCGCGCCCGGCTTCGTGAAGGGCGGATATTAGACTATCCAGATGGTCGGCATGTTCACCAAGAACATCTATGCTCTGGCGAGCTATGGCAAGCGCAGTCGCGTGGTTTCCCTCTCGTTGCTCGATTCTTGCCAGCGTGAGACCTACGATCGCAATATATGGATGCCTTTCGCCGAGGTATTTGCGGTAAATGGCGCAACATTCTCCTACAGCTTCTTTTGAGGAGGTGAGGCGACCAGCCTTTAGTAGCGCCTTCGCGTAAGAAGCCAGCGAATTGGCGACCTCAATCTGACCATTCCCACCCTCGATTCCACGCAGAACTCCAATGCTTCTTTCGTACCAAGTCAGTGCCTCCTCGGGTCTGCCCGAATCCGACAGAGTCGCAGCGATACTATCCGTGGTGTGTACCCGTAGCATCGCCTGCGTAGAATCGTGGGTCTCAATCCAAGTCAGAGCTTCCGTGAGTGTCTGGATCGCCTCATCAGTAAGCCCCGCCGTAACCTGACGCTCGGCCTTATGGATCAAGTCGCTCCAGGGGCCAAAGGCCGGTGGAATATACATGCTAACTCTTGACATTATCGGGTTCCGATAATCCTGATCTGCTCTAGTACCGCTTTAGCTCTAAGCGTCGATGGGTGATTCTCTCCCAAAGATTGTGAACGAATACGGACGGCTTCAGTTGCCAGGGATACGGCATCGTCGAGCCTTCCCTGGCTCAGACGTAGCTGGCTCAACCCGTAAAGAGAATGGGCGGTCTGAGGACTATTCTCCCCGAGTAGCGTTCGCCGGATATCGAGACTGGCCTGCAAATGACGATCTGCAGCGTCAGGCCGATTCTGTGCAAGGAACAACATACCAAGGTTGGCTTGGATTTCAGCCGTTTGGCTACTGGCACCTCCCGTGGCGGCTATCGTGGTTTTCAGTGCGGTCTTGTACGCTTTTTCCGCTCGGTCGAGCTGATTCATTTCTCTGTACACGACACCAAGGTTGGATTGCCCTAGCCCACAAATCCAACTCGCGCCTTCTCCACGTTCGGACTCAATTCGAATGGCTAGGTTGTGAAAACGTTCGGCCTCAGATAGCCGTCCGAGCATTCTGTAGCAAGTACCAAGATGAGTGCTGGCGAGGGCGCGAAAGCCAGGATAGACGCCATCTCCGGGCTCGTTGGCAATGTTTGCCAAGTGTTCTAGGGCTAGTCGAACATCGCCGAGATATCTCGCCGCCAGTGCCATTGTCATACGGAGTGCGACGTTAACAGGATGGTGCCCAGCGAGTTTGGCTTTGGTCAGGGAGAAACCTCTTTGAGCGACGGACAATGCCTCTTGATAGTCGCCGAGTGAGTACTTTATTCCACTGAGTTGCTGGAGCAGCAGGCCTTGGACAATGGCGGGTGCGTCGGTCTGGAAAGCCAATGAAGAGGCACTCTGAATGAGGTCCATCGCCTCGCGTCTATGCCCCTTGCGCTCGAGCTCTAGAGCTCGATGACGGAAGTTCTCGATGAGCATTTCCGAAGAGAGCACGGTAGAAGCTTCCGGGCTCGGAAATTGGGGAGCCTCACCCAAAACAGTTTGCAGATTCCATCTTGCTGAATTTGCGAGCTCGCCATCTTTGGGTCCGTGCTTTTCGGCCAACGCCAATGCGCCGAGATAGAATTCACCCGCCTCGTCCAACCTATGTTCCGTTTCGCAAGCAAAGCCTAGATTGGAAAGGCAAACGTATTCGTACTTCCACCCAAGATGTCGACCCTCAATTCTTGCCGCGTCGAAAGCTTCGCGCGCTCTACAAAACTCACCGGCATCGAACAGTCGCCTGCCTTCCTTCACTTGGAGGCACCAGTCATCGGACGTGAAGGCGCGGCGGACGGGAGCGGGGTCGGAGGGTTGATCGGGTTCAATCATCCCGGTCGTATTTCCATCGGAGAGCGTAGAAGACTCGCTAGGTAGATCTTCCGTTGCTTTGCGACGCCGCTTTCTGGTCAGTTTGGCAGGACTGTGGTGGGGCGTGTGCGGATGCTCCAGACGAAATCGTGCCCAAGCCGCAACTAAGTCAGGAAGCAGCGAGGCACTCACGGAATGGACAGCACCCGTCGATGTGCGCCTTACGAGATTACCATCGAACGCGCCGAGCACCTCGGCAAGTTCGCCCAGGCTGCAGTGCTGGCCCAGTCGGGCAGCAACTTCGGTCGCGGTATGCCATTCACGCCGTGGGTAAAACCAGTTTTGACATTTGTTCCTCTTCCATGGATCGTCTTCGAAGTCAGCATTGAAAGGCGAGAAGGCCCACTCAAGTGTCGGATTTGAGGGTCCAAGGTGTTGAGAGATTGAAACCTCTATGAAAGGAACGTTCCTGGTAAACTCCGCAGGGTTGCGCCAAAAGGAAAAAGGTACTGAACTGGGATCGACTGGCGATCCGGACTCGAGGACTTGGTGAAGCGCCTCCGCAATGCTGCCCTGAAAGCGGTCGGGCGTGCCATACACGACCTTCAGTCTTGATATGCCGAACTTCGCGCATTCGCTGATGCGCTTCTTGATAGCTCGTCTCGCTTCGGCAACTTTGACCTTGTGGAAATCGATCCAGAAGAGCGTATAGGTGGATTTAAGTTCTTGGTCTGCCATCGGAATGCGTGCTGGGCGGCCTTAGGATCGCTGGTATGCTCATCGCGCCAGTGTTGGCTTCTTTTTGGAAAGAACCCGATCCATGGACGTGCAACTTGCAATACACTGAGCCAGTCTATCAAGCCTCACCCCGCACACGTCTAGCATCAATCCGATTTTGAAAGTTGATGCGTTGCTACTCGTCGAATACCACGGGCGGGTTAACCGAGAGAGCACGAAGTTGTTTCTCCGGCCGCAGGTGGGCGGTTCGACTCTTTTTCACAAATCCACAAACAGCGGACCGCCTACTACTGGATCTGTACAGGAACAACTATAGGATTATGTGCCCCCAGTATGCCGATGCTTCCGCCCCCAAAACGCCGAGAAACCGCGCATTTTGCGCCCCCAGTTCACCGAGGAAAAGTGAGTCTTCCACAGGGGCGCTTGCGGCAAACTTACGAGTCGCGCCCCCAGAATGCCGAATCGACCGCCGGACGGTTCGAAGCGGTGAATTCCGCGCCGAAGCGCCCCTAAAATGCCGATCCACGTCGGCAGGCACTCGCAAGCGCCCCCAGAATGCCGAACCACCGCGAGCGTCTACCCCTCAGCCCATCAATCCTCCGCAATCGCGACCTTCCGAGGTCACGAACCGCCGTTCTGACGCCCTACGGAATGGAGGGACCGTGGAGAACACATCAAACATCCTGACCATCAAGGAAGTCGCCGCCATCCTGCGCTGCTCCAAGGCGCACGCCTCGAACGTGATCGAGGGCAAGGTGCGCGGCCTTCCCAAATTGACCCACCTCAGCCTCGGTCGCCGCAAGGTCGTGCGAAAAGACTGGCTCGATCAATGGATGGAAGCGAATAAAACCCGCTAGGATGACAGCATGTCAGAGTGCATCGTCCTGGACGCAAGAAGGGGTTTCATTCATGCGTCGCAAACGATTGTTAGCGCCGGTTTAAAACGTCGTCGATTCCGCCGGTTTTGACGCCATTTTCGCCGCCGGTTTGGGCGTCGGCGGACACTGGTGCGCAGGCGCGGCGACGAAGTCGGCGCAAGCCGCCGTGGATTCGGGATCGAGATCATCTGCGACCGGATCAGCGCATGCCCGACCCTCCCGCGCCGTCAGCAGGAAGTGGAGAGGTGGAAAGCCGCTCGTGCTTGGTGTCTGGCTTGACCGAT
>CAZEFQ010000069.1:0-7052 GCA_964511505.1 uncultured Rhizobium sp.
AGAGCGACCTGTACTACACCTACAAGCGCGCCGACTTCAACCGCGACGAGATGCAGAAGCGCGCCCTCGCCACCGAGTCCGCGGGCTCCGGCTATGGGCTCGACTCGACGGGCACCTACAGTTGCGACGTCTGGGCGCTGCACAAGGACGTGGACGACCAGATCCGCGCCAACAGCGATTCGCCGCTGTCGCCCGACCGCGACGCAACCATCTTCCTGACCAACAAGGCGCTCATCCGCCGCGAGAACGTCTGGGCCGGAGCCTACTTCAAGACCGGCGTGTGGACGGGCGAAGTGGCGGGCCAGGCGAACGCCGACAGCACTCACGTCATCTATTGGGACTACGCCACGGCCAGCCCGATCACCGACATCCGTCACGCCAAAACCCAGGCTCGGTTGAACTCCGGCGGCTTCGTGCCGAACATCGCGGTGTTCTCGCGCCCGGTGTTCGACAAGCTCGTCGATCATCCCGACTTCATCGACCGCACCAAGTACGGCCAGACCGCGCCGAACCCGGCGATGGCCACGCGCCGCATCATGGCCGAAATCCTCGAACTCGAAGAGGTCCTCATCATGGACGCCGTATACAATACGGCGGCCGAGGGTGCCACGGAATCGAACTCCTTCATCGGCGGAACGAGCGCGGCTCTCTTCTACCGGCCCCGCAACCCTGGCCTGATGACGCCGAGCGCCGGCTACACCTTCAACTGGACCGGCCTGATCGGGTCCACCGGCGGTGCCGGTCTCCGCATCAAGAGCTTCCGCATGGAGCACTTGGCCTCGGACCGCGTGGAGATCGACGCCGCATTCGACATGCGCGTGGTCTCGAAGGACTGCGGCTTCTACTTCAACGGTGTCATCTCGGCGGTGTAACCATGTTCCACCGCAATCTCTCGTGGGCGCAGTTGACCCGCAGCGGCGTGCCACCGCTGTTCGTGCTGCGCCCCTTGCCCGGCGGTTTCACGCCGCCCGAAGTCGGAGCCGAGTACCCCGCGCCGGATCCGATTGACAAGTTCCAAATGACGCGGGCCCGCCAGATGTATGAGCAGCGCCGAGTAGGCACGCGGCAGCAACTCGATGTGGCGCTCGCCAAGTCCGGGGTCGCGCCGGTCAGAACCCGAAAGGAGAAGAAGAATGGTCGAGGTTAAGAAGGTCCCGGTTAACGCGCCGGAGTTCCAGAGCAACGGGCCCCACCCGAAGCTGAAGGGGATCTACCCGTCGCTCCAGAAGCAGTTCTTCGCGAGCCAGCAGGTCGGCACCGGGGCGAGCCAGAACGTCGCTCACGGGTTGGGGGCAGTACCCGCTGGCGTGATGTGCATCCCGACCGATGGCGGCACCGTCACGTACGGCACGCACACGTCGACGAATGTGGTGGTGACCGTGACCAACGCGAAGCACTTCGACGTGCTGGCCTGGCTATGACACCGACTTCGTTAGGCCGGGTGAACGTGCCCACGCCGGGAACGCCGGTGCATCTTGCCGCGACGCGCACGCCCTGCTGCCGCATTCGTGTGCAAGTGATCGCAGGGCTCACCGGCAAGGTGTATTTTGGCACTGCCACAGTCAACAAGAGCACGCTGGCCGGGGTCATCAAAGAACTTTGGCCGAACCAGGCGGGCGGCGTCGATGATTCCTATGAGGTGTGGTCCAGCACGGACTCGGACACGCTCGATCTCTCCGATTACTGGATCGACGCGGCCATCGCTGGCGAGGGCCTGATCGTCTCCTACTGGAACAAACCTTCGTACACGTACCCCGCTGGATAGCCGATGGCCTGGTCCGATCTCGTCAACGCGCTGGACACCGCGTGCCTCGCCACCTTTGGAACAGCCGTCACGTTCACGCCGCAGGATGGTTCTGGCGCTCAGCAACTGACCGGCATCATTCAGCGACCGGCAATGGGCGAAGACTACGTGCCCGGCAGTGTGCAGGGCACATCGGTGATCCGGCTCTTTGTGCGCTTCGCCGCCATCAGCCCGCCGCCGCGGCATGGCGACAGGATTACGATCAGCGCGATCGTCTATGCCGTGGTCGACGTGGACGTGGATACGGAGGGTGGCGCGGTCCTGAAACTGAGGGTGACGTAGATGCTAAACCCTGCGCCGATCACCGACGCGATCGCGAGCGTCCTCCTCTCCATCCCGGAACTGAACGCCGCCATGGGTGGCCGGATCAGCGCCTTCCACTTTCGCCTGGGACAAGAGCATCGCCTGGCGGAGGCCATCTACAAGATGCCAGCGCCCTCGATGCTCGTCGCGTGGGAGGGCACGAAGGGCGGCAATTTCGATGGCCAGACTGTCTGGAAGCACCGCTGGGGCATTTACTACCGGATGGGCAACGCGGCTGGCGTGGCCGCCCCAGTGGGCTACGAGGACCTCTGGTGGATCACCTGTAACCGCCCGCCTGGCGGTAGCGGGAACAACATCCGCTACCTGCAGATCTACCCAGGCTTGGACATCATGGACACGCCGAGCATCGACCACGAACTAGATGAAGACCTGATCGACCGCTTCAAGGGCGTCTTCATCATCCCGGAGATCGGAGACAACTGATGGACGAACAAGAGAATACGCCAGCACGGGATACCGTGCGGCTTCGGCACCCGCACACAGGGGACATCCAGGAAGTGGAAGCCACGCCGGAGAAACTCGTGCCGTTGATGGGCCTGGGCTATGTGCAGGTCAGGGAGGTAGATGAGTAATGCCCGCGAGAGTACAGCAGTTAATTATGGGCCTTGGCAAAGGCAAACAGACCAACATCTCGACCGCTGGCTCGACCTTTCTTCGTTTCAAGAAGCTCGACACCGGCCTGACTACGCCGAAGCCCGTGTTCGAAAACGACGCAGCGGAAATCGGTAAAGGTCACGAGTTCATCACGCAGACCTTTCCTTCCCACTACGAGGTGGCGAATCGTCTGGAGAAGTACGCCAGCGCCGAGTTCGTCACGTGGGCCGTTGCATTTGCCCTCGGCAACATCGCGCAGACCGGCTCGTCTGCCCCGTACACCTACACGATCACGCCCATCAATCCGGGAGTGACGCTCGAGTTGCCGTACTTCTCGCTGGTCGAGCAGGTGGCCGAGGGCGGCGGCAACGCCATCGACAACCTCTACGTCGGCTGCGCAATCGAGGATTTCACGTACCAGTTCAACTACGGTCCTGGCCGCGCGTCTTCGAAGATGACGGTCAACTGGGTCGGCTCCGGCCTGTTGACCACGCCCAGCGGGATCACGGTGCCGGCACTCACTACCGAGAACAACATGCTGGCGGCATCGATGTCGCTCTCGGTCAACGGCGTCGACTACGTCGCCACAAAGCGCATCCTGTCCGGGTCGGTCGGCTGGAAGAACAACTTGCTTTTGAACGCGGGCTTCTATCCAGGTTCGGGTCTGCAGAACGGTTTGCAGGTGCGCGGCCGGATGGAGATCGGCGCTCGGGTGCCGTCGTTCCAGTTCACCGCGCGGCTGCTTGCCGGTTCGCCCGAGTACAACACCCTCGTCAATCAGACCACCGGCACGGCGACGCTCAGCGTCCAGCACGACGCCAACAACTCGGTGAGCTTCACCTTCCCGCAGATGGTGTTCCAGGTGGCCGAGAACGCCGAGGCCGATGGCATTGTGGCCGTGACCGTCACCGGCGCGCCGCAGTACAGCAATTCCCAAAACACAGTGATGTCCGCGACATGCCTTTGCGGCGTGACGGGCATCGCGCAATAGGAGATCCCATGTACGGAGACATTCCCACCGAGGGCATTACCATCCGCGTGCCCAACCCGCCGAAGACGGCCTTCCTGCGGTTGCCCACGAACCAGGAGATGCTGGAACGCCTCGACCAGCAGAAGTCCATCCGGCGCACCATCGGGCGCAGGAAATCGCAAACCGAGTTCGTGCCGAACCTCAAGGCCGATCTCGACCTGTTCTGCAAGATCCGGCTGGACAAGGATGGAGCGGAATTCGACGAATTTGAGGCTGGCAACGCGATCTCGAAGCTGACCTTCTGCGAGGTCACCGACTGCCAGCGTGCCGGCGACGAATACCGCGTTACGCTGCGCACGCCATTCGGAGAGACCATCCACCAGGTGAAGATTCCGACGCAGCGCGACATCACGGTGTACCGGCGGACAGTCGTGTCGTCGACGGACCTTCCGCACGGCCAGGAGGAACTGCGGTATCGAATCGAGCCGTCCGTCGGCCTCTACGATTCGGTGGTGACCAAGGTCGAAGGTTACGCCGGATCTTTAAAGCCCGCCGACGTCCCTCCCCATCACAAATCGGCGGTCGTGGTGGAACTCGTTCAGGCCATCGACGACCTTGATCCGGCGCTCGACCCAAACTCCTAGCACCGGACGAGTGGCCCACGCCGGTCCCTCTCCGGTTGCTGATCTTCCGGTCGGTGCGCGCGGCCGAGTTGTGCGACGGAGGCGTTGACGGTCCTCGCGGTTGCCCCGACGCCAACGACGTCACTTGCGGCAAGTGCGGCCTGGCGCGCACCGTGGGCGACACCAACGCTCCCGGCGCCTGCCCGCAATGTGGCGGCTGGCAGTTCACGGTCAACCGCTGCGCGCACTGCCGTCTCGACGATCTCGATTACGCGCGGACGCACTCCCACGCCGGCCGCCTCTTTGAGAGGCTCCTGGAAATGGAGTTCGACGCGGCGCACTTCAGCATTCCCTGGACAGACGTCACCGCCGAAGAGGTCCGCGGCCTTCAAGTCCTGAAGGAGGAGCGTGACCGCTATCAGTGGGAGCAGGCGCAGAAGCCGCCCCATGCCTTTCCAAACTAAGATCACGCGCGCTCGCTTTGTCCTGGGCCCCTTCACCGCCGAGGACATGGAAACCATTGGCGGCGTTCTGCTGGAGAGCATCTCGACGCGAATCCGGAAGGCGCTCAATGTGAACGACACACCCGCCAAGGCGCTCAAGCCCGGCCGTAACGGGCGGCGCGGCTATCCCGACTACAAGGCGGCGCGCGGCTTGATGCCGGTTCGCGACTGGGTGTGGACTGGGCGGACCCTGCGGTCGCTGAAGGTCAAGAGTGTCAGCGAGAACAAGGCGATCATCGGCTTCATCGATCCGAATGCTGATCGGATCGCGCACGTGAACAATCTGCGTGAGCGGCAATTCGGGATCTCCCCCAAGGACCGCAGCGCACTCAGTGCGGCTGTCCGGGCCGTTCTGCGGCAGGCGCGAGTCATCCGCATCAAGAGAGCAGCGTAGATGCCAGACCAGGAATCCATCGTCCTCGAAGTCGATCCGCGCAGCGTCCTCACTGCCATCAAACAGGCCAACCAGGCCGTCGAAGGATGGGAAAAGGGCACGGTCGGCGCCGGCGAGCGCATGCAGAAGTCGCTCGAGCGGATGGGCGAAATGCTGCTCAAGGTGAACGACCGCTCGCGCAGTTCCATGGAGCGGCTCACGCAGTCCATCGAGAAGCAAGCAGCGGCTTACGGGAAGACGGAGGTTGAGCGGCTCATCGCCGACCGCGACCGGTTCATCAAGAAACTCGGTGACGAGCAGGGCATGGTCGACCGCGTCACGGTGGCCTACAACAAAATGATCGAGGCCGCAGGCAAGTCGGGCGGTTCCGAGATCAAACAACTCGGGGCTGAGGCGCGCGAGTCGAAGGCCTCGCTTGCACTGATGGGCGAAGAGATTGGCGTTCACATCCCTCGCCACATTCGCGGCTTCATCTCCTCTATGCCCGGCGTTGGTGCAGCACTGAGCGCGGCGTTCAGCGGGATCGCGGTCGTGGTGTTGATCGGGGTCATCGTCGAGGCGATCAAGAAGGTCGTGGAGTTCCGCGAAAGCCTCGAAAAGCTACGCGAGGCGCCGGAACGAATCGAAGCTGAGTTCGCTCGTCTCACCGGTGCAACCAAGACCGCCAACGACGAGATGCGCGTCGCGAACGACCGGCTGGAGAACGCCATCGCAAAACTGGAGCACCGACCCCAGAACAACTTGAAGCTCGCGATCGACGAGGCGGCGGTCGCGGCGGACCACCTCTCGGAGAAGATGGACAAGGCCCTACGCTCCTTTGCGGACGTGGCAATCAAGAACGCGCCAGGAGTGTTCGCCAATATCATCGGGGGCCAAGCGGGCATCGACGATCTCGTGAAGCTCGTCCAGGGTAAATCGGGATATGGTGGCCTGATCGGCGATCTGTACAAAGCCACATCCAGCGGGGGCGATCCCACCAAGGTGCTCGGCCAGTATCGCGCGGCCGTGGGAACGATGATCCGGCAGTCCGAAATGGCCGAGGCGTACCAACACGGCAAGGGCTTTGAGGGCGTCAGCTACGAAGAGATCCGCGGTGCCATGACCGGCAGGGGCAAACTGCCGCCCGGACTCCATTTCGAGAACATGCTGGCCGACCAGGGGCCAAGGCTCGAAACTCTGCGCGCGCTCGATCGGGAGATTGACCTACTGGGCCAGAGCTACGGCCTTGAAAAGACGAACAGCAGCCTCACCGCCCAAGAGGACCGGCTCAAGGAAGTTGCGAAAGCGACCGGAGTCACGGAGGAACTGCGCCAGCAGGTGGCCCGCGCACAGGAAGGGGAGTTGAACGGCCTGGCCCGCATCAACGCCGCTCACGAGGAACGCTTGCGGCATCTGAAGGAAGAAGGCGAACTCAACGCCGTCAACGTGAAGCTAGCCGGGCAAATCCGAGACGCCGAGACTGCGCGCTTTCAAAAGGAGGAACAGCGGAAGACCGCCACAGCCGTATTCGGTGCCAACACTTCGCTGGGCGAGGCGGGCATTCGATCCAACTACGCGATCTTCCAGGCCAACCGGAAGGCAAGCGGCGCGGCGTTCGGCGAGGCAGACATCAACGCCGAGCACGACACCGCCATGGCACTCGCACAGAAGCAGTTCGACGTTGCCGCCCAGCACGTCCGCGAACTGCGCGAAATGAACGCAACTGACGGGGAGATTCAGCGCGCCCAGATCGAGGCAACTAAGAACTTCGCGTTGGCTGCGCTGGACGCGGAGACGAAGAGGCGCGTCGAGTTGATCGACCTGGCCAAGCAGCAGCGGGATGAAGAATCCAAGACCGCCC
>CAZEFQ010000070.1:0-24040 GCA_964511505.1 uncultured Rhizobium sp.
CGCATGCCTTGATTAAAGCATGCGCCGCCTCAGGCGTCAGCAGCTCCGACCAGCTCGCTAACGCTCGCAGGGGGCAACGTTTTCTAACCTCTCACCCTGCCTGTTTTCACTGTCGCTCAGAACGGCAGGTGCTCGGCTCAAGAAAACCTAAGCCTAGTAATACATGTAGCGGCCATACCATGGGTCCCAGCGCGGCGCACGCCTTGTCGGCCGCGGCGGCGGCCAGCTCCGGCCATAATAAGAAGGCCCGGTTCTCACCGCCGGGCCTTGATATCCGGATGGAGGCGCGGTCTGCACCGGCGGCTGGCTGTCATTGTCATAAGTGGCGCTCGCCACCTGGTCGGGCGCGCCATAGGGCAAGGCGGGAATGCTGGTGTTGGGTCCCTCCACCGCCACATCGGCAGTCTCGTAGCGCAGATGTTCATATTTCAGCGCGCAGGGCTCCGGCTCCGCCACCAGAAGGCGCTCCCCGGCCACGAAGTCGCTGAGGCTGACGCGATCGGCCGCCGCGAAGCCCCGCGCCATCGCGCGGCAATAACGCATACCGTCTTCAGCGCTGCGCGCGGCGGAAAGATTGGCCATCTTGGTCTTGTAGCTGTCATAACCGGCTTCGCTGCCGCCGTCGCGGCTGCGGAAATAGGCAAGCAGCACCACGTCCGAATCCTGCAGTTCGGCGCGGTGGGAAATCACAAAGCGGTTATAAAGTCCGCTTTGGTTGCAGGTCAGACCCGCCACCATCATCTCCTGCTGCAATGCCGAGGTCTTGAGCGCCGCCGCCGCCCCGGCATCGCAGAGATCGGCGGCATAAGCCTGCGCCGTCATGGCGGTGAGCGCCAAAACCGAAATTCCCATCCTGATCATGCTATTTGCACCCTCTGATTGCCAGTTCACCTGCGTGTCAAATCACTTGCTCGCCAAGTCATTGGCCCGCACGCAGCGGCCGCTGGGCGGATCGATCCGGTCCAAGTGGGCCACCACTTCGCCCGCGCCGCCGTCGCAGGCGAGCCAGCGGAAATCATGTTCGGCATCTTTTTCGCCGAAGCTTTTGTCGGCCAGAAGCGCGCCGAAGCCCTTGGCCGGCACGCTGCCGACAACGCTGCCTGATGTGTTATCTGTGCCGCCACAGGCGGTGAGATTGTCGCCGCCCCGTGCCAGGCAATAAGCGAATTGCACATCGAAATTGCAGGCGTTGCGGAAACCCCAATGCAGGCCGTCGCTCTCAACGGTCAGGCAGTGGGAGGCATCATGCTGGCCGGGAACGACACTGCCGGCGGCGGGCGCGGCGATGGCGGCGATCTCGCCCACCGTGGCGGGCAGCGGAGGCATGCCGTCCACCGCATGCACCACGGAATCCTTCACCGTCACCGGCGCCAGCGCTGCCATCTTTTCCGTCACCGTGGCCGCCAAGTTGGACGGCGTAGCGGGCGCGGCCCTTAAACTGGCGGGAGTCGCCTTGGCCGGGCGCCGGGCATCGGCATGATGCTCGGGCGCCCGCGCCTTGGCGTCCGGTGCTGCCTGCTGTGGGGTCTGCGCGACATCGCCGGGACAGGTGGATTTCACGTCACTCGCCGTGGCCAGGCCCAGCCGGTTGGCATAGGCCGCCACCGCCGCCTTCTTTTCGGCTTCGGAAAAGACATGGCCGGAGGGATAAAAGCTGCGGCAGGCCGCAGCTGCGCCGGGCGTCTCCAGCCGCAGGAGCACGCCGTCATCCTTGGCAGCGAGGATTTCGCCGCGGCCATCGGCATAGCGCACTTCCACGCCATTATCGGTCAGGCGGAAAAAGCCGGTGACATTGGCGGCGCCTGTGCCGCCATCGGCGGCCACGGTGCCCAGCCGGTCATTGATGAAAGTGAAGGTGGTCTTTTCCAGCGTGCCGCCGGCCGAAGTGATGTCGCGCTCGATGCCGCCGTCGATGGCGGTGAGATTGAGCGCCGCCCCGTCCACCGCCAGCAGCTTCTTGCCCGACAAGGGCGAGAGCGCGCTTGTGGGGGTGGAGAGCATCGGCTTGACGGCATCCGCCGGCTTTTCATCGCTTTGCTTATCGCTGACGGGCTTGTCCGGCGGCGCCGTGTTGTCCGCCATCGTCTGAGTGCCCGGCGCCGCCTGATCGCTGGACGCTTGAGTCATGGATGCCGGCGCCACGGAAGCCGGGACCTTGGAAACGGATGCCGTGGATGCGGCCGTGACAGGAAGGGCTGCCGGTGCTCCGCTTCCCGCCGCGGCGGTGACGAATTTGCCATTGGCGAATTCGCCTTCCAGCCGGGTGCCGTCGGCGCGGGTCAAGACGCCGTGGCCGTTGGGCAGGTCGTCTTTCCATTCCCCGTCATAGCGCTCGCCGCCGGCATGGATCACGCTGCCGGTGCCGTTGAGCTTGCCGTCTTTCCAGGCGCCCTCGAAGCGATCCTTTTTGTCGTTGACCAGCATGCCCTGGCCGTCAAAATGGCCGGCCACCATATTGCCTTCATAGCTCCAGCCATTGCCCCAGCGCACCGTGACATGGCCGTCCTGCGCCACGCCGCCGACGAAATTACCGGTGAAGCTTTCGAACTCGGCGCCATTGTTGAAAAAGCTCGCCGTACCCGGCCCTTCGGCCCGGCCGTCACGGCACTCGCCGATCCAGTTGACCGTGTCGCCGGGCCGCAGCGTGGCGTCGAACAAGGCGCAGTGTGTGCTGGGATCGGTCGCCCAATGGCTATCGTCGGCGGAGGATGCCGCGCCCGCGGCGCGCGGCAGGCAAAGTATCAGCGCGGCCAGAACAGCTCGATCGAGCGCAGGCATCGCAGGTCTCGTTGTATGAGCGGCGTCGTCCCATTACAGCGCCGATGGAAAAATCTTTCCTCATGTTCGCGAAGTTTGTCCAATGCAAAATGCGTGGCGCGGCAAATGACTTATTTCTGTTAAGCACGCGATTGCGCGGCCCGCGCAATTGCTGCTTTTTTTGCGTGCGCTTTCGCGCCCTTCCTTCATTTGCAAAGTTCCCGCGCGGAGAAAATTCCCGCCGCCATGTTCATCTAGATGAACGAATTTTGGCGATCATTCGACATGGTTCCGTCGCATTCGCGGCGGGACCAAGCTGGCCAAGGGTTTATGCGATTGGCGGAAAGAGAATCGTGCCGATAATGGTTCCTCGCCGCCTCGCGGGCGTTTCAGAGCACGCCGAGGAAATTCACCAGGTCCTGTTTTTCGGCCGGGGTGAAACCGGCCTTGAAGCGGCGGTCGTAGAAATCCACCACATCGGCCAGCGTCCTGGCCGAACCGTTGGAGAAATAAGGCGCCCGCGCCGAAAGCCCGCGCAATTGCTGCACCGTGATGGCGCCGACATCGGCGCATTTGCCGGTTGTCATCGCCCGGCCGGGATCCTGGGTAAAGATTACCCGCCCCAGGAAAGGATGCGGCGGCGCATCCGGATTGCAGGTGATCTTGAACAGCGGCAGGTCGGGCGCCTCGATCGCCCAGGGCTCGTTGGTGGAGCCGGTGTCGATCCAGCGCGCCGATGCCATCCCGCTCATGGTGATGTCATGGCAGGAGGCGCAAGTGCCGCTCACCGGCGCGGGTGACGTGTTCACGCCGACGGCGCCGCTGATGTCGAAACGCCGGCCGACGAAAATCTCCGCTCCCCGCGCCACCGATTTGCGGAAGGCCTGTTCGCTGGGCGAGCCGGGATCGGAGGCCTCTTTCCAGTTCTCAAAGCTCTGGAACACCGGTTTTCCGTCCCCTGCGCTTTTCAGATAGCTGGAGATCTTCACCGCCAGCGCCAGACTTTGCGGCCCGATGCCGGGCGGAGCGCCATGTTCCACGATCACCCAGCCCTGCTTGTCGAAGCTTTGGGCGGTGAAGACCTGGCACTCGAAATCCACGATCTGCTTCAGTTGCCTCGCATTGGGCGCAGCCTTGAGTTCCAGATGGGTAAGGGAGGCGTCAATCGCCTGGTTCTTGAGGGTGGGCTCGCGCCCATCCGCCATGATCGCGTCCATCTTCACGTCCTGGCCGCAGCCCTTGCCGGGCACTTGCGGGAAATTCGCCACCATGCGCGGACGGCGATAGACCGAGATGTTGGGCTCCTTCGCTTGCGGTCCATAGACCGCGCCGCTGTTGCAGCCGGTGGGGTCGCGCGCGACGGCGATGGTGAATTCGGGCTTGAGTGGCTTGCCGGCCGTGTCTTTGGACGGAAAGGAAAGCGCGATGCGGAAGGCGCCGCGTTCCAGCGCGATGGCGTGGGAGCTTTTCCGGTCCTGCGGCAGGGTGGGGCAATTGGCGCCATCCACCGCGGCGAACACCGGGTCGTGGCCGGAACTGTCTTCCCAGCGCTGCTGGATATTGGCGGCGGCAAGGCTCATCGCCTGGGACGGCTGGTGGCAGGAGACACAGCCCCGGCCGTTCGCGCCCAGGGCGTCGAAAAAGGCGTGGCCGCCGGTTTGCACCGTCCCCGACGTGTTCACCACGCCCAGCATTCCGTCACCGTCGAGGTAATCGCTGGAAGGAAACAACATGCCGTTGGTGCCCGGCTGCAGCCAGAGCTTGGCGGGATCGGGCGGCCCCACCAGATTGGCCGAGCCATAGGTCGAGCCGGTGAAGGCATTGTTGGCAAAGGGCGTGGAATTGTTGTTGAGGGTCTGGCCGCCTGCCGAGGCAAACGGGGCAGAGGCGGCGATCAGGGCAAGGGCCGGGACGAGACCGAAACCGAAATGCCGCACCGCTGGTCGAACTTTTGGCCGCACGTTCCGGTAAGCCATGCCTTCCGCCGCCCCGCTCTCGAAGCGCCACTATAGCGGAAAGTATTACCAAGGAAAAAAGCTCCAAAGCTGTGGTTTTCGGGAGAAAAGGCAGGAAATCGAGGGTCTATTCCCCGTCGGGCTTGCAGGCGGGCCGCGCGGGCGCGGAAATTCTTTGTTATGCTTTAGCAAGCGGGGGAGGGACCATGCGTATCGCCGCCTTTCTTTTCGGCCTTTCCGGTCTGGCGTTCGCCACCGTCTCCTTGGCGCAGACAAATATTCCGCCTGCCGAATCCAAGCCTGCCGAGCCCAAAGTGGAACGCGTCATCGTCACCGCGCCCAAATGGCTGGGCGAGCGGCCGCAGCTGGTGATCCATAATTTCGTGCGGTCCTATGCCATGGCCACGACCTCGACCATAGGGGAGATCGCGCGCTGGAAATTCGGCATCTGCACCCGCACCTACGGTCTCTCCAAAGCGGAGTACAACAAGTTCGTCACCGACAGGATCGAGGACATCGCCGTGCAAACCGGTGTCACGGTCAAGCCGGCGCCCTGCCGTCCCAATGTCGAAGTGGTTTTCACCGACAAGCCGCAGGATTTCCTGGACCAGGTGCGCAAGCAAGGTGTGCGGCTTCTCGGGCCAAAGCCGTCCCAGGCCGATGCGGTGGCCACGATGCGCTACGCCATCCAGGCCTGGTACGCCACCGGCAACCGCGATGTGGACGGCAATCTCCTGCTCGATGACGAAGACGATGCCGATGCGGGATTCAACGGCAATTCCGGCGCGGGGCTGAGCGTTTTCGCCAGGGTCCCGATGCGCAGCGTGGAGGGCTTCCGCTGGCGCACCGGCCTCAGCGCCGAACTGGCGCATATTTATGTGATCGCCGACACCGGCAAGACCCAAGGCTATGAGCTGGGCGCGGTGGCCGATTATGTCGCGATGCTGGCGCTCTCCCAGACCCAGAGCTTTGACGCCTGCAAACCCATGCCCAGCATCACCAACCTGATTTCGCCCTCTTGCGATCCCGAGCTCAAGCCCAAGGCGATCACGGATACCGATCTCGCTTTCCTGCGCGGGGTCTACACCATGGACCCCGGCGCCAATCTCGAGCAGCAGCAGAACCACATCGCCGGCATGATCGCCGCCTCCCTCGGCGTGCAATGATGTGCGTGCGGTGACGCGGAAGATCATCTTCGCGCTGCTATTGTCCGCCACCGCGGCACGGGCCGATTTCTTCGCGAGCGGCTATTACACGCCGAGCCGGGGCAAGGTGGGCCAGCGCCTTGTGTCCGACGCGGCCTTCGCGGTTTCGGACATGCCGCCCGCCTGCGGTTCGATCGAATGGAAAACCATCACCATCGAGGGTGCGCTGCCGCCCGGCCTCGCCCCGCCCGGCGCCTATGCCGGCTTTGTCACGCCCGAAAAAGACGCGAACGGCATTCCCATAAACCAGGCCGAAGTGCCCGATGTGGCGGCCAGCGCCTTTTTCGGCACGCCGTCAAAGCCCGGCGAGTGGCCCCTCACGGTCGTTTTTCACGGCCTGTCCTGCTCAAGCGGCCAGTCCTATGGCGACCGGGCGATCAAGGTGAATTTCCACATCGAGCCGTGAGAAGGGCCGCCAACTCCCGCTTGAGTTTCTCGAATACCGGTTCCCAGTCGTCGCGCTTCTCCTGGCGGAACAACCGGGCGCTCCCATACCAGGGACTATCCTCGCGGTTGAGCTGCCAGCGCCAGTCCGGTTTGAAAGGAAGCAGCAGCCAGAGCGGTTTTCCCAGCGCGCCCGCCAGGTGGCCAACGTCATTGTCCGCGCTGATCACCAGGTCCATCTGCTCGATCAAGGCCGCGGTGTCGGCGAAGTCCCGCAATCTGTCGCCGAAAGAAACCAGCCCGGACCGCTCCTCGCCGCCCGCCGGGTCGTCCTTCTGCAGGCCGAACCACTCCGCCTCTTGGGCGAGAAGCGGCAGAAAATGTGCGAGAGAGATGGAGCGGTCAGGATCGTCCTCATCCCGGTCTCCGGTGGCGTCGCTCCAGGCCAGCCCTATGCGGGGGCGTGTCCTGGCGCCGAGGCGCGCGCTCCATTCCTGAAGAAGTTCGGGATCGGCCTTGAGATAGGGCGCGCCCGGAATGGTTTCGGCATCAAGGCCGAACGCCAGGGGAAGGCTCATCAGCGAGGCCTGATAATCGAACCGGGTCGGGGCCGCATGGGGCCCGATCACCCGCACTCTTTCATCCAGGCCTGCCAGGAGACGCAAGAGCGGTGCCTGCACGGATAAGAAGACCTGCGCGCCCCTGGCCGCCGCCATTGGTGCCAGGCGGCTGAACTGGATGGTATCGCCCAGCTTTTGCTCGCAAGAGAGCAACAATGTCTTGCCTGAGATGTCTTCTTCGCCCAGCCAATGAGGCTCGGCATGCACGCGCCGGGCGGGTTTCGTGCCGCGCCGTTTGCGCCATTCATATTGCCGCCAGCCCGGCGCGAAGCGTCCCATCAAGAGGTAAAGCAAGCCCTGGCGATAGTGCGCCTCGGCATCATCGGGCTTGAGAGCAAGGGCCCTGTCGTAAGCCTGAAGCGCCTCTTCGAAACGGCCCAGCTCGGCCAGGATGCCGGCGCGATGGCGATGGTTTTCCGCGTCGTCCGGTTTTTTCTCAATCGCCTTGTCCATCCCGGTGAGCGCTTCCGTGAAGCGCCCCAGGCCGGAAAGCGCGATGGCACGGCTGCGCAAGGCTTCGGTCATGCCGGGATTGAGCGCCAGCACCTGCTCGAAGCTCTCAAGCGCTTCCGCATGAAGCTTACGGTGTTGTGCCAGGATGCCGCGATTGTTCCAGGCCTCCCAACAATCCGGCCTGATCGCCACCGCCTGGCGGAAGCTCTGCATGGCCTCGTCATCGCGGCCGAGCGCGGAAAGTGCGCCGCCCCGGCGGTTCCAGGCTTCAGCGTCCCAGGGGCTCGCTTCCAGCGCCCGGTCATGGGCGGTTACGGCTTCTTCAATGCGCCCCAGCGACAACAACAGTTTCGCGCGTCCGGTCAAGGCCTCGGCAAGATCGGGCTTGAGCGCCAGCGCGCGCTCGAAGGCATCAAGCCCCTCGGCGGCGCGTCCCAGCTGGGCGCAGGCCATGCCCAGGAGATTCCAGCCCTGGGCGAGATCGGGTCTGGCCGCCAGCACTTCCCGGTAGAGCGGCTCGGCCGCGGCAAGATTGCCCCCCTTGTGGAAGGAGAGTGCCCGCTGCCACTTTCGTTCCAGGTCGCCGGTCTCAGGCATTGAACAAAAGGCGGGGGCTTATTTTACGCCCTTTGCCGCCAGCGCCGCGGCAATCGCGGCATCGCTTTCTTCCCAGGTCAACCTCGGCAAATCGGCCTTCTTGAAGTCGATCACGATGGTGGGCGTGCCCTGTATGTCATAGCGCTGCATGCCTTCCTGCGCGACCGCGTTGATGTGGTCGTCCTGCGCGGTGGAGCTCATGCAAGCCTGGGCCTGAGCCTCGGTCATGCCCAGCAGCCGGGCCATCTTGGTGAGGCCCTGCGGGTCGGCGTCCTTGTATTCGGCGGTGTCCCATTGCGGCTGGTTGCGGAAGAGCAGATCGGTGGCCTGGAAGAACTGCTCCTTGGGCAGGCAGAGCGCCAGCTTGTGGGACGGCCCGTCGATGGGAAAGAGCGGGAACAGCCGCATCACATAACGCACCTTGCCGGTGTCGATATATTTGGCTTTGAGCTGCGGAAACACCGCCTCATTGTAATGGGCGCAGACCGAGCAGGCCTGCGCGAAATATTCGACAATGGTGACCGGCGCGTTGGGGCTGCCCATCACATGGTCGTCGGGATGGACGGTGTCCGCCGCCAGGCCGGCGGCGCTGGCCGCGCCGGGCTCGCCATTGCCCCGGCCGAGCCAGAGCCAGCCGCCCACCGCTGCCAGGAGCAGGACCACAATCGCGCTGACCAGAATAAGCTGTCTTTTTGACATCGTGTTCGTTCTCCCATGCCCGCCCGGAGCCGCCTTTTAATGGATCATGTCGTATGACGCAAAAGGCACTAAGCCGCCGCCGCCGCCATGCGTCGCCGCCGCCAATAGGTGGCCGCGGAGAAGAGATTGCCGATCAGAAGCGCGGCCTCCGGCGTCGTGTACCAGGCGCCAAAATGAATCTCCGGCGCGAACAGGATTCCCACCAACCCGCCATAAACGATGCGGTTGACCCGCCCCAGCGGCGCGGTTTTCGGCTCGGTCAGCATCGCAAAACCGAAAAAGAAGAACATGGAATGGAGCGCGATATCGCCTGCCGCTTGCAGGGGATGGCCCACCGGCGAGGTGACCGCGACAGTGAAAAGCGCGGCAGCGGCGAAGGCCGCCAGCATTTCCGTCACATTCATCTTGGCCAGGATCAGCATGCCGCCCAGGATCACCAGCGGCAGCACATAAAGGCTGCCCCCGATCCACCAGCTTACGGAGGAGCCCAATGCCAGGGCTGCCAGCGCCACGCCGAAGGCGGCAGGATTGAAGATATTCCGCCGCTTCACCGTGAATATATATTTGGCCGCCATCGCCCATAGCGAAGCGAACACCGCGTAGCCGATGGCGTGCAGATCACGGGGCGCAAAGGGCGTGATGATCAGGATCAGGATCAGGGCGGTGATCCAGACGGAGTCCGGACTGGATTCGACCTCCCACACGCGCGAAAAGATCCAGTTTCCGCCAAAACTGGCAGCGCCGGTCACCAGGGCCGAGAAAGCAAGGTCGAGGGGCGGATAAGGCAGGATATGCGCCAGGCAGAAAATTTCCGCCGCCAGCAACAGGATCAGCAGGTAGTAAAGCGCCAGCCGGTGCACGCTGAGGCGCCGCAGGAAATCCGGCATCATGGCTGTTTTCTGGCCCGCGACAGCGCCGAAGCCAGGGACTGCTGGTAATTCTCGCTGGTGAAGGAAGCCTGCGTGATCCATTCGATATCCGCACTTTGCGCCTTGATCGCTTCTTCCCGGAGCTGGGGAATGGCCCATTCGCTGATTTCGGCGCTGCGCTGGCGATGGATGGGATATTCCAGCGCGATCACGTCGGCGATATCGCCGTCATGGATCACCACTTTCACCTGCACCGGTCCCCATTGGCCGTCCGCCGCATTGCCGATGAATTCGCCGTCGAGATAGCGTCCGGTGCTGATCACCGGCTGGGGCGCAAGCGCCACCGCGTTAAGCGGCTCCGCAGGCGGGGGCGGCGCGGACGGCGGGTTTGAAACCTCCGGCGCGGGTGCAATCGCAACGACTTCCGCCGGCGTCTTCTTTGGCTTGGCCGCCGCTTCCGGTTCCCGCGCCGCGGGCCTACCGGAGAATGTCTCCGCCGCCGAGGGCGCGGTCTCGGCAGCCGGCGCTTCCATGGCGACGGCCGCGGTGGCGGGCATCGGTGCGGGGAGCGGCGCCGCGGGCTTCGTCACGGCGTGCTTTTCGAGGGCCGAATTCATTCCGGCGGGTATCGCAGCCGCCAGCCGGACAGGACGCGGACTCTGGTGATGCCACCAGGCATAAGAGCCGGAGGCCAGGATCAGCCCGCCGGACAGCAGCATCTTTCCCGTCTTGATCATGAGAGATACCGCGCCAGCCCGTTGGTCATGGTGGCGATGCCGTCCGCGTCGATGGCATAGCCCTCAAAGCCGCCGCTCTGCTCGATATAGCGGATGCCGGGGCGGCCCATGGCGAAGGCGGCGGTGGCGCGGATATCGGCCTCCATGACGTCATCGCCGATCACGCTGAGGCTGACGAAACCGTCGGCTCCGCCGCCATGGGGATCATAGATATGCCGCCCTTGGTGATAGCTGCCTGAAGTGGCGACCGCACCCCCGCGTGGATAAAGGATTTTCACCACCTCGTCGGCAAAGGGCGAGCGAATCCCCACCCGCCAATCCGCCCCTTGCCGGCTTTTGCCGCTGGTCTGGATGTCGCCGCCGATCTCCACCGCGAAATCGCGGTGGCCGCGCGCCTGCAGCATGCGCGCGCCCGCCCGGATCGCCCAGCCCTTGACGATGCCGCTGGGGTCGATCAGGCCATCCGGCCGGCGGATGTCGAAATAGCCGCCTGTCTCCTTGCGGCTCTTTTCCGAAAGCGCCAGAATTTCCCGCATCTCCGCGCTCGGTTCGTTCACCGCGCCCCGATTGAGGCGGCAGAGTTCGCTCTCCTCCTTGAAAGGGCTGAAGCGCCGGTCGGTCTCGGCGAAGAAATCGAACACGGCGTCCAGGTCGGCCTGGCGGGCGGCATCGTCCGCAATCGCCACCCTGGCCGTCATGCCCATGACGGTGCGCCGCTCTTCAATCATCGGTCTTCAAGCGTGTCCTTCCGTCCCGGCTTGTTCTTATCCGTCAGTCCGGCAAATCAATCCGCAAAGCGCCCGGCCAAAAAGAGTTTGATGAATCCATGCCGCGTTTTGCAACCGGCGCTGGCCGCAGCCCTGCATAAATTAACCTTTGTGGAAGTTTTTTCGCCGGATGCGGCCGAATATCCCAATAGTTCCCGTGATTTACCAAGCTTCAGGATTGCTTAAACACCGCCTTTCGGCTCCACTGGGCCATGCAAGCCGGCATCCGTCCGGCCATCACAGAGGGTGGTTCATGAAAATCGTTCAGACATTGGCAGCGTCCGCATTCGCGCTCGCGGCATTTGGCACGGCAGCGGCAAATGCCAGCATCGTGATTTCGGACAATTTCGACAGCTCCGGCACACCAGGCCCCAACTGGAGCGGAGACGGGATTTTCCAATCCATCCCGCAGCCCGGCAATGTCCAGGGCATGCCCTCGGTCGATCTGGTGGGCAATGTCGGAGGCCCCGCCTATTTCAGCTCCCTGGCGTTCAGCGGCAACTCCATCGATCTCGACGGCAGCACCGGCAACGGCCACAGCCCGGCCGGCGAAATCCGCTCCATCACGTCCCTGGCGCTGGGCGATTACACGGTGGAATTCGACCTGGCGGGCAACTTGCGTGGCGCCACGCCGGAAACCACCATCATCAGCCTTGGCAGCCAGTCCTACAGCTTCACGCCTCTCGCCATCCAGGCTTACACCCACTACACGCTCTATTTCACCGGCGTGTCGGGCCAGCTGGACTTCCAGGACCAGATTCTTTCCGACCAGCAGGGCAATCTGCTGGACAATGTGGTGGTGACCACGGGGGTGCCGGAGCCGGCCTCCTGGATGCTGATGATCGCGGGCTTTGGCGCGCTGGGCTTTGGTTTGCGCGGCCGCCGGAAAGCCGGCGCCGTGGCGGCGGCCTGACCGATCGCTTGATCGAGAGGAAAACGGCGGCGCTTATTGATTTGCGCACGATCTAACGGAAAACCGCTTCACACTTTTCCGGATCGCGCTCAGGCGCCGCCGTTTTTGTTTGTGCCGGGTTTCTATTGCTGGCCCGGATCGGCCGGCGCCAGTTCGGCCAGCGCCGCGGCCAGGGCCTTTTGCTTCTTTGTATTCCGCGCCGCCCGCAAGGAACGCCGGCGGGTCCTGGGAAAAAGGATCTGCGGCCCCAGATCGGGCACCAGCAGCGCCGGTGGCGTCTGGTCGCCGCGCAAGGCCGCGCACAATACCCGGCTGAGCGACTGGCCGTCCGCGGTGACGAGATGGCAGGTGGGGGTGGCGCGGGGATTGAGTTCGATGAACTGCGCGCTGCCGTCCGCCGCGCTCAAGATGAAATCGAAGCCGCACAGGCCGGAAAGGTTGAGCCGCTGCACCATCTTTTCCACGGTGGAGGCCATGCCGGAATGGGAAATCACCTGAACCAGGGTGGCCGGTCCCGTCGGCGTGTCGGTCTTGAGCACTTCCACCTGCACCTGTGCCAGCACCTTGCCCTGCCAGCAGGCCACGGCGGCGTTGGCGAGCCTGCCCTCGACATGGCGCTGCAGGCTCAGCGTGTTGGGCACGCGCGACAGCATGCGGCGGACGAGGGCGGCATCCCGGTTCACCAGCAAATGCTTGATCGCCCGCGGCCAGCCCGGCCAGGCCGCCAGCCGCGCAAAAGCCGGCCCGGCTTCCGCCTCTGTCCGCAGGATCGTCACGCCGCGTCCGCCGAAACTGCCGTCGATCTTGAGGACGGCGGGAAGGCCGCAGCGCTGGAGCGCGCCCTGCAGCGCCTCCCGGTCCGGCAGCTGCTCGTTTCGCGGCGTTGCAACGCCCAGTTCGTCCGCCAGCCGGGCAAGGCCGACGCGGGAATAGACCAGCGGGAAATTGCCGGCCGGGCCCAGGGAGCGGACAATCACATCCTTGAGCGAGCTGTTCTGCGCCTCGCTCTGATGAAGCTTGTGGAGCTGCGAGGCGATAAGATCGTCGCAGGGGACAAGCAGGTCGGGCGCCGCCGCCGTGATCGCGGCGCGCAGGCTCTCCAATGGCCGGAATGTCGAGTAATGATGCACGCCGGCAAGCAGGGGAAGTTTCTCGAGCGCATGTCCGGGCGGGCAAACCACCGCCACCTCGGCGCCCGCCTCCTGGAAGACGCGCGCCGCCTGCGCCGGGGAGACCCAGCGGAAGGCGCTGATCACCAGGATGCGCGGCGCCGGTTTCGGCGCGGTCACGCTAGTGTTGCGCGCCGAAATGCTGTGCGATGCGGTGTGAAACAAACTCAGCCCCAAACATAAATCGCATCAGCGGCCCGAAACTTCCGGCCGCAGCGAAGCCCACGAAATAAAGTCCCTTATGGGAGGATTCGAAAAAAGGCGACAGGACCGGCATGGTCGTGGCGGTGCGCACCCGCCGTCTGATCGCCCCATCCAGGAAATGAAGCCGTGAAAGCTCGACCTTATAGCCGGTGGCGGCGATGACATGGTCGGATTCGACCTGGCGCACCGGGCGCCCATCGGCGCTGAGCGTAAGCGCTACGCGGTTGCCCTTGACCGCGAGCCTGTCCAGCTCGACGCCCTGGATCACGTTGGCCTTGCCCATCACCTTGGAGCGCATATACCAGATCGAGAAAGGCCCCAGATGCCGGCGCACGATATTGAGCCTGAGCGAAGGGGGCAGGTAGCGGAACAGATGCGGCCAGTCGCAATAAAGCCGCGACTTCAACCCCGGGCCGAGACCTGAGGACGGATAGCGCAGCTTGTGCCAGGCGCCGCGCCGGTGATCGTCCCTGGGTTCGGAGCTGAACACGATCGACGGAGAGCGGGTGACCAGGTTCACATTGGCACCGCTTTCGATCAGGTGCGCCGCGACATCGACGGCCGAAGAGCCGGCGCCGACCACCGTCACTTCGCGATTGCGGAAACGGGCGAATTGCCGGTGGTCGCTGGAGTGCGAAACCAGGGCCTTGTCGAAGCCGGTGAGCGGCTCCGGCATATGCGCGAAATGGGTGATACCGGCCGCCAGGATCACTTTCTTGGCGGCAATCTCTTCTCCATCCTCCAGCCTGAGGACAAACGCGTCTCCGTCCGGAACGATGGAGGCGACCATGCGCCGGTCCAGGCCGGGCACGAAGCGGCGCTGAAAATCCATCGCATAATCGGTGAATACCGAAAGCGCCACTGGGATGTCGGTGTCGTGATAGGGAATGCCGCGCGCCTCGCAGAAATCCTTGAGGGTATGGCTGCCTTGGGGCGCCGACAGGCTTGAGGCAAAGCCGTCCGATTTCAGCAGCATGTCCTCGGGCATGTGGCCGCGCCACACTTCCATGGGCTTGCCGAAGATCTGGAAATTCAGCCCCAGGCCGGAAAAATGCGCGGCGATGGAGAGCCCGTAAGGACCCGCGCCCACGATGGCGACATCGAGATTTTTCACCGCTCTTATGCCCTGACAATTTGCCCGCAGCCAAACTAAGGCGGATTGGGGGGAGGCTCAAACGAAAACAGCAGCGATAAGAAAGCGCACGGAACTTTGGTTAAGAGGCCTCGGAAGTCGTGGAAGTTCCTGGATATTCGCATTTAAGACAGCGCCGTTCATGGAACGCGCGGGCAGACTCTCCTTAAGGGATTGGCGTTGGCGCCGCCGGGCTAGCGGCCGGCCGGCGCCAGCAGCACAAAGCGCTTGTCCTCAGCCAGGGGGGAAAGCCAATCCTGTTCTTTGAGCACCTCGGCCTGTTCCAGGATGTTGCGCATATTTAGGTAGAGGATACGGATATCTTTTTCTCCGGCGTCGTGCCGCGCGCGCCATTTCTTGAACAGCGCCCTCAGCGTCGCCTCGTCGAAGGGATTGCACATGAAGCAGACCAGCGGTCCCGGCGGCGGATTGAAATCCAGCACATCGGTGTGGATCGGTTTCAGGACATGACATTTCTGGCTGGGGCTGCGATAGGTCCGGCAATTCTTTTCCGCGATGTCATGCAGCCCCTTGGCGTACTCCAGGCCCAGGATCTGTTTGAAGGGCCGGTCGGACGCCATCAGCATGGCCTTGCCCTTGCCCGAGCCGTAATCGATGAAGGTATAGCGCGCCGCATCGATATCGAGCCGGGCAAACGCCTTTTCGATCAGCCAGCCCCAGGTGACGCGATAAAGGCTGTTGCCGCGCTTGACCGCGTCGGCCGCCACCCCCATTTCGCCCAGCTTTTCTTCCCGCGTGGTTTCCACATGATGGCGCGCGTCATAGGCGCGGCTCTTGCGGTCTTCCAAGGCCAGGCGCGCCTTGAAAATCCACCATTTCAGCCGATTCACCGCGCTGTCCCCATCCCAATCCCGCTGCCAGACGCTGACTGTCAAAGATGAACAATCTTGTAACTATCCGGTCAGCAGGCCGCAACCGGCGGGAGGCGGGTATGATCTAAGCCGTTATGCCGGCCTATTTTTCTTTTTTTCCGGCGGCGGCAGCGGCAGTCTGCTGTTGCGGGGCTGGATCCTGCGGTGCAGCGGCCGCGGCAGATGGGGTTGGGGATGGCGTCGACGGCCCCGGAGCGGTTGCCGGGGCAGGAGTCATGTCCTGCGGCACCACCATGTTGCTGGCAAAGGGATTCACCTCATAGGGATTGTCATTGGTGCCGTAGACTTGGGCAGAGGCTGTGTTTCCCAAGCCTGTAAGGACCAGGATTGCAATGGGAGTCAGGATTTTCATGGCACCTCCCTGCTTGTCTTGCTGTGATTATACCCCCTTGCCGCGCAAGACGCAGGGGGAGTGTCACCGAATTTTGTTGTCATCCCGTACCCGTCATGGCCGTTAAGGCGGGCGTCTGGAGGGAAAAGATGAAACGCATCGCCGCTTTGCTGACCGTCGCCCTGCTTGGTGGGCCGGCCTGCTTGGCCCAGGAAAAAACCGAGGCAAACCAAACCGCCTTCTGCGAAGACGTTGCGGCTCATGTGAGGCCGTCCGAAAAGCTGGAAATCGGATTGGGCGGCAACATCAACTACCCGCTCGGTCAGTTGACGGAGGAACCATCGCCGTTGCTCGAACCCGCAGCAACCATGGGACGGCCCGCAAAGGACACCCTGGACCAAGCTTATCACCCCACCGCAGAGCTCGATGCTTTTTTTTCGGAATATGCGGGCGATTCGGGCGGCGATTATGTTCAGGTTCTGGGTTTTCCCGGCAGCACGGTCCATGGCCTTTGGTCCTTGGGCGGCAGTGATGACTGCATGACATACCGGTTTTTCGACGCGCCAGCGGGCGGCGCCGCCCATTCGTTACCTCCCTTGCCGGCATGGCTTCATACCGAAAATGAGGGTCTCTGCGATCCGCATGCGGGGTACTTGGTCCGCTGGAAGGGACAGGTCGGGTTTCTGATACGAGATGCGGGCGAGGATTTCAGCGCCCGGCTTCGGTATGCGCCGCTGATCGAGGGACAATGGGCGCATGGCTGCGCAATCACGCTGGACGTCCCCATTTTGTACAGGCCGCGGAAGATCTTTGTGGTCTCCGATGGCGTGCCTTCACGCGCCACGCTGGAAACCGCTCTCCCTAAAATTGCCGGCCTCGCGATCCATTCGCGCGAGGGCAATTTTGCCTTCAGCGACGACGGCACGGCTCCAAGGCCGATAAGGACCACGATAACATTCTCAAGCCGTGAGAAGATTGTCTTGCCGCTGTTCGGGGCGGATGACCCCGAAGCGGCTGCGCTACAGATTTCCGGGCCGGATCAATGGGGCACCGCAAGGCTCGGCGGCCATTCCTACCTGCTGCGCGTGAACGGAGCCTATGGAGCCGCTGCAAAATGGCCGCTCACCACCATTATTTTTTATGATTTCAGCGAAGGAAAAACGGTTGTCACAGGCGGGGATGCCCCGGACCCTCCATTGGCGTCGGCGGTTGTTGAAATTGCCCCCGGGTCTCCCGCGATGAGCGTTTCCAAAGGAGAGTAGATTCGCTGCATGGCCGCGCATGATCGGCTATGATCCCAGAAAAAGGGGGCCCTCATGCGCAGATTCCGCATTCCGTTTCTCGTGGCTTTGCTCGCTTTCCTGTCCGGAAACGCCGGTGCCCAAGGCGAACATTGGGTGGCAAGCTGGGCGACTTCGCCGGCCGCCTATTTCGTCTATGTCCCGCCGGTGCCGCCGGCCGCGCCCGGCTTTCCCACCACCTATGCCCCGGCCACCATCCAGCCCGATCAGGGCTTTCCGTTTCCCGAAGCCAACCAGCACCAGGCCCTGAACCAGACCTTCCGCTCCATCGTCAAGCCCGATCTTTGGGGCAATCGCATGCGCTTCCGCTTTTCCAATGTTTTTGGCGATCAGCCTCTGCGGCTGGCTTCCGTGTCGGTGGCGTTGCAGGAATATTCCGCCAATGTCGTGAAAGGAACGATGACAAAGGTGACCTTCGGCGGGCAGGGCGCCGTCACCATTCCGCCCGGCCAGGAAATCTGGAGTGACGCGACAGCGCTCACCTTTGTGCGCGATGCCGACGACCCGCCAATCCAGGGCCGCAATCTCGCCATTTCCTACGCGGTCGAAGGCGCAAGCGGGCACATGACCTATCACGCCGCCTCCAACCAGACCTCTTACATCACCGCGCCCGGCAGCGGCGATCACACGCTGGACATGGACGTCTTCGCCTATCCCTTCACCACCACCTCCTGGTTCTTCCTGGACGCGGTGGATGTGATGGCGCCCGCCAACACGGTGGTGATCGCGGCCTTCGGGGATTCCATCACCGACGGCACCCACACCACCCTCAATGAGAATGACCGCTGGGCCAATGATGTCTCTCGCCGGCTGCACAACGCCTATGGCAACCGCATCAGCATCGTGAACGAGGCGATCGGCGGCAACCGCGTGGTCAATCCGGTGACTGTCAATGCCACGGCGGGACCGGCGGCGGTGGACCGGCTCGACCGCGATGTGCTGGGGCTTTCCGGCCTCACCCATGTGATCTGGCTGGAAGGCATCAATGATATGGGCGCCAAGCACACGACCGATGCGGTGATCGCAGGCTACCGCGACGTCGTGGCCCGGCTGCACGCCAAGGGGATCAAGGTTTACGGGGCGACGCTGACCTCGGCGCTGGGCATGGAGAATCCTTCCGCGGGCTGGCCGGCGGGCACTACCAGCGTCACCGCAGACAATGGCGCCGAGGCCGATGCCGGCCGCAAAGTGTTGAACAATTTCATCCGCACATCTGGTGTCTTCGATGGGGTTGAGGACTTCGACGCCGCCACGCTCGATCCCGCCACCGGCAACATGAAGGCGGATTATGTTCCCAACAGCCAGATGACCCAATTGCCCTGGGATTATCTCCATCCCAACCATGCCGGCTATCTCGCCATGGCGGGGGCGGTGGATATCACGCCTTTCAAGCCACACTGAAAGATGGCAAACAGAAACCATGTTCAGCCAGTTGATGCGGATATTGAGCGCACCGGATGCGCCTGCGCAACATCCGGATCTGCGCCTGTCGGTAGCGGTGCTTCTCATCGAAGCGGCGCGCCAGGACGACACCTTCGATGCCAAGGAACGCGCCGTGATTGCGCGCCTGCTCACGGAAAAATTCGCGCTGACGCCGGACGAATGCGCTGAGTTGCTGGCGGCCGGCGAGGCCAAGGCCAGGCAGAGCACCCAACTTCACGGTCATACCAGCGCGATCTTCGCGCAGATGACGCCGCAGGAGCGGGTGAGCCTGATCGAAATGTTGTGGGAAGTCGCCTATGCCGACGGCGTGCTCGATCCGGAAGAGGATCTTTTGATCCGCCGCGTCGCCGGACTGATTTATGTCAGCGATCGCGAACGCGTGTTGGCGCGCCAACGCGTACTGGCGAGAACGCAACGCTGAACTGACGGACGGAACCGGCGGGAACCGCTCAAGTTCCGTGTCCGCAGTTTCATGAGTGTCGCCATCAAAATTTTTTTTGCATGCAACCCGATCCGCGTCGTCCCCGTTATGCGGACAGTCGAAGGGTACCATGCACGAGTTCGCCATTCATCTGATTGCCTCTGCCGAAGCCGGAAATGAGGTTTGCTCCACCGACCGGTCTGCTGCCAGCCGCTCCAAAGCCCCGCTTATCTGGGTGGAACCCCGCAGCGTGATGGCGGCCTTGACCCTGGCGCGACGCTTTGCCCCTCCCGGTTCCGTGCTGGAGGTCTGGCGCGACCATGAATGTGTGCACCGCGAGACGCTGCAATGAAGCGGGATTTTTCGCTGTCCCATCATGGAACAAAGAGGGATGGCACGGGGCTTGCGAGGTTCCCGGTACCGTTTCTGCTTTGGGACTTTGGGCGTCCATGTTGCCTTTCTGCCGCAGTTTCCCAAAGGGGTTAATGTCCTTTATTATCAAGCTGCGGGGAGACCCGTGGGGGAGCAAGTGATGCGTTTTTCAAGAAAACTGGCCGCCGCCAAGGCGATTTGCCTTAGTGCCGTTTCCATCAGCGCCTTCGCCTGTGGGGCGCCTGCCCACGCCACCACCATGCTGGCGACCTGGCAGGGCGTGATCGTTTCCGGCTCGGTTTCTTCTCAATCCGGCGGCCTGGTGGACGGACTGTCCCAGGGTGACTATTCCGGCCAGGCTTTCACGGCATCGTTTCTCTATGACACGACGGTCCAGTCCGATCAGATGTATTACAGCGACGCGACCTCGTCCTATCTTTATGGCGGGGCCGGCTTCGGCGCCAATCCCGTTCTCGACGCCTATATCGTCGTGGCCGGGGTGAAGATCGACCTCCTGGCGCCCAGCGGCCTGGTGCAGCAGCAGGTCGGTCCCAACGGGCTGATCGAGCAGCAGTCGGACAATTCCTGGAACACCATGAGCTTCCAGGGCGGCGGCGTGCAGTTCGAAAATTTTTACCGCGGCCTCACGCTTGGCGGTTACGGCGATTTTCCGACCGCGTTGGATTTCGGCCTCGGCGGCACCACCAACACCTATTCGGTCAATTTCGATCCTTCCACGCCCGGCTTTGGTACGGCCAGTGATTGCGACGTGATCACCAGTTATGGCGGATCGAATCCGGGCACCAGCACGCCTCATTGCCTGAGTTTCTCGCTCCGGCCGGACAGTTTCTCCGTCGTCGATCCCCCGCTGGGCGTGCCGGAGCCGGCCCAATGGGCGCTGTTCCTCACCGGTTTCGGCCTGGCCGGGATGATGCTGCGCTTGCGGCGGAAACAGCCCAGCGCTCTGGCGGCCTGACGGGCCCTTCGACGAAGCGCTGCTGAATTTCGACCGGCGGCAGGCCCGCTTGACCTTTCCCGGCCGGGGCTGCGCTATTTTGCGGGCATGACCCTGACCATCCCCGCGACGGAGCCCACCCAGGCGCCGCATGCCGATCCGCGCGTGGCCATCGGGTCGATCCTGGGCTTCTGGGCGCTCTATTTCGTGATGAACACGGCGCACATGGCGATTGCCGCCCAGGCCGACCAGCTCAACATGATGGTCCGGCGCGCCGCGGTCTGCGTCATGGGTATCGCCATGACCTCGGTCATCTATGCCCTGCTTTACCGGCTGGAGGGCAAATCCATGCCGTTCCTGGCCGGCGCCGCCTTCCTGGCCGCCATCCCCGGTTCGATCATCTATGCCTTCGTCAATTACACCGCCTTCTATCTGGTGGCGCCCACCACCTCCATCCTGCAGGAACTGGCCCAGACCCCGACGATGCATGGCTCGAGAACCATGGCCATCATCACGGACTCCGCAGTGAGCTGGTATTTCTTCATCGCCGCCTGGGGTGTCTTCTATGTGGCGCTTTCCTATGCCGCCCGCATGGGCCAGGCCGAGCGCCGCGCCGCGCTCTATCGCCTGGAGGCGCAGGATGCGCAGCTGAGAGCCCTGCGTTACCAGATCAATCCGCATTTCCTGTTCAACACCTTGAACGCGCTTTCCGCCCTGGTCTTGAGCGGGCGCCTCGCGGAGGCCGAGCACATGATCACCAATCTCGCGGATTTCTTCCGCACCAGCCTCACCAGCGATCCCGCCGCCGATGTGGCGCTGGCCGACGAGATCGGCATGCAGCGTCTCTATCTCGATATCGAGAAGATCCGCTTTCCCGAGCGGCTTTCGACCGTGATGGACGTGCCGGCCGGGCTGGAAAAGGCGCGCGTGCCCGGCATGATCCTCCAGCCCCTGGTCGAAAACGCGATCAAGCACGGTGTGGCGCATTCCAGCCGGCCGGTCACCGTCATCATCCGGGCGCGGGCCGCGGACGGCGCGCTGCATCTGGCGGTGGAGGACAATGCGGACGGACGGGCGGAAAGTTCGGCCTCACGCCGCGGCAATGGCGTGGGGCTGCGCAACGTGCGCGACCGGCTGGTGGCGCGCTTCGACGGTGCCGCCAGCCTCAATACCGGCCCGCGCGAAGGCTCCGGTTTCAAGGTGGAGATAACCCTGCCTTTATTGGTCGAAGTTGATGGGCTGGCCGAGTGCGATGACTGAAACGCTGAAGACCTTGATCGTGGATGACGAACCGCTGGCGGTGGAGCGGCTTCAGATTCTTTGCGCCCGCATCCCCGGCTTAAGCCTGGCGGGAACGGCGACGGAAGGCAAAAGCGCGCTGAGGCTGATCGACAGCCTTTCGCCCGACCTTCTGTTGCTCGACGTCCAGATGCCGGAGATGGACGGCATGGCGCTTGCCCGCATCCTTGCCGGACGCAACCCCCGTCCGGCCCTGGTCTTCGTCACCGCCTTCGATGATTTCGCCGTCGAGGCCTTCGATGTCGCGGCCGTGGATTATCTCTTGAAGCCGGTCGATGCGGCGCGGCTGGAGCGCGCCATCGCCCGCATCCGTTTTCAATTGGAAGCCCCCGGCTCCCAAGCGGCACGCGGCGCCTGGACGCGGGAATTCTGGGTGCCGCACAAGACCGGACTTGTCCGCATCGCCGCGCGCGACATAGACCTGATCGAGGCGGAGCGCGACTATATGCGGCTGCATGTCGGCCCGCGCTCGTTTCTGCTGCATGAAACGATCACCGCCCTGGAGCGCCAACTCGACCCCGCCGGCTTTGTGCGGTTGCATCGCTCGACCATGGTCCGGCGCGACCGCATCGCCGCATTCCGGCAAAGGGATTCCGGGGGGTGGGAAGTCCAGCTTCAGGATGGCCGCTGGCTGCCGGTGGGCCGCACCTATCTTGCCAACGCCCGCGCCATGGTCGAAGCGGCGCGTCTTCCGGAGGCCAGGTGACCGGCCGGCGCGATCGAGGTCAGGTGGTCGGCTAGCGCGAGCCCAGGGCGCGCCGCTTGTTGAAGCGATGAAAGGCTTTCGCGGTCGCGTAGGACGCCGGCGTATCGACTCTTTTCGCCACCACATAGAACGTGGCCAGCGCCAGGAAGAAAAACACATAAAGAAGAAGCATGCAGCGGCTCCCTTCGATCACGGCGATTAAGGCATGATTGTGGCGAATGATCCAGTGCGCAAATTACGTATAGGAACTTGAGGGAACTTTGCTGCTCTGCGGCATGGAACCATTTGTACCGGGCTCGGTTGATTTCTCTTGGTTGATTTCTGATGCAAGGCGCCGGCGGAGTTCCGTGGATGGCAAAAACAGCCGACGCCGGTCGGGAGCGGGCGGAAATCCGCAAGACGACGCGGGAAGTGCAGGCCAGCGCGGAGAATATCGAAGACAGCGCGCAAAGCATCGAAACCAGCGCGGACCGCAGCACGCAACTGGCGGCCGATCGCACCATCTTCGCGGCGGAACGCACCTATGCTGCTTGGGTCCGCACCGGCCTGGCGGCCTTGGCCAGCGGCATCGGCGCGAAGGCGCTGCTCGGCACGCTGTTGAGCGCGCCGCTGGTGCTTTTCGCCAGCACGGTGCTGGTCCTCTTCAGCGCATTTTGTTTCTCGGCCGCGATCTGGCGGGAGCTGGTGCCTTCCTACCGGAATCCGATTCCCGGCGCGCGCCGTCTTCCCCGCGGCGTTCTTTTTTTCATCAACGGCTCGCTTACCCTGGTGGCGCTGGCGGCGCTCGCCGCGATCTGGGCGGTGAATTATCCCGCCTGATATGGCAGGTTTGGCGCAGGCGTTCCCAGAAACGCTATGATGGCGAGGCCGGGAGAAGACCCATGACGGTGTTTCATCATGCGCAACAAATTGAAGCTGTCTGAGGCCATCATCGCCTGGTCGCCGATTGATGCGAAAGGCAAGTTCAAAAAGACCGCCGGCCAGGTTCGCGTCGGCCCCCTGATCGAGCCCACCGAACAGGATTGGACCGCCGATTACGCAAGCACGGGGGGCGCGGCCTTCATCGCGGTGAGGCGGCTGCGCGGCGGCGAGGCAAAAATCCATGTCCTCAAGGAGTTCGTCAAGCTCGTCACCTGGCACGGGATCGATCCCGAGATCGCGGCCCAGGCCTTGTCCAACATCGAGGAATTTGCCGGCGCATTTGACGAACATCGCCGCCCCAGCGAAAGAAAAACCATCCGCCCCAGCCGGACCGCCTGAGCCCCCTTTAAGAGCCCCCCTTTAAGCCTCGCCGGAACCCCGGCGCGCGTCCGGGAATTGAATCCTTTGCAACGCGTGGATGGCCGCTCCCATGGCGATTACCTATGCACTCGATGTTGCGCCGCATTTGTTCCGCGCCAAGGCATTGCGGGCGCGCCGCCTGGAACGCTGGCGCCGCCTGCACAAGCATGACGGCCGCGCCGCCGCCTGGCGCCTCGCCATCGCCGGCGTCTTGATCTTCTGGGCGCTCGCAGCCTGCGGGATCTACATATTGCTTTAAGGCCGAGGCCATCCTGCCGAAAAAAAGGCCTCCCGGGAGAGGCCTTTTTCGCAGGCATCGAACCCGTCTATCTGCCGTCGCGGTCGCGATCCTTGTCGGCATCGCGATCCTGGCCGGGCTTGATTTCGGCCCGCTCGTCCGCGTGGAAGTCCTTGCGCTCCGCCTTCTCTTGGGCATTGAAGTCCTTGCGCTCTCCTCTTTCCTCGGCGTTGAAAGCCTGGCGCTGTTCGGGCGTGCCCTGGAAATCTTGCCGCTCTTCCTTCTGGTCGGCGTTGAAATCCTTCCGCTCCGCGCGTTCCTGGGTGTTGAAGTGCTGCC
>CAZEFQ010000071.1:0-45898 GCA_964511505.1 uncultured Rhizobium sp.
GTTGAAAACGACGTTATTGCCCTGAAGGACCAGCGTGCCGCTCACCGCATTGTTCGCCGTCAGATTGAGGTCGCCGGCGAAGATGTTGAGATTGTTGGCGACGATGGCGCCGCCCGAGGCAACCGTGCTGGTGAAGGAGCCCCCGTCCGAGAAAAGCGTGACATTGCCGGTGCCGGCATTGATGCCTTCGGTGGTGTCGCCGATGGTGATCGCATTGGCGGTGTAGGTTTCGACGTCCATGATGATGTCGCCGCCGCCGTTGGTCGCGGCGGTGATCATGTTGGTGAAAACGAACATCGGCGTCTGCTGCGTACCGATGGCGCCATTGTTGCTGGTGAGGGACGTCGTCCCGGCCACGACTTCACCGCCATTCTCGACGATGTCCCCGTCTGCCCGCATTGTCACGGTATTCGCCGTGGTTTCGTCGGTGAGGTTCAGGCTTCCATTGACCACGGTGATGTTGACCGAGGTGGCGGGATTGAAATTGGGATCGGCCGCCACCGTTCCCAACTGCGTATCCTGGTCATTGTTGAACACGATGGCGCCAGGCGCGAACAGGGTAACGATGCCGCCGACCTGGTTCGGCGCATTGAGCGTGATGTCATTGCTGGCGGTAATCGAGAGATCGGTCACGGAAATAGGCGCCGTTTGCGAAACGAAACCGGTGGCGCCGAGTATGAGGCTCCCGCCGTTCAATTCGATGCCGGGGGCGCTTCCTCCCAGGTCTTCCACCGCGACGGAGGTGGCCGAGGTGATGAAGGCATTGTTGCCGTTGGTGAAGAGCGACAATCCCACCGAGCCGAAACCGTTGATGGCAATCGGCGCCCCACCGGTTCCGATATCCGCGCCGCCAAGCGATTCCAGGGTGATCACACTGGCGTTGATGGCGCCGCTCTGCTGGGAAATGGCGCTGGTTGTGACCAGTGAAAAGACGTTGAGGACATTCACCCCGTTCATGGCGATGGTGGTGGCGCTTGAACCCGAGAAATAGGCGTTGGTCCCGCTGGTCACCGCCAGGTTGAAGGTGCCGCCATCATGGAACAGTTGAACCGGCGCGGCCTGAGTGCCGATCGATCCCGTTCCACCGGCCAGCACGGCCGAATTGGTGTTGATCTTGGCGCCGGGGCTGGCGGATTGAACGATCCCGTTGCCGGTCAGGTTGGTCGTGACCGTGCCGAATATCGAGCCCCCGATGGTGATGGCGCCGCCGGAAGTCACGGAGATGTTCGAACTGTCGGCGCCGCCGATAATCACCGCGCCTGCCGTCACCGCCGTGGCGTTGTTGTTGAAGGTGAAAAGATTGAGCGTGCCGACGGCGTTGCCGGCGTTGGTGAGGTTGATGTCGCTGCCGCTGGAGCCGGTGGTGTTCGCGGTCAAGGTGCCGGCGGTGATCGCGCCGGTCTGGATTATCATCCCGCTGGTGTCGAGACTGAGGATGCCGCTCACACTGGCGCCGCTGACCACGATATCGGCGGTCGATTGGATATAGGCATCTCCATTCGCCGTGTTGACGGTCAAGCCGGCCGCACTCACCAGGATCGGGGTGAGGGAATCGCCGATACTGCCATTGAAATTGCGGACCGAGACGGTGTTCGCCGAGAGCGTGATGCCTGCCCCGCCGCTGATCACGGGATTGGCCAACACGTTGCCGCTGCCGGCCGGATTGCCCGCGGTCAATATGATGGAGCCGCCCGTGTTGGTGATGCTGGCGTTGAGAATGATGGAATGCCCGGCATCGAGTTCGAGCGTGTTGGACGAGTTCGCCGTGATCGGATCCGTCACCGTGATGTCGTTATTGGCCTGGAGCGTGACATTGGTGCCCGGCGCCACGCTGCCTTGCAGCAAGCTGGTAATGGTGGCGGGACTGATGGTGTCGTTGGTCGGTGTGTCGGCATAGGTCACCGTGGCCCGGTTGTCGCTGCCGTTGGCGTTGATATCGATGGTATCGGGGTCAAGCAGCCAATTGCCGGTGTGTCCCTTGGGGGCGCGTGTGTCGACAATCACGCCGTCATCCACCCGGAGGTGATGACCGGAAGTCTCCACCTGTCCGCCGTTGCCGCCCGCCGCGCCGCCTTTGGCGCTGATCGCGCCCGCGAAGCGTGTGTCGCCATCCGACCAGATCGCCACTTGGCCGCCATTGCCGCTGCTGACCGCATCGGCGCTGATCGTCGCCCGGCCCACCGTCGTCATTTGGGCATTGGGCTGTGGCCCTGCTCCGTGGAAATTGCCGCCGATCAGGACCTGGCCGCCGCCTGCATCGCCCGAAACATCGATCCTGGCATTGTCGGTGACCTGCACCGTCTGGCCGAGAATCTGCACCGAGCCGCCGGTCCGGCCGGCCGCCTTGCCGGAGGCGTCGAGGGTGCCGGCATTGGCGGCCTCGCCGCCGTCCAGAACGATCTCGCCATTCTCTTCCCGCGCCGAGGTGGCCGCCACCATGCCGGTGTTGTTGACCACGCCGGCGGCGACATCGGAGGCGGCATGCGCGGTCAAAAGCACCTTGCCGCCGGGGGCCGAAATCGTGCCGCTGTTGACCGCGCTGCCGGCTTGGCCCGGGCCCACCGCATAGCTCAGCAAATGATCGCCGTTGAAATCGACGGTGAAGGTGTCGGTCCCGCCCAGCACGACATGACCGGCTTCCGCTTCGATCAGGCCGTTGTTGGCGACGGCAGGCGCCGACAGCACCACCGAACCGCCCTTGGCGGCGTGGATGGCGCCATTGTTCGTCACCGTCCCTTTACCGCCCGAGAAATTGTAATTGCCGTCGAGAAAATCCTGGTTGGCGATGTCGGAGCTGGTGGCGAGCAGCCCGCCAACATGGATCTGGGCGCCGTTGCCGATCAGCACGCCATTGGGATTGAGCAGCCAGACTTGCCCGTTGGCCTTGATGGCGCCATCGACGGCGGAAATGTTTCCACCGGTAACGCGATTCAGGGTGATGGCGGCGGAATTGGGCTGGTTGAATTGGACCGTGCTGCCGGCGGAGACGGAAAAGTCCTGCCAGTTGATGATGGCCTTGGCGCTGGACTGGTTGACCGTGGTGAGGGTGGAGGAAGGATTCGTCACCTGGGCCGAGCCCGCGACGATAGAAGGGCCCACCGGCTGCGCTATCGCGGTTGTGGTGCCAACCAAAAAGATACCAAGCATCCGAACGGAATCAAATGCTTGCCTGCAGGCCTTGCACCCGCAGCCGCGTCGGCGCGTCCGGATTTTCCCCGCTTTCAAGCCCCCGTCTCCTTTTGCGCGCCGTCCTTCACGCGCTTCCAGGTCTTACCACCTTAAAGCGCCGCCGTTTTTTGGACCAGCGACCTTCAGATCGATAATAGAAATTTACTGTAACCCTAATACGGCGGTTCCAGACAGTTGGACCATGCGCCGCCGGCGCCGAGCGTCATCTTCTTTTGCCGATTCCATCCACACAAAGCCCTTGTCCGCTGCATGGCGCGCGCCGCTAGAATCGCTGGAATATCTGTTCGTCGGCAATGGGATGTGCGTGGGTGAGATTCAAAATAGTTCAATCCGCACAATACCTTGGCTTGGTCCCCAGGGTGGTGCCTTGGTTGGTGTTCGCCTTGTTCCTGGCGGTTTGTTTTTCGCGACGCGCTTCCGCCCAGATCATCGCCATCGCACCAGATGGCGGGCGCACCATCTATGCCGGCCCGGTGGTCAGCACGCCGGAAGGAATTCGTCCTCTCACATGGAACTTTACGGCGTCCCGGAGCGAGACCGTAACCTCCGCGATCCATGCGGCCGCGCTCCGCCATCAGTTAAGTCCCCGCTTGGTCGAAGCGGTGGCGTGGCAGGAATCGCGCCTTCGCCAGGACGCCATCTCCTCCAAAGGCGCACGCGGCATCATGCAGTTGATGCCCGCCACCGCGCGCCAATTGGGCGTGGATGCCGCGAATCAAGCCGCCAACCTGGATGGCGGCGCCGCCTATCTCGCCGAGATGCTCCGGCGTTTCGACGGCGACATCATCAAGGCGCTGGCGGCTTACAATTCCGGCCCGGAGACCATAGCCCGCTATGGCGGCGTGCCGCCTTTTCCCGAAACCCGGCTCTATGTCGATGCCGTTCTCGGCCGCCTGGCGTCCGGGATCAACACGCTTCCGGAGGCCCCCCCATGAAAAGGCTTGCTGCCGCGCTTGCCGCGCTCCTCTTCGCCCTTCCCGCCCAGGCGCAGATCATGACGGCGGACCCGCAAGGCTCTTCGCCCCTGATCGCGGCGATGCAGTGGCTGGAAGGCACCCTGCTCGGCAATCTCGCCACCACCGCGGCGGTGATCGCAGTGGCGGCGGTCGGCTACATGATGCTGACCGGCCGCATCGAATGGCGCCGCGGCATCACGGTGGTGATCGGCTGTTTCATCATCTTCGGCTCGGTCGCCATCGTCTCCGGCATCCGCGCGCTCGCCGGCGGACTCCACTGACGCCATGGCCCGGCTGGCCTCCGATCCGCTGTTCGGTGCGCTCACCCGTCCCCAGATGATGGGCGGTGTCACCTATGGTTATGCCGTGTTTAACCTGGTGGTGACCCTGGAGATATTCCTGGTCACGCGCTCCTTCTGGGCCTTGGCGGCGGCGGGCGCGTTGCACACGGCCGGTTATCTGGGCTGCCTGCGCGACCCGCGCTTCTTCGACATCTGGTTGACGCGGCTGCGCCATTGCCCGCGGGTCAAGAATTACCGGTATTGGCGCGTCAATTCCTATCGGCCATGAAAAGCTTTTTCACCAACCGCGCTGCCAGGATGCTGGCGCCGAGGGAAGCGGCGGTGGGCGACAAGCTTCCTTATGCCGGCCATATGGATGAGGTCACGCTCAGGACCCGCGACGGGCTTTTGATCCAGACCATCCATCTCGGCGGATTTCCCTTCGAGACCGCCTCGGATGACGATCTGAATTACCGCAAGACGGTGCGCGAGACCTTGCTGCGCGGGGTGGCGAGCTCGCGGCTTGCCATCTACCACCATGTCGTGCGCCGGCGCGTCCATGCCGAATTCGATGCCGCGCCGGACAATCCCTTCTGCCGCCGGCTGGACGATGCCTGGCGCGAGAGATTGGCGCGGCGCCATCTTTATGTGAACGAGATTTTCCTCAGCCTGGTCCGCCGTCCGCTGCCGGGCGGCGCGGGCCTGATCGAATGGCTGGTGAAAAAACCGGGCGGCGAAACCGTGGCGCGCGAGATGCGCCAGCTGCATGCCATCCGCGAGAGCTTCCTGGCCACGCTGGCGCCTTACAGGCCCCGCACGCTTTCGCTCTATGACGGCCCGGAAGGGCTGTGCTCCGAGCCGGCGGAATTCCTCTCTCTTCTGGCCAACAGCAACCCCCGCCGGGTGCTGGCGCCCTCCGGCGACATGGGCCAGGCGCTGCCTGCCCGCCGGTTGAGCTTCGGCTATGACGCCATGGAGTTCGGCCCGTGCGGCGCGGAAGACCCGGTCTATGGCGCGATGATTTCGCTCAAGGATTATCCCTTGCGCTCCATGCCCGGCATGCTGGACGGGGTGCTGCGGCTGCCGTTTGAGATGGTGCTGACGGAAAGCTTCGCCTTTGTCGAACCACAAACCTCGCTTTCGCGCATGAGCCAGGCTTTGCGCCGCCTTCGTGCCGCCGACCATGACGGCTTGAGCCTGCGCGGCGAACTCGCCGAAGCCAAGGACAATGTCGCCGCCGGCCGCGCCGCCTATGGCGAGCATCATCTTTCCATCCTGGCCAAGACGGAGAGCCTGGAAGAACTCGACCAGGCGATGGCCGATGTGCAATCGGCGCTGGCGGAGACGGGCGCCATCGCGGTCCGGGAAGACATGAACCTGGAGCCGGCCTTCTGGGCGCAATTCCCCGGCAATCTCTCTTTCATCGCGCGCAAGGCGATGATCTCCACCGCCAATTTCGCCAGCCTGGCCAGCTTCCACAATCACCCGCTCGGCCAGGCCAGCGACACCCATTGGGGCCGCCCCATCACCGTCTTGGAGACTACCGCTTCCGGGCCCTATCATTTCAATTTCCATAGCGGCGATCTGGGCAACTTCACCATCATCGGGCCGTCGGGCTCGGGCAAGACGGCGCTGCTCGCCTTCCTGCTCGCCCAGGCCGAGCGCATGCGCCCGCGCATCGCCTATTTCGACAAGGACCGCGGCGCCGAAGGCTTCATCCGCGCCATCGGCGGGCGCTACGACGTGCTTTCGCCCGGCGAGCCCGCCGGATTCAATCCGCTGCTGCTGCCGGATACGGGCGAGAACCGCGCCTTCCTGGCGGAATGGCTGGCGCGCCTGCTCACGGCGCACGGCACGATCCTGGATGCCGAGGACCGCGCCCTGATCGCCGACGCCGTCGCCGCCAGCTATGCCGGCGGTCACCGCCGTCTTCGTTATCTGCGTGAGCTGTTGCAGGGAAGGCGGCGGCCCAGCGCGGGCGATTTGGCGGCGCGGCTCGCCGCCTGGTGCGAAGATGGCGAGCATGCCTGGCTGTTCGACAATGAGCAGGACTGCCTGGACGCCAATGCCCGCATCCTGGGCTTCGACATGACGCGGCTTTTGTCTTCGCCCGTCACCCGCACCCCCGCCATGATGTATCTTTTCCATGTGATCGAGCAGCGCCTGGACGGCACCCCCGCCATCATTGTGGTGGACGAGGGCTGGAAGGCGCTGGATGACGAGATTTTCGTCAAGAAGATCAAGGATTGGGAAAAGACCATCCGCAAGCGCAACGGCCTGGTGGGCTTTTGCACCCAGAATGCCGATGACGCCCTTGAAAGCCGGGTCGGCCCCGCCATCATCGAACAATCCGCCACCCAGATCTTCTTTCCCAACCCCAAGGCGCGGGCGGCGGATTATGTCGGCGGCTTCGGGCTCAGCGAGCATGAGTTCGAACTGGTGAGAAGCCTGCCCGACACCTCGCGTTGCTTCCTGGTCAAGCAGGCCGATCACAGTGTGGTGGCGCGGCTCGATCTGAGCGGTCTCAGCGGCGAGTTGCGGGTTCTGGCCGGCACCGAAACCAGCGTGCGCCAGCTCGATGCTTTGCGCGCCCGCCTGGGCGATGCCCCCGACCAATGGCTGGAAAGCTTCATGGCCAGTCCGCCAAGAAACCAGCCCGGAAGGAATGCGGCATGACCGGCTGCATGGCTGAGAGCGGAATGGGCCTGGTGCGCGATGTGCTCTTCGCGGTCGATTGCAACACACGCGGCTTTGCCCAGGCCGGATATGAATCCCTCACCTTGGCGGGCTCGCCTTTCCAGACCGCGCTCACTTTGTTTCTCACCATTTATGTCGCGATCACCGGCTATCGGCTGTTCTTCGGCGGACTAAGCCTGGCCGACGGTCCCGCCATCATTCTCAAGATCGGCGCCATTCTCACCCTGGTCACCAATTGGAGCGTGTTTGAGACACTGGTGTTCGACATGGTCTCGCGCGCCCCGGTGGAGATCGCCCGCGCCATCACCCTGCCCTTGCGCGATGGCGCGAGCCTTGCCGCCGATCCGCTCGCCGGTCTGCAAGCGGCTTACGATCAGCTTTCCGCCGCGGCGGCGGCATTTGCAAAAAGCAAGGCAACCGGCGCGTCCGGCGCCGCCGAGACGCTGGGCCAAGCCGCCACTCTGCTGTTCGCCGCCAGCGCCGGACTGGTCGCGCTTCTTACCATTGCGATCGGCGTCTTGACCGCCATCGGCCCGGTCTTTGTCGCGCTCTTCCTGTTCGCCGGGACACGCGGCCTGTTCGCCGGCTGGGTGCGCGCGCTGGCCGCCGCCGCGTTCGGGCTATTCGCGTGCTGGACCCTCACCGTACTGATACTGCATGTGCTGGAGCCCTGGCTCGCCGCCCTGGGCGAAACAAATCCACCCGATGTCCAGGCGGGCATCACCACCGCGGTCATCGTTTTCATCTTCGCGGCCAGCCAGGCAGCACTTTTGCTGGCCGGGTTCGTCATCGCGCGTGGCTTCCGCCTCTCTCTCGGCCGCACGCCGGCGGCACAAATGAAGATGGAGGTGGAGCGGGCGGCATCTTCATCCATCGCTCTTTCCCGTCCGGCATTGCTGGCAGAGCAATTGCGCGCCCGGCTGGAGGTTCATCAGCCCCCCAGCCGCGGCGATGTGCTGGCGGTGGCGGTTTCAGGAAGGCCCCGCACGGAAGCATGGGCCGCGCCACGCCTGGGCGATTTGTACCGGCGGCCGCAGGTGGCGCGGCATGAAAAGAGACGAGACGCATGACGCGCCTGTTTCTCGCCCCGCTGCTCATCGCGCTGGCCTGTTCCGCGCCGGCCAAAGCGGCGCTCACTCCTGTGCCGGGCGCGGGCGATCCGCATATCCATGTGGTGGATTATGATCCTGCCCAGGTGGTGCTGCTTCAGGGCACGCTGGGCTACCAGACCCTGATTGAATTCTCGCCCGACGAGCATATCGAGAATGTCGCGGTGGGAGACGCCACCAGCTGGCAGATCACCCCCAACCGCAAGGCCGACCTCCTGTTCGTCAAGCCGATGAACGAGGCGCCGGTGACCAACATGACGGTGGTCACCAATCTGCGCCATTACCTGTTCGAACTGCATGTGGCGCCGCGCGGCGAGGACAAGTCCGCCGTCTATACCTTGCGCTTCCAATATCCCGAAACCGCGATGGCGGTGGCGGCCGCGCCGCCGCCGGCCCAGCCCGCGCCGCCTCCCCCGCCCCAGGTGGTCAACCAGGCCTATAGCTATGACGGCTCGCCCAAGGTTCTGCCGGTCCGCGTGTTCGATGACGGCCATGCCACCTATTTCCAGTTCCCCGAGGGGGAGGAATATCCCGCCATCTTCTCGCTCGATGCCGACAAGCACGAAGTGGTGGTCAATTCCTATATGCGCGGCGGCTTTTTAGCCGTGGATCGTGTCGCGCGCGGCTTTGTCCTGCGCCAGGGCAAAGACGCCACCACCATCTACAATGACGGCTTCAGGCTGCCGCAGCCGGGCCCGGAGAGTCCCAAACCGCGGCCCAAATCCTGTTGGCTGCTATGCCTGTGAACAAAATCGCAAAGGAATTCACGCGAAGCCCGGTTTTTGCCCGCGACGCCAAAATCCATCCGGGCCTGGCAGGCCCGCGTCCGGTGTTCGGTCCGATGCTGGCTTTTGCCGGCTTGGTTTTGTTGGGCGTGGTGACGTTCCTCTCGCTCAGCAGCGCCCGCGAAGCCAAAAAGCCGGCGCCAACGCCGCAACGCATCGCCCAGGTGCCGGTCCCCGCCGCCGCGGTGATTGACGCCACCCAAGCGGCACCGTCGGGCCGGCCCGCACCGCCGGCCCAAACGGCGCCGGACTACCGCGCCCCGGCCCTGGTGGTGGATTTCAGCCAGGCGCCGCCGGCACAGGCTTCAGCCACTGTGACCACAACGGCGGCGGGAGCCCCAGCCCCGTCCGGTGCCAGCGACGACAAACTCACCCCCGATGAAAAATTCTCCGCCCGGGTGGGGGCGGGCGGCGTGGATGTGGCGCATGCCACCCAGCTGCACAGCATGTCGCGCATCGCGCCGCAGGGCACGGTGATCCCCGCCATCCTGGAGACCGCGATCAATTCCGACCTGCCGGGCTTTGTCCGCGCCGTGGTCAGCCGCGACATACGCGGCTTTGACGGCACCACCGTGTTGATACCGCGCGGCACCAAGCTGATCGGCCAATACAAAAGCGCGGTGGCCCTGAGCCAGACCCGCGCCTTTGTGGTGTGGTCGCGGCTTTTGACGCCCGACGGAATTTCGGTCGATATCGGCTCGCCCGCCACCGACCAGTTGGGGCGCGGCGGCCTGGACGGCGAGACCGACACCCATTTCTTCGAGCGTTTCGGCAGCGCCATCCTGCTTTCGGTGATGTCGGCCGGGCTGGACCGGCTGGCCGACCGCACCACCGACACCGCCATCATCATCGGCTCTTCCCAGCAGGCGAGCCAGGTCGCCAGCATCGCGCTTCAGAAACAGATCGACATTCCCGTCACCATCAAGGTGCCGCAGGGCACGCCGCTGCAGGTGTTCGTCACCCGCGACCTGGATTTCAGCAACTTGAGTTCCGGGACGGCAACGCCGTGACCGCGGGGCTTTATCTCGACGCCTATCTTTCGGCGCTGGCGCCCTGGCTCACCCGCGAGGATGTCACCGACATATTGATAAACCGGCCGGGCGAAGTCTGGATCGAAACCACCGGCGGCGCGCTCGCATCGGCGCCGGCGCCGCATGTCACCGAGATCGTGCTCACCCGGCTCGCGCGCCAGATCGCGGCGGCCAGCAGCCAAGGCGTCAATCGCGAGCAGCCGTTGCTCTCCGCCACCCTGCCGGACGGCAGCCGGGTGCAGGTGATCGTTCCGCCGGCAACGCGCGCCGGCACGGCGCTGGCGATCCGCAAACATGTGATCTCCGATCTTTCCCTCGATGAACTCGCGGGCCTGGGCCTGTTCACGCCAAACCAACCCCGTCCCAAGCCCGAAAATGATGCAAGGCTGTCGGCGCTGCTCCGGGCGGGCGACATCCCGGCCTTCCTGAAACTGGCGGTCCGCTGCCGCAAGACCATGGTGATCAGCGGCGGCACTTCCACCGGCAAAACCACGTTGCTCAATGCGCTGCTCAGGGAAATTTCTTCGCAGGAGCGGCTGATCGCCATCGAGGATGCGCCGGAAGTGCGGCTGGAGCGCCCCAATGCGCTGGGCCTGATCGCGGTCAAGGGCGATATGGGCGAGGCCCGCATCGATGCCGGCGACCTGGTTGCCGCCGCTCTGCGCATGCGCCCCGACCGCATTTTGCTGGGGGAACTGCGCGGTCCGGAAGCCTTCGCTTTCCTGCGCGCGGTCAATAGCGGCCATCCCGGCTCCATCACCACCGTTCATGCCGACAATCCCGAAGGCGCCATCGACCAGATCGCGCTGCTCGCCATGACCGCGGGGCTCGACCTCGACTGGGAGAAGATCAAGGCTTATGTCCGCCGCGTGATCGATGTCGTCGTCCAGCTCGACCGCCACGACGGCAGAAGACAGGTGGCGGAAATCCGCTATTCCGGAATGGACAGCGACTGCGCCGCCTGACGCAGCGCCGCCAGTTGCGCCGGCTGACCGGCAAAGGCCTTGCGGGCATCGCGGTAAGACGCCGCCGCCTGGTCCTTCTCCCCCAGCACCATGCGCGCCCGCATCAACTGCACCCAGCCATCCGCGTTGCGCGGATCGGCTTTCAATTCCGCCGCCAGCTTGTCCACCATGCCCGCGATCATCGCCTGGCGGCCGCTGTCACTCATCTGGCCGGCGGCGGCGATTTGCGCCTGGGTGGGACCCGGCGCCGGAGAAGGCGTGGCCGCGGCGGACGGCAGCCGCTTGGAAATATCCACGCCCTCTTCCTTGGCGCGGTTCTCGACATAGGAGCGGACCTGGGTGAGCCAGGGCGCATCCGGCGGCGCGCTTTTGATCAGCGCGATCCAATCCGTCATGGCGCCGGCATGATCGCCCTGCTGGTCCTTGTACATCGCCAGGAAGTATTGCGTGCGCGGATCGGCGGGATCGGCGGCGGCGGCGCGGCGGAAAATCTCCGCCGCCGCATCGGAGACACGCCCATCGGCCTGGGCCATCGCCTCCCCTTCCGCGGAAAGATAGTCGCCGTTCTTGGGATCGAGGGCCACGGCGCGGGCATAGGCCTTGACGGCATCGGCCGCGCGCCCAGTGCGCAGATAGGACCAGCCCAGCATCTGCCAGCCTTCCGCGTCCTTGGGATTCTGCGCCAGCTTGTTCTCCAGCCCCGCGATCATGCTGCCGACATCGCCCATCGGATGCTGCCCCGCCTGCTCAGATGGCGGCGTGGAAGAAGTCACGCCAGCCGGTGAGGTTTCCGGATGCCCCATCACCGCATAAAGGCCGGTGGCCGACAGCGCGACAATCGCCACCAGCCCCAACGCCAGGCCCGGCATCAGCCCGGCCGGAAGCGGCCGGGACGACGACGGCGCGTCACGCGTTTCCGCCAGGATGCGGCGCTTGATTTCCGTGGCCAGATTCTGCGCTTCTCCTTCCGCCAGCGCGCCCGTCGCCATCTGGCTTTCCACCTCGGCCAATTGTCCCTTCAACACGTCCAGTGAGGTGGCGCACATCTGCGCGCTGTCGTATCGGCGCACCAGCGGTATGGTGAGGCCGCAAGCCGCCACCGCGATCATCACCGTAAGCACGATCCAAAGCGTCATGCCGCGTCATCCCCCAGCAAGGCATGCAGCCGGGCCTCTTCTTCCGCCGTGAAGGCCTCCGTCGGGGTATTTCGCGTGCCCAGATAGAATGCAACGCCGGCCCCACCCGCCGCCAGGAAGAGCAAAGGCCCCAGCCACAGCATCATGGTCTCGGGCTTGAAGGGCGGCCTCAACAGCACATAATCGCCGTAACGTTTGACGATGAAATCCACAGCCTGGGCGTCGCTGTCGCCGGCGCTGAGCCTTTGGCGCAGCAGCACCCGCAAATCATGCGCCAAGTCGGCATTGGAATCGTCGATGGTCTGGTTCTGGCAGACCACGCAGCGCAGTTCCTGGCTGATCGCGCGCGCCCGCGCCTCCAATTGGGGATCGGCCAATTGCTCGCTGGGCAATACCGCAAAAGCCGGTGACGACAGGGCGGCTGCGGCAACACCGAACAGAAGCCGGCGGAATTTCATGACGGAGCCTTCAGCCGCTGCAGCAGTGGCATGATGGTCTTGTTCCAATCCTCTTCCGCCATCGGGCCGATGAATTTGTAACGCACCCTGCCTTTTCCATCGACGACAAAGGTTTCCGGCACCGCCGCCACGCCCAGATCGATTCCGGCGCGGCCGCTTTTGTCATTGCCCGCCAGCGCATAAGGATCGCCATCCTGGATGAGATACTGCGCCCCCGCCGCCGCATCGTCCTTCCAATCCAGGCCATTGATGCGCACGCCCTCCTGTTTCATCCGCAGCAGAAGGCCATGTTCATCACGGCAAGAGACACACCAGGAGGCGAAGACGTTGAGCAGCATCGGCTCACCGCGAAAGTCGGCGGTCTTTAATCCGCTGTCGTTGGCTCGCACCGACGGCAGTTCGAAAGCCGGCAAGGGCTTGTCGATCAGCACCGAGGTCAATTGCGCCGGATCATGATGCAGGCCCAGGACAAAAGCGGCCACCACCAGCCCGAACAGCGCAACCGGCGCAAGGAATAACAGCCGCTTCATGCCGCCGCCTCAACGATGGCGGGCACGCCGGCGCGTTTCACCGCCGCGAGCCGGAACCGCCGGTCGCTCAGCGAGGCCATGCCGCCCAGCACCATCAGGAAGGCGCCGGCCCAGATCCAGTTCACCAGCGGATGGTCCCACATGCGCACCACCAGCCCGCCATCGCCGCTTTGTTCGCCAATGGCGATATAAACGTTGCCCAGGAAGCCGGTGCCGATGCCGGCCTGGGTGGTGCTGGTCCCGCTGTCGGGATAGAGCCGCGTTTCCGAGGTCAAAACCCGCGTGCCGGCATGGCTGGCCACCGTGAAGCGCGCCTGGTTGGCCTGATAATTGGGTCCAAGCACCTGCTGCACGGAATCGAGCGTGACCTGCGCCCCCGCCAGCTCCACCGTCTGGCCGGGCCGCATGGAAAGCACCTTGCTGGTCTGCCAGGAATTGACCGCGGTGATGCCGATCACCGTCACGCCCAGCCCGGCATGGGCCAGCGTCATCCCCCACACCGCCAGCTTCATGGCGCGCAGGAAGCGGCGGAGATCACCGCCCATGCTCTGGCTCGTCCGCCAGTAGCGCGCCGGGATTGCGATGGCACCGGCAATCAGGAACAGGCCCAGCGCCAGGCCGCAGGCGGTGAGAATCTGTGCCGCGCCGAACGCCAGCACGCCCAACAGCAAAGCCAGCAGCGTCAATCCGATGGGCCCGCGCAAGCGAAACACCACATCGCGCAATTCGTGACGTTTCCAATTCAGCATCGGGCCGAAACTCACCAGCAGCAGCAGCGGCACGAAGATCGGCACAAAGGTCAATTGGTAGTAAGGGGCGCCGACCGAAATCGAGGCCCCGCCGAGTATCTCCACAAACAGCGGATAGAAAGTGCCCAGGAACACGGTCGCGGTCGCCGCCAGCAGAAACAGATTGTTGATGGTGATGCCGCCCTCCCGCGACAGGGGGGCGAACATCGCGCCGCTTTTCATCCGGGGCGCCCGCCAGCCATAAAGCAGCAGCGCGCTGCCGGTGACCGCCGCGAGAATGCCCCGGATATAAACGCCGCGCTGAGAATCGACGGCAAAGGCATGCACGCTGGTGAGCACGCCGGAGCGCACCAGGAAAGTTCCCACCAGGCTCAGCGAGAAAGTGAGGATGGCGAGCAGGATGGTCCAGCTCACCAGCGCGCCGCGGCGCTCCAAGGCCAGGCTGGAATGAAGCAGCGCCGTGCCCATCAGCCAGGGCATCAGGGAGGCATTCTCCACCGGATCCCAGAACCACCAGCCGCCCCAGCCCAGTGTGTAATAGGCCCAGATGCTGCCCATGGCGATGCCGGCGGTGAGACAGATCCAGGAAAACAGAATCCAGGGCCGCAGCCAGCGCGCCCAGGCCGCATCCACCCGGCCCTCGATCAGCCCCGCCATGGCGAAAGAGAAGGCCGAGGAAAATCCGACATAGCCGAGATAGAGCATGGGCGGATGAAAAACCAGGCCGGGATCCTGCAGCAGCGGATTGAGTTCCATGCCGTCGGCCGGCGCCGGCATGAGGCGCAAGAAGGGATTGGAGGTGAAAAGCGAGAAGCCCAGAAAGGCCGCGCCGATCATGCCCTGAACCGCCAGCACCCGGGCCTGCAGGCTCTCGCACAAGCCGTTGGCGAAGAGCGCGATGGTGGCGCCCTGCAAGGCCAGGATCAGCACCCAGAGGATCATGGAGCCCTCATGACTGCCCCAGGTGGCGGCGAAGCGATAGATCGCGGGCTGGGTCGAGTGGCTGTGCTGGGCAACCAGGGCAATGGAAAAATCCATGCCGAGGAATCCGGCCGCCAGGCTGAAAAAGGCGACGCCCACGAACAGGAGTTGCAGGAGCGCGGCGGCGCGCCCCAACGCCATCAGCGCGGGCTCACCCCGCGCTGCGCCATAAAGGGGCAGGCTCGATTGCACCAGGGCCAGCACGAACGCCAAAATCAGCGCCAATTGTCCGATTTCCGCAGTCATTTTCGGCTGTCCACCCGGCCTGTGCGAACCCTAGCTTACCCCGCCGGGACATGAAATAACTAAATAAGCGGGCCGGATTCAGGGCGGGATTTCGCGTGTCGAAAAAATTCAAGATCGCCATTCTGGGCTCCGGCCCGGCCGGGATGAGCGCCGCCATGCACGCCGCCGCGCTCAAGCTCGACCATGTCCTGCTGGAAAAAACCGACCATCTCTCCGACACGATTTTCCGCTATCAGCGCGGCAAGCACATCATGGCCACGCCCAGCCAACTGGTGCTCAGGGCCGATGCGGGTTTTGCCCCCGGCAAGCGCGAGGCGATTCTGGAACTGTGGAACCGCCAGGCGCGCGAGGCGGGAATCAATATCCGTTACCGCGCCGAAGCCAGGGCGATCGCCGGCGCCAAAGGTGATTTCACCGTCACGCTCACCAATGGAGAAGTCATCGCCGCCGAAACCGTGATCCTCGCCATCGGCACCCAGGGCAATCCCAATCTGCTCAGATGCGACGGCGCCGCCCTGCCCCATGTCCAGTACCAGCTCGACGACCCGGCGGAATATGTCGATGAGCATATTTTCGTGATCGGCGGCGGCGATGCCGGCATCGAGAATGCGCTGGGCCTGGTGGCGGACGCCGCCCAGGGCAATGTCGTCACCCTGGTCAACCGTTCGGCGGATTTCGCCAAGGCCAAGGACGCCAATGTCAAGGACCTGATGGCGGCACGCGATGCCGGCCGGCTTTCCATCCTGAGCTCGGCCACGCCGGCCAAGATCGAAAAGGGCTGGATCAACGTGGAAACTCCCGACGGCGAAGCCCGCCTTGCCTGCGACCGGGTGATCGCGCGCATGGGTTCGGCGGCGCCGCGCAAATTCGTCGAATCCGCCGGCATCCGCTTCACCAGCGAGGCGCGCGAGGCTTTCCCGCAACTCTCTCCCACTTTCGAGACCAGCGTGCCCGGGATCTATGTGATCGGAGCACTCGCCGGCTATCCCCTGATCAAGCATTGCATGAACCAGGGCTATGACGTGGTGGAATATATCGCCGGCAACACGCTTTTGAAGCCGGCGGACGAACCGATCCTGGAGGGCCGGCTGAAAGGCCTTTCCTTGCGCAAAAGCGTGGCGGAATGGATCGAATTCCTCAGAAGCGAAGTGGAAATCCTGCGCGGCCTCTCGCCGCTTCAAATGCGCGAATTCCTGCTCGACTGCAATGTCCGGGTCTTCAAGGACAACGACGTGATTTTCCGCCGCAACATGACGGGCTCCTCCCTGTTCGGCATCGCCTCGGGCTCGGTCAAAGTGGAAGTCAATCCGCGTGATCCCTCGGTGACCGTGCCGATCGGCAAGGGCTCGATCTTCGGCGAAGTGGGCTTGATCTCGGGCCGCCGCCGCGGCGCCACCGTGCGCGCCGGCAAGGATTGCATCGTGATCGAGATTCCCAGGACCGCGGCCTTGAAGCTGATGGCCTCGGTCAAGGAGGCCAAGGATACGGTCAACCGCATCACCACCGAGCGCCAGCTTTTGCAGATTTTCGGCTCAGGCCTGTCGCGGGAGGACATCCAGGATGTGCTGGCGGCGGCGGCGGTGAGGGAAATCAAATCCGGCGACGCCGTGGTCAGCGAGGGCGAGGAGGGCTATGACATCTTTGTCGTGCGCTCCGGCAGCATGACGGTGGAGAAAGCGATCGGCGGCAGGCAGGTGTTCCTCTCCTATATCCCGGCCGGCTCCTATTTCGGCGAGATGGCGCTGATCGACGGCGGAAGGCGCACCGCCACCGTGCGGGCCGCCGTCCGCTCCGAGGTGGTCCGGCTCGATGGCGATCTCTTCCGCGCCCTCCTCAACCGCAAGCCCCTGCTCCGCGCCAAGCTCGAATCCGACATGGCGATGCGCCGCGCCATCAACAGCTTCATCGAAAACCGCAAGCGCAAATTCGGCGGCGTGGTGGACATGTACAGCGCCGTAGCCGAATTCCTGGTGGACCAGGGCATGGGCGAGGCCACCGATGCGCTTTTGATCGATGAGAAGCTCTGCATCGGCTGCGACAATTGCGAGCGCGCCTGCGCCGACAGCCATGACGGCCTCTCACGCCTCAATCGCGAGGCCGGCCGCACCTATGCCCATCTGCATGTGCCAACCTCCTGCCGGCACTGCGAGCATCCCTATTGCATGACCGACTGCCCGCCCAACGCCATTCATCGTGGGCCGGACGGCGAAGTCTTTATCGACGAAACCTGCATCGGTTGCGGCAATTGCCAGCGCAACTGCCCCTATGGCGTGATCCGCATGGATGCGGTGCCGGAGGAAAAGCCCGGCCTGCTTTCCTGGCTCTTGTTCGGCACCGGGCCGGGACCGGGCGAGCCGGACAAGGCCTGGAAGAAAAAACACACCCAGGAAGGCACCGCCAAAGTCGCCATCAAATGCGACATGTGCAAAGGCAAGAGCGGCGGGCCGGCCTGTGTCAAGGCCTGCCCCACCGGCGCGGCGATCCGCGTCTCGCCCGAGGAATTCCTGGAGGTGGTGCAAGTGCGGGGACGCGCGTGACCCTGATCCAAAAGCAGGTTCAGTTCCGCACCCGGGCCGCCCACGCCAAGCATGAGGGCTTTCTGCGTTACGCCGGATATCGCTGGCTGAAAATCGCCACCGCGCTCCTGATCCTGGTGGTCGCCGCCTTTGATTTCCTGGAAGGCCGGCCCGGCTTCCGGCTGCGTCATATGGGCGGCACCTGGTTCGGCTATACCACCGGCACGATTGGGGCGCTGTTGATCCTCTGGCTGGCCGCGCTCGGCATCCGCAAGCGCGCCATGACCGATGGCAGCTGGTCGCTCAAGGCCTGGGTCTCCGCCCATGTCTATCTCGGCCTTTCCCTGATCGTGATCGTCAGCCTGCATAGCGGTTTCCAGTTCGGCTGGAATATCCACACCCTGGCCTATGCGCTGATGATGCTGGTGATCCTCTCCGGCGTTTTCGGGGTGATCGTTTACAACTACCTGCCGCAGAAGCTCAGCGAGAATCGCGGCGAAACCACCCAGAAGCAGATGCAGGAGATGATCCGCTCCCTGGACGGAAGGCTGGCGGAAGCCGCCCGTCCCCTGGGCCAAAGCACCGCCCAGCTGGTGCGCAGCTCGCTGGAAAAGACCCGCATCGGCGGCAATCTCTGGCAGCGCCTGAGCGGACGCCAGCGCCGTTGCCCCACCACGGTCGCGCGCACCCGGCTGACCCGGACGCGGGAGACGATGACTGACGGCCCCGAAGCCGCCGCCCTGGAGCGGGTGATCCACCTTCTGGAGCAAAAGGAAGCGGTGCTCAAGAAAGCCCGCCGCCATATCCAGTTGCGCAGCTGGCTGGAGGTGTGGCTTTACATCCATGTTCCCGCCACCTTCGCCCTGATCGCCGCCCTGACCGCACACATCGTCAGCGTCTTCTTTTATTGGTGAGGCTTCCTCTTGCGCTTCATCCTTCGCCAGATCACGCGCCGGGCCGGAGGCGGCGATATTGTGCGCAGCCGCATCCTGGCGTCGGCGGAGCCGGTGATCGGGCGCGGCAGCGATTGCGACATCCAGCTTCCCGACCTGGCGGTGAATCTGCGGCACGCGGTGTTGCGGGACGGCGGCGCCGGACGGGTGGCGGTGCAAACGCTGGGAGGCGCGGAGTTCGAATATAACGGCGCTTTTTTCGGATGGGCCGAGCTTGCCGTCATCGAGATGCCCAGGCTGGGCTTTGGCGACCATGTCATCACCCTTGAGCCCGGCGAGGAAGCCGGAGAAGTCCTGGTCGTGGTGGCGGCGCGGGAAAGCATCGCCGCCGCCCGGCAGGAAAAGGATGGCGGTTTTTCCCTCAAATCGGCGTTGTTCAGCCAGCGCCGCGCCGCCTGGATCGGACTTCTGGCCATCCTGCTCTTCTGCCTGGCCCTGCCGATGGGCCAGTTCTTCACCCGCGAGGCACGCATCGGCGACAGGAGCGCCACCCGCCAATGGTCAAGCGGGCCGCTTTCGCCCGGCCATCATTTCCTGGAAGGCAATTGCGAGGCCTGCCACCAGGAGGCTTTTGTCGCGGTGCGCGACCAGGCCTGCCTGTCCTGCCACCGCGCCGATCTGGACAAAAATGCCGGCCTGCGCCTGGCGAGCGACATGCGCAGCCAAGGCAGCCCCTTTCCGCCGCAACCCGCGCGCGACCATGCGCCGGCGGACCGGTTGTGGCGCGCCGCGCCTCCCGCCGCCAATCTCGGCCGGCGTGTCACCGACTGGTTCGCTCACAATTTCGACCATCCCAACAATCGCTGCGCCAGCTGCCACACCGAACATGTGGGCTCGGGAGCGGCCCCCGCCGGCGGCGCGCCGCCGCACGTCACCGAGGAAGAACTTGTCCGCAACGACTGTGCCGGCTGCCATGCCGGTATGAGCCGGCGGCTGCCCGACAGCAAAATCCCCGATGTGCCGGACTGGAAACGCCACCCCGATTTCCGGCCCCTGGTCACGGTCGCTTTCACCGACGGCAAGCCGCGGCTGGAACGGATCGCGCTCAGCCGGCATCCTTCTGAAAATTCCGGCCTGAAATTCTCCCACCAGGAGCATCTGGCGGCAAACGGCGCCGTGGCGCGGATGGCCGGGGAAACCCCCGGTTATGGCGCGCCGCTGGCGTGCAGCAATTGCCACCATGCCGATGCCAACGGCCAGGGCTTTCTCCCTATCCAGATGACGCGTGACTGCGCCCAGTGCCACACCCTGGCTTTTGCCGGGTCCGGCCGTGATCTCAAATTGCTGCCGCACGGCCATCCCGACCAGGTGGTGGCGGCGCTGCGGGCTTATTATCAGTCCCAGTCCGCTCCGGCCCTATTCAACCGCCGGCCGGGAGAGGCGGCGCCATCGGCGGCCATCTCCGTGCCGGAGCGGGTGGCAGCGGGCGTGCGCCAGGCGTTCCAGGCGGGCGGCACATGTTTTGAATGCCACACCGTCCTGCCTCCGGCCCAGCCCGCGAGCCTTGCCTTCGGGATCGCGCCGGTGCACCTGACGGACCGCTATCTGCCCGACGGCGCCTTCAACCATAATATAAAAGAGCACCGCGAGGATGCGCATGGCGCGCCCGCTTGCGAAAGCTGCCACAAGGCCCGCGATTCCGGGCAGGCTGCGGACCTGCTGTTGCCCGGAATCGCCACCTGCGATAGCTGTCATGGCAAAAGCAAAAGCCAGGCAGCGGCGGCCGCCGGAACGGACTGCGCCGAGTGCCACGGCTTCCACGATACCGGCCGCCCGATGCCGGTATCGCTGGCTGAGGCGGGCAAGGAGTAGCCGGGCATGCTGACCATCGCCCAGATCACCGACATTCATATTTCCACCGGGCATGACGGCGCGGCGCGCAATGAAAACCGGCTGCGCATGGCGCTGAACGCCATTCACCGCCTTAAGCCCCGGCCGGCGGCGATCCTGCTCACCGGCGACCTTACCGATCATGGCGAGAAAGCGGAATATGAAAGCCTGCGCCGGATCCTGGCAGGCGCCGAAATCCCGCTCCATTTCGGCCTGGGCAACCACGACCGCAGGCAGGCCTTTCGCGATTGCTTTCCTTCGGTGCCGGCGGATGAAAACGGTTTTATCCAATACGCCGTCACCATCGGAAACCTCAGGCTGGTCATGTGCGATACCCTGGAGGAAGGCCGGGACGGCGGCGGCTTTTGCGAAAAGCGCGCGCAATGGCTCCAACAGGCGCTGGAAGAAGCGGCGCATGCGCCCACTATCCTGGCGCTGCATCATCCCCCCATCCCGAGCTTCATTCCCTGGATGGATGAACCGCGTGACACACCCTGGCTGACCCGGCTTGCCGAAACTCTAAGCGGCAAGCGCCAGATTCTGACACTCGCCGCCGGCCATATGCATCGCGCCTATCACGGCATCTTCGCGGGACAATTGGTGTCGGTGTCGCCCGCCACCTCGATCCAGCTCACGCTCGATCTCTCGCCGGTCGATCTTTATGTCCCGGACGGGCGGGAAATCCTCACCGAGGAGCCGCCGGGCTTTACGTTATTTGCCTGGGACGGTCACGCGCTTTCGGTCCATGCCGGCGTTGCTGGCGACTTTGCGCCCGCCGTGACCTACACCGTTCCCTTCCGGCGGAAGTGACGTCACCGGACGCCTGCTACCGACAAAATCATCCGGCGCGGGCTCGTTGGAAACGCGATAGGGCTTGCCGGTCCAATCGATGAAGAAACGCTCCATTTCCGGCCTGGTGAAGGGCCGCGAGCCCAGCCGGCCGAACACCGCGATCTGGTGGCCGGTTTCGTCCACCGCCCGGTCGCGGTCCAGGCCTTTGGACAAAGCCAGCGCCGGCGTCGGCGTATGGGCCCAGGCGATCAGCTCCGGCTTGGGCGGCGGCGAGAAGCCATAGAAATTGGGCTGGCTCTCCGGACTGGTGAGCTGCAACACCTTGAAGCCATTTTTTCCATCCGCCACATAAGCGAACAGCGAGGCGTTGGTCGAGCCCACGATCACGTCCCTGGTGTCGGCATTTTCGAAAGGCTGGCGCCAATAGAGCTTGGGCTTTTCCGGATTTTTCACATCCGCGATCACCAGTCCGTCCTGTCCCGCGGCGATGTAGGCATAAGTGCGCGCGACATAGACCCGCCGCGCGTCGGGAAGCGCCAGCGCGGCGCCTTCCACCAATCTGGGCTGGTCGAGCCTGGTCACATCCAGCACCTCCAGCCCGCGCGCATCGGTGACAAAGAGGTAGCGGAATTGCAGGGCCGAGGCGCGCATGCCGGGCAGCGCCACTGTGGCGGCGATTTTCGGCTTCAGCGGATCGTCCAAATCCACCACCACCAGGCCGGCGGACGTGGCGATATAGGCGTAATAACCGGCCAGCGTGATGTGCCGCGCCCCGTTGAGCACGCCGTCCGGATTCCAGGTCAGGGCGCGCTTCAAATTGTTGTTGCGCGGCTCGCCGTCGGCCAGCGTGTTGATGTTCACCAGGATCAGGCCCTCCTCGGAGTCGGTGATCACCGCGTAATTGTAGATGGGGTGGAAAGGCTGCTCCTGGTTCATCGCCCGCATCTCGGCGGTGTTCCGCAAGGGGGCGATGGACTGGTCGGTCGCCAGCGCCATGCAGGTGGCGTTGCGCGAGGCCACATGCATGTCCTGGCCCAGCGGCGAGAAAGGCGCGGTGATCAGCTTCTGGGAGACATCCTTGTTGGCGATGCTGGCGGCGTCGAAGACCCTGAAGCCGCCCTTGCCTTCCGCGACATAGAGATATTCGCCGCGCAGCTGCAGGCAGTTGACCGCGTCTTGCGTCGATTCGTTCACATTGCCGATATCCTCGACATTGGTGTCGCCCTTGCCCAGAATATCGCCGCGCCGCCAGTCGATCAGCTCGCGCTTGTTCTGTTCGACATGCATTTTGTAATAATCGGGATAGGCATATTTCTGCAGGTAAGAGCCGAACACGGCCTGGGGCTCGTTCCATTCCGTCACCCGGATGGCTTCGACCCCGCCTTCCAGCCCGGTCCAGGCATTGAGGCCGACGAAATTGACGAAATTGGTGCCGAGCAGCAGCAACTGCGCCATGATCGCATTGTTGTCGTTGGCGGCGGAGACATGGCAATCCTCGCATGTCTTGGTCTCGCTGGTCCGCACCGTGTGCGGGAAATGCGGCGCGAAAGCCTGGCTGGAAAAGCCGATGGAGGAAATCGGCGGCTGCTGCACATAGATGCGGTCGCGGTTGATATTGGTGGATGACAACACCAGGGCGGAGGAGGAGCGCACCGGCGCGATCTCATGGCCTTTCACGGTGGAATGGATGCCCAGCTGGAACATGTCGTCCCGCGCCACCTGGGGATTGTAGGTGGCGTAGTTGCGCGTGGTCATGCCCTCATATTTGTGGCTGTCGGTCTTCCAGTTCGCCTCGATCGGCAAATGACAGCCGCCGCAGGAGGGCGTCCAGGAGGTGTGGCAGGCGAAGCAGGCCATCTCGCCGTCCTTGTGCGCCAGGTCGCTTGCCGGAATTCCCGGTCCCCATTGGAACTGTTTGCCATCGCTTGTGGTGCGCGACATGAGTTTTGCCCGTGCCGCCTTGGCGTTGTAGTCGGGGCTGGAAGGATCGACCGAATCCTTCACCAGCTTGACCTGCCATGTGAGCTTGGGATCGACGATGGAGCGCTGGATCAGGACCTGGCGGCCGTCCTTCTCAACCCATTCAAAGCGCCGGTTGCCGTCGGGATTGCGCAGCAGGGAAAGATCGCTGCCTTGCGGCGCCGCGGCCGGGCCCGAGGTGCGCAAATTGGGATAGGCGCTGATGCTGCCGTGGCAATCCTTGCAGCCGATCTCCACCGCATTGGCCACTTCGCCCATGATCAGGCCGGAGCCATGACTGTCTTGCGCGAAATGGCAATCGGCGCACTGCATGCCTTTTTCGGCATGGATGTCCATCAGATGCACCGCCTTGCCGGGATTGACGCCCGGCGGCACGAAAGCCCCCTCGCCTTTCTTGCGGAATTTCTCGGGATCGTCGGGAGCTACGATATTGCCCTTCTCGTCCAGGAGATTGCCGTCCCGGTCGCGCTTGAACACGGCGCGGAAATTCCAGCCATGGCCGTGATAATCGGCGAATTGGGTATCCTTCAATTGCGGATTGAGGTCGTGGACATTGCGCAGGAAATCCACATCCGCCCAATTCCCGCGCGGCGCCGCGCCTTCCGGATTGCGGTCCAGCACTTTGCGCATCTCTTCCGCGGTGGGATATTTCTGCGCCTTGGGCCACATCGCGGGCGCATCGGATTCGTAATCCCACATGGTGTAGCCCAGATAGGAATTCAAAAACATGTTGGGCTGGTGCATGTGGCAGTTCATGCATTGCGAAGTGGGGATCGCGCGGGTGAATTCATGTTTGAGCGGATGGCCGGACTCATCTTTGCTGATGGTGGGATCGACGGTGATACTTTTGCCGTCCCGGCCATATTGGGCGTAGGTCAGACTTTCGCGCGGTTCGCGGTCATTGGCATAGACGACATGGCAGGCGGCGCAGCCCGACTGGCGGTAATCGCCCGGCTGGTCGTTGGTGCCCATGAACCAGGTGAAAGGATCGTTGAGCCGGGTCTTGTGGATATTGAGCACCGGGATCGCCACCCGCGAACCGGTGCCCGGCCCGCGATTGGATTGCTTGATGTCGGGGCGGCCGGGTTCTTCCAGCTTTTCCAGCGAGCCGCCGGAATCCGGCAGGCCGATCTCGGGGAATTCCGTGCCGGCATTGCGCCCGCCGCGCTCGAACACCCGGAAAATGTCGGCCGGCGGCACCACCTGCCAGGTCGGCAATGGGATCAGCGAAGGCAACGCGCCGCGTGCTTTCTGGTCCGCCGTCACCGTGCCGGGCGGCGCGCCGGGCGAAACGATCTTGGCCGGCTTGCCGTCGCGCGTGTAAGCCTCGCCCAGGATGCCGCTTTTGAAGGGCAGGATGCCGTTGTTGTAGGAAGCGCCTTCGTAGAACATGGCGCCGCTCGCCATCAGCGAGCGCTCCGCCGCCTGGATCTCCTGCATATGGCAGGCGCCGCAGGCTTCGCGCACCACCCGGTAGTCGGACGGATTGACGAAGCGGATATAGTCCGGCGCCTCGCGGTTGAGCAGGGTATAGCTCTCCTTGGGATTGGCCGAGCTGGGATAATTCCAGGTGATGGGATAGCGCGGCAGCACATGGGCCTTGTCGCGCAACGCGGCATATTGAGGATCGGTTTTGGCGAGACCGGGCGGCGCGGCGATGGCGGCGTTGCCGCCATGGCAATCGGCGCAGCCCAGCACCACCCCCGGCGTCTGGTGCATGGAGGCGGAATCCGACGCGGTGTGGCAGGAGATGCAGCCCGTGCTTTGGCTGGCAGCCTCCGCCTGGGTTTCCGCCTGTCTGGCCGCCGGCGCACTTATATATGTGCGCTCAACCGGGGTTTCTTCTTCCGCGCTGGCGAGAAGCCGGGTGGCGCCGAACAAGAGCACCACCGCCGCCGTCAGACCCGCGATGCCTGTCAAGCGCCCCATCTAGAAAGTCACAATCGCATTGAGCAGCACGGAATAATACTGGTCCGCATGTTCCGAATTGGTGAACAAGTCGTTGAAGCCGCTGCCCGGCGCCAGCACCGCGCCTGAGGCGCGCAATACGATATTCTGGGTCAGAAAGGGCCGCCAGCTGCCGGCCAGCGACAAATCCCAGCCCAAATCGCTGGAAATCGAGCCTTGCTGGCGCAACGCCTCCACGGACGCCGTCTCGGTAAACCAGAGATGGTTGATATTGGCGGACAGCCGGAGCTCCGGCAGCAGGTCGAAATCCCCCCCGCTGCCCAGAAGAAGCGTACCGGGATTGTTGAAATTGGACTGGCCCTCTTCCTTGGTGGAGCGCAGGTCGTTCAACACGCCATTGCGTCCGTTGATGAAAATCTGCGTGCCGCCGCCGGCAAAGGGAATGGATTGACGGATCCAATAGCTGGTGTCGGCGCCGGCGAATTGCGGATTCTCGAAGATGGCGTCGAAGCCGGTTTCCTTGCCGTCATAAGGATTGCCGTCGCCGGAGGCATAAAGGGCGGAGAGCCGCACCCGCGCCCAATCCAGGTCGTAAGACGGCTCGGCGGCGAGGAACCAGCTTTCTATGTCGGCGGGCCTGCTGGTGAAGACGCTGTTGCGGTCGCGGCCGAAAGCGCCATAGCCCGATACCGTGAGATTGACCTCGCCGATATGGCCGTCACCGCCGGCGCCCAGATAAAGCACGTCGTAATCGCGGGCGCGGTCGTCGCCGATCAGCGCCGGGCGTTCGGGAAAACCGTTCTTGTCGAAATGGATGTCTTTGCCTTCGCGGTTGGAGTTGTAAACCGCGACGATCTCGGAGGTGAATCCGGGCACCGGCAGATCCTGGGCGTAGAAATTGGCCACGCCAAGATAGTCCTTGCGGATTTCCTGGCCGAGATCGTTGAGGCCGGAATTGCTGTCTTTCTCCAGCCGGGCGAAAGCCGCCAGGTTGTATTGATAGCGGTTGTTGGCGCGGTCGCCGAACAGCCTCACCCCCAGCTGGTTGTCCTGGAACAGAAAGCCGCGGAAATCGGTGGAGAAAGGCTGGATGCCGATGCGGATGGAGTCGAAATCATAGCGCTCGTCCACGTCACGGATGTGATAATCGACAAAGCCCTCCTGCACGCCGATGAAATTGTCGGTGCGGTGGGTGGGGGCGCTGGGCTTGACCGAGAGGATGCGCCGCTCGGACACCTGCGCGTAATTGATGTTATAGGCCAAGGTGAAGCGGAACTCGATTTCCGGCGGCTTGAAAGTGGTCGAGCCTTCGTAGATCGAAGCGCCCAGGAGGAAAGTCTGGCTGTAAAGCGCGCTGTCGGCATCGCCGAACGTGTCCAGGCTTCCCGGCCTTTGGGTGGTTTGCACGCCGACCGGGGTTGGAAAGGATCGTATTTCCCCCACCGTGTCGGAAATTCCGGTCAGGCTCAAAAACCAGTCGTCGGTGCCCAGAATGGGCCGGTCGCCCTTGAGCACATTCTGGTTATAAGGGTCCCACCAGGGCCCGCCCACACCCAAAGCATCGACAATGCGCCAGCGGTCGGGCACGGGAAACTGGTCGGCGGGAAAGGCTTCCGGCGGCGGCGCTTCCACCGCACCCGGATTGTTCTGGGTGGGCGCGGGCGGCTCATAGCTGCGCGGCCGGCCGGGAATGGCGCGGCCGTCCGCGTCGTCCGCGGCGGGAGCCGGTTGATCTTGCGCGAAAGCCGGCGTCGCCAAAAGGGTCAAAAGCAAAAAGGCGCGAACCAGCTTCACTTGCCCTCACAGACATTGGCATCGCTGGTGCTGAGGAAGGGCGCGACCGGGCAATTGACATAGCGCAGCCTGACGGACGAGCCGCTGACCGGAATCACGATCTGGTCGGCGCGGATCGCGGCGGGCGCCTCGCCGATGCTGGTGGTGCGCGTGCCGGCATTGTAAAGCCCCAGGAAGGAAATCATGTCGTCCTGGTCCACCCCGTCACCGGAGACCCCGATGCCGCCCACCAGCACATTGCCGCGATAGATCGGCACCGCGCCCGAAAAGATCTGGATGCCGTTCTGCAGCCGGTTCTGGCCCGATGGCGTGTCGGGAATGAAACTGCAGCGCGCCCTGGTATCGGGGGCCGATGACGGATTGCCGGTCGCCACATAAGTCAGATGCTGACCGATATTGGCGATCACCAGCGCCGACTGGAGCCCGGTGGAAAAGGGGCTCCATTGCGCGATCGGGCGGGAGAGCGGGCCATTGGCATTGCCGTCCTGGCCGTCGGGGAAGAATGGCCGTGACAGGTTGGCGATGGAGCGGGCGCCAAAGGCGGTCGCCCCGGTGAAGGCCGACGGATTATTGAGGAATGTCCGGCCGGCGGGAACGAAAGCCTGCACATCGGCGCTGGGGTCGGCGGCAAGATCGGAAGCGGCCTTGGCACCCGAGAAAAACGCCACGGTGCGCGCTTTCTGCAGCGAGACATCGATGCCGAACACCGGCGCATCGGGCGAGCGCACCATGCCCAATATCTTGCCGCGGGTATCCACCACCGAAATCGTCACCTGGGCGCGGCTGTTGAGCGGCTGGCGGATCTGGGCGCGCGCATCGCTCATCACCTTGAAAGCTTCTTCCAGGAGCGCGGTGACTTCGGCTTGGGTCAATGGACTCGTGACATCTCCGGCATCGCTGCCCGCCACCGCGGGATAGCGCGGATTGCCGGTGCCATCGGTCAAGATGAAAGCGTCGGGATTGTTGAATTCGGCGCTGCCGGCCTTGCGGATGCCGGAAGCCTCGCTGCCATAGGCCTGGCCCGCCAGGATCGCGCTTCCCGCGAAATAGCCGGTGACGGGCGTGAGCGCGCCGGCTCCCGCGCCGAGGCTGGAGAAAGCCGGCGCCTGGGCGGGATTGACCTTGAGCGACGCACTGCTTGCGTCGCTGTAGCGCAAACTGGTACCGCCCACCGTGATCCGGTCGGCGGTGATGGCGGAAGGCGCGGCGAAACTGCTGGCGGCGGCAAAGGCGATATTCTCGTCACTATCGTTGTCCACATCCAGGATGTTGGTGTCATAGCCGTAGTCGCCATCCGCCATCACGCCGACGCCGCCCACCAGCACGCCGTTCTTGTAAAGCGGAAAGCCGCCCGGATCAGCGGAGAGTCCCAAAGGCGAACGTTTGGGGCCGATAAAGGCGGCGGCGCCGCCGGAGGCGTTATAGCGCTGGGACAAATCCGAGCAGGGAAGCTGGCTGAACTGGACGCCGAACAAGGGTCCGCTTTCCAGCCCCGCCGCGCCCGGGCTGGGGGGGAAATGCTGCTGCACGATCATGCTGGCGGTGCGCGTGGAGAACGCGTTTCCGCCGGAGGAGAGGTAGGCGCCGGTGACCGCTTTGGCGATCGCTGCCACGCTGGCCGGCGCCACCACGCCTTGCGCATCCAGATTGGCGCCGGAGGTTGAGGCCCTGAGCGTCGCGGTGGCCGGCGCGCCCGCCATGGCATAGACCGCCAGCACATTGCCGACACGGTCCACCACCGCGATCACCGCCGGTTTGGCGCGCGCCTGTGCTTCGGCCACGCCGGCGGCGAGGACGCTTTGCACGTCACTCACGCTCAACGCCTCGGCGGCGGGAACACTGTAGACGCTGGTGGCCGTGCCGCCGCCCGCAGACGAACCGCCTCCCGCGGAACCGCTTGTGCCGCTGCCGCCGGAGCTGCCTTTGCCGCAAGCGGACAAAACCAGGCAGGCACTTACGGCCAAGCTTATGGCGCGACGATGCATCAATTCAATCTCCTCATCGCCGCCGCCACTTCTTGCATCGCGGCGCGGAATTCCGCCGGTTTCCAGGCGTTGGGATCGCGCACATCGGCATAGAGCCGGTCGATCTGCGGCCGCACGCCATTCGCCTGCTGCCGGCTCAACTGGCCGGCGCCCACCATGGCATTGATCAGCGTGTCGACGGCCATCACCGCCTGGGCGCCGCCGGCATAATCGGTATAGCGGGCATTGGATTCCTCCAGCACATTGCGCAACGCCGCCATGGCATCGGCGCGGTTGAAATTACGGGCGGCAAGATTGTCGGCCAGCGCCCGCGCCGACGCCGCCAGCTTGTCCGCCGCCGCCGCCGCGCTTTCCCGGTCCCTGGCCAGGGCGGCATGAAAGGCACGCGCATTGGCGTCGAATTCTCCCGCCAGATCGGGCGCGGCGGCGTGCGCCACCGCCGACAGCATGATCAGGTTCTCATCATCAAAGGGCGGCATGCCGGGCGGAATGGGCCGCGCCGGATTGGTTTCGGCGGTGATGGGCGCATTGGGCGCGTCGGAGATCCGGCGATGGCAGCTTTGGCAGTCGAAGAAATAGAATTCGGGGAAAGCGCCTTCGCGGCCGTGATTGGCATCGGCATAAAGCGAAAGCGCCCGCTCCACCGCCATGGCCTGACCCACCGACCAGAATTTGACGCCGCCCGCCATCGTTTTGCGCTTGGCGTAATCATCATCGATGTCGTAATGCGCCTGCAACACGCTGAAAAGATCGAGCTCGAAGGAGATCCTGGGGTGGCCCGCCGCCATCATCTGGTGGGTGACGAACTGGCCGGTCCGGGCGCTGCCGAAATGGCAATCCAGGCAGATGCCGGCGCGGATTTTGGGCACTTCCAGCGCCACCAGGCCGTCGGCGACATTCTGGGCATGGGTGGCGCCCACCGCGGTATGGCTGGAAAGCCAGCCTCCCGACGCGCCATGGCAGGCTTCGCACCCAACGCCGTCCGAGACCTGGAAAAGCGGTCCGCGCATCTGGCCGGTCTCGACATGGCAGCCAAGGCAGGCCTCCGCATCTCGCGCCCGGCCCAGCCCCAGCCGGGCGGTGATGGCGTCGGCGCGCGGCGTCGCCAGCACCTGCCAGGCCCTGCTGTGGGCCCCAGCGGCCGAGCTTTTGTCCTGCCAGGTGATCAGCTCATTCTGCCGCACCGTTTTGCCGCTGGGCACCAGCCGGCCGTGACAGGCGGAGCCGCCGCAGCTCGCGACGCCTTCATGGGTGCCCGCCTTGTCCTGGGCCAGCGCCCCATAGGCGAAAAAAGCAAACAGGATCACCCAGGCACAAAAATGAGCTTGCCGGTCCATCCCCCGAATCCGCCTCTGGCCCGAAATCAGGCCCTGATCCCGGGATTTTTTACCGGCTTCCGCCCGGATTGGAAAGATTCCGGCCGCTTTGTCGGGCCGCAAAAAACCGAAAAACCGGGGGGAAAGAGAATTCTCTTTCCCCCCGGGGATTGCTTAATTTTTCGGCGGGGCGAAGACCAGGCTGTTGCCGGTCGCGCCTTTTTTCATCAGCGCGTTGAGCGACTGCAACCCCTTATAGACGAACTTCTGCACCCGCTGACCGCGATAGGTCTCCGTGGTGTAGATGTTGCCCTTGGAGTCCGTGACAATCGAGTGCACCGCGTAGAATTGCCCCGGCTGGCGGCCGCCGCCGCCGAAGGAATAAAGCTCCTTCATGCTGGCGCGGTCATAGACATGGATCTTCTCGTTCGAGCCGTCCGAGATGTACATGAACTTCTGCTGCGGATCGCGCGAGAAGGCGACTTCCCAGACCGAACCGTCGCCCCTGGTGTTCACTTCCATCGGATACTGCTTCACGAAAGTGCCGTCGGTCTTGAACACCTGCATGCGGTTGTTGGTGCGGTCGCAGACATAGATCAGCCCGTCATTCGAGGGCATCGCGCAATGCACCGGATTGCCGAATTGCGGCGAGTTCACATTGTAATGCGGGATGACGAGGTCCGTCGGCGGCTTGCCATAGGCGCCCCACATCCGCTTCAGCTTCATGGTCACCGGATCCCAGACCGAGACGCGGTGATTGCCATAGCCGTCCGCGGCGATCAGCTCGTTGGTCCCCGGAATGAACTTGATCGTGGCAACGCCGCACACGTTATTCTTGTCCAGGCTGCCCCGGCTGCCATTGGCCTTGCCGATCTCGCCCAGGAATTTGCCGTCCTGGGTGAATTTCAGCATGAAGCTGTCGTGATATTCGCCCCGGGTGCAGGCTGTGCCGCCGGTCGGTTCGGGGGCGCTGCCGCTGGTGACATTGGCGGCCTGGGCGCGGGCACCGCGCGCACTGCGGGCCGCATCGAACTGCGCCTGGCTGCCCGGTGCATAGGCCGCGGGCTGTCCGCCGCCATTGGCGCCCAGCCAGACATTGCCCTGATCGTCAATGGTGATGCCATGATTGGAAGAAGGCCAGTCATGGCCGGCGACCTTGCCCCAGTGATGCATCAGATCGCCCGCGGGACTGAATTCCAGCACATCGGGCGCCGCCGTGCAGCAATCACCCTGCTTGCGGGTGAGATAGACTTCTTTCTCCTCCAGCGAGCCGGGGCGATGGACGATCCAGATATTGTCCTGCTTGTCGGCGGAAAGACCGATGGTCTGACCAATCACCCAGCCATTCGGCAACGGCTTGGGCCAATTCCCATCCGCCTCGAAAACCGGCACCATCACATCGCCTTCGCCTTGCGCTTGCGCCACTTGGCTTCCGGTGAGCGAGGCCAGCACGGCGGCAAAGCCGGCGCCCATAAGAAATTTGCGCGAGATTTTCATGCATTCCTCCCCGTGATGTCAGGGCTGTCTGCCCCTAGATTATTTAGGGATAAAGGCTTACATGCGCCGGGTTGGCACGCAAGCGCTCAGGCGCTTCGCATACGCACAATGAAAGATGTGCAATCTGTCCCGGCCAGAAAATTTACAGCTTATTGGAAACCGCCGAATTCCGGCTAATCCGGGCATTCGCTGCCAAGTTCATTGAAGGCGTTGATCGCGACTTTGATCAGGGCATCGGCCTTTTTCTTGTTCGTCTGGCTGACCGCGATGCGATGATTTTCGATGGTAATCAGATTGGCATCCACAGGCTTATGGCTCTTCTCCGCCTGGGCCTTTTCCAGGGCGATGAAGTCGCCGACGCATCTCTGGTAGGAATCGGCCCGGGCCATGTAACTTTTCGTTGCCGCCATCCCGGTCACGATCTGCTGATAGCTGGCGCCATAGCCATCAATCAGCGCCGGCAACTGCGGCGCTTCGCAATTATCATGGGCGAAGCTGACGCCCACCCAGGCGGGATCGGGCCGGGTATCCACCACTTCCGCCGCTTTACATACCGGAACAAAGGCGTTGCCCGACGCGAGCCGGGCAGGCGCCGGCTGCGAAGGCGCGGCTTTAAGGGCATAAAGACCCGCCGGCGTGGCTAGTGCCACTCCGATGGCGATCCCCAAACCTGTGTTCCGGCCAAGCTTCCTCAACATTTGCGAGCGACTCTCGTTGGTCGGCCTTATCATAGCAAACCACACCATCCGCCCCGATGCCAGCCTGCCTTGCAAATCGCACTTCTACCAAAATACCATTAGGATCAAATGATTATTCCGGCGGCCGGCGGCGTCAGCACGAAAGGATCCGGCCAAAGGCCCTTTCCTTGCACGCTGAAAGTCATACCATCACCATGCGCAGCCTCCGGCCTCCGAGCGTAACAAGCGTGGTGAGATGACGTTCCTTTGGACAGACATGCTTTGGTTGCTGCTGATCGCCCCCCTCGCGGTTGGCGGTTATGTCTATCTGCTTCGCCGCCGCAAGAAGATGGCGGTGCGCTTTCCGCACCTGGCGCTGATCATCCAAAGCCTGGATGCGAGGTCGCGCATCAAGCGCCATATCCCGCCGGCGTTGCTGCTTGTGGCCCTCTGTCTTCTGATTATCGCCATGGCGCGGCCTTCCGCGGTGGTCACGCTGGCCTCACGCGGCGGCACCATCATCATGGCGATGGATGTTTCGGGCAGCATGCGCGCGGCCGATGTCGCGCCTACCAGGATCAACGCCGCGCAGGCGGCGGCCAGGACCTTCGTGCAGGAACGCGAGCAGCCCATCAAGATCGGCATTGTCGGCTTTTCCGGCGCCGCCTTCCTGGTACAACCTCCCACCACCGACACCAAGGCGCTGGACCAGGCGATCGACAATCTCCAGCCGCAATTCACCACCGCGATAGGATCGGCGGTTCTCACATCGCTGCAGACGATTTTCCCCCAGATCAAAGTGGACACGATGGTCCCCGGCTTTGGCGGCGAGCAGTTCACCAGCGGCGAACCGCTTGATCCTTCCAGGGCGTCCAAGCCCAAGCCGCCGCCCCCGCCGGTGCCTCCGGGCTCCTACAAATCGGCGGCCATCGTGTTGATGACCGACGGGCGCAACACCACCGGGCCCGACCCCATCGACGCGGCCCGGATCGCCTCCAATCTCGGCGTGCGTGTCTTCACCATCGGCTTCGGCACCGCCAATGGCCGGCTGGTGAATTTCTACGGTCGCTCCATCCGCGCCGTGCTGGACGAGGACACGCTCAAGCGCATGGCCTCGATCACGGGGGCGCAATATTACCACGCCCAGAGCGCCATGGAGCTCACCAACATCTATAAGCAGCTGACCACCAAGCTGCAGAAGGAATCCGAAGAAACCGAGATCAGCGTGTTCTTCGTGGCGGGCGCGGTCTTCTTCTCGGCCCTCTCGGTTCTGCTCTCGCTGATGTGGTATCAGCGCGTGTTCTGATTCCGCTTCGAAGTCACCATACTGACATGGCGGGCCGCTATAAGCGCCTCTGCCGCAATTCGCCGGCCCACGAATTTTGCGTGGGCTCGTTTCGCGCGGCCTGCCGTGAATCAGCAAGGATGACCCATGACTCCCGACTTGAAGAAGTTTTGTCTGGCCGGCACGGCCCTTTCGTTCGCCTTCCTGGCCGAACCGGTCATGGCGAACAGTGTCACCTTCGAGGGCAGCACCTTCACCAGCCAGGGCCTGGTGGGAGTGGCGCGCGTTCCATCCAATGCGCGCGACAAATATGGCGAGACGCTGGGCGGCATCGGCTCCGCCATGGCCGTGATTCCGAACAGCTGGAAGAAGAACAAGGACGGCAGTTATTCCGGCATCCTGGTGGGCGTGCCCGACCGCGGCTGGAACACCCAGGGCACCCTGGATTTCCGCGGCCGCACCCAGCGTTTCAAGATCAGATTGACGCCTTTTTACGGCGCCCAGACCAACGCCCAAGATCAGCTCCAGATGGACTACAAGCACCTGACCGCCCTGCATTATGTCAGGCCCACCACCGGCGAGGACGCGATCAAGGTCATCCAGGGCTATGGCAATTTCCCCGATATGCCGGCGGGCGGGAATGGCCGTCTCAGCGTGGACAATGAAGGCATCGCCTTCCAGGGCGACGGCACTTTCTGGGTCAGCGACGAATATGGACCTTACGTCTACCACTATGCCGCCGGCGGCAAACTGCTCAATGTGATCCGGCCGCCGGAAGCCTTCATCCCGCGCCGCCTCGACAGTCACGGCAACCCGGTGGAAAACTTCTCCGCCAACGCGCCGGGCATCGGGGAGAGCTACAATCTGGGCAATCCGGTCTCCGGCCGCCAGAACAACCAGGGCATGGAGGGCCTCTCCATCAGCGCCGACCACACCAAGCTGTATGTGCTCCTGCAAAGTGCCCTGATACAGGACACCAAGGTTACGGACATCTCCCATACCCGCCGCAACACCCGGCTTTTGGAGTACAGCATCACCGACACCCTGCATCCGCAGCTGATCCACGAATACGCCGTGCAATTGCCGACCTATACGAACGGGACGGGCAACGCCAGCCTGGTCGCGGCGCAGAGCGAGCTGCATGCCATCAACGACCATCAATTCATGGTGCTGGCGCGTGACTCCAGCGTGGGCGAAACCTTCCCGGCGACGCCCGACTCGAAATACCGCAGCGTGGATTTGATCGACACCACGGGCGCGACGGACCTGGCGGACCCTTCGGTCTATGGTTTGTACAACGGTCCCACCGGTCAGATCGCGCCCAACGGCAATTTGCTGCCGGCGATCACGCCCGTGGCCTATCAGAAGTTCCTCGATATCAACGACAACAGCCAGCTGAACCGCTTCGGCCTGCACAATGGCGCGCCCAACGACAGCAACGACCTTTATGAGAAATGGGAAAGCCTGGATATCGAGCCGGTCAACGATCCCGCCGCGCCCGATGACTATTTCCTCTTCATCGGCAGCGACAACGACTTCATCACCCAGGACGGCTTCATGGTCGGCCGTCCCTATACCGATGCGTCGGGCTTCAACGCCGACAGCCTGGTGCTGGTCTACCGGGTGACGTTGCCCACCTATGTGGCGCCGCAGATCCCGCCCAAATAGGCGCGCCGGCGATTACTTGGCGGCCGGATTAAGCGCGTCGATGCGAATCTGGGACTGGAGCTGCGAGTCGCGCGGCATTTCGGTCGTGCCGGCCGGCATCTGGTTGGCCGACAGAATGAAGCTGGCGATATCGGTAGCCTGGGCGGTGCTGAGCTTGCCGGGATCGTCGGCCGGCATGGTGGAATGGATGCGGTTCACCAGGTCGGCCACATTCTCGCCGTTCCAGTTGGAGAGGAAATCCGGGCCCGCCAGTTGCGGCGCCATCTCGTCCCCGGCCAGGGTCGCGCCATGGCACTTGGCGCAATTGTCGTTGAAAAGCTGGTGGCCGCGATCGGCCTGGGCGGCGGTGAAAACGCCGCTCCAACTGGAACGGCCGGCGGGCTGCGCCTGAAGCGAAACAACCCCGGCCAGCATCGCGGCCGCGGCCGCACTGAAATACATGCTCTTCATCATTGCTCTCTTTTCCAAAAGGCCGCGCATTACCAAAGGCCCACCTGCGAAAGGATCACATACGAAAGGATCACTGGCCCTTCTAGTTCCCCGGACATGAACCCGCGATGAACCCCAGGATCAGGCCCTGGGCAGGCGGAACGCGATCAGCTCCTCGGAGGTGCTGCCGCCGCCCGTGCCGATGACGATATATTGCTCGCCGTTGAGCATATAGGTCATCGGCGCGCCCACCGACGGCGCCGGGGTATAGACCGCGCCTTTTTCCTCACCCGTCGCCTTGTCATAGGCGCGCATCATGGCGCCGCGCGCGCCCGAAGGCGTGATGACAAAGCCGCCCTCGCCGCAGATCACCAGCGTCTTGGTGACCATCGGTCCCACCAGGCCCGGACGGCCGGTGCGCGGAATCTTGAGGTTACGCAGCGCCGGATGGTTCTTCACATTGTCCGGGGTTTCCCCATGCGCGATCTGCCAGGCCATGGCCCCGGTCTTGAGATCAAGCGCGGAGATGCGGCCATAAGGCGGTTTCAGCAGCGGCAGCCCCTGGACGTTGAGGCCCGGCCCGCCGCCCTCGCCGCCGCCAGCGGCCGGACGGGCGGGCGCAGGCGCCGGTGCTGCCTGGGCCACGGTGGTGTTCGCAACCGGGATCAGGCCGGCCGGTGCCGCCGAGCCGGTGATCGGCCGGGCCGCGGGCCGCCCTCCACCGGCCGGCCGTGCACCGCCCATCGGCAATGTGGGCCGCACATGCTGGCCGGGCTGACCCTGGACGTAATCGAAGTCCGAAACGTCCTTGTCCTCGTTCTTGATGACGCCCAGCGTGGCAATCGCCGTCTGCGAGAAGACATAGACGATGCTGGTCTCGGGATCGCCGCAGCCGCCTGCCCAGTCGGTGCCGCCATTCGAGCCCGGGGCGTGCAGCGTGCCGCGATTGCCGCCGGCCACCGCCATGGTGGGCGGCGTGAACATCGGGCCGATCGTGTAATTCTTGACCAGGTTGACCGCCGCGGCCCGCAGCTCGGGCGTGTAATCGATCAGGTCGTCGATGGAAACGCCCTGCACGTCATAAGCCGGCGGCTTGGTGGGAACCGGCTGGGTCGGCGAATACCATTCGCCCGGCACATTGCCGGCCGGAACCGGCACTTCCGGAATGGGCCAGATCGGCTCGCCGGTTTCGCGGTTCAGCACATAGAGGAAACACTGCTTGGTGGGCTGGGCCAGCGCCTTGACGATTTTGCCGTTGACCGGGATGTCGAGAAGAACGGAGGCGCAGGGAATGTCCATGTCCCAGAGGCCGTGATGCACGGTCTGGTAATGCCATTTGCGCTTTCCCGTCTCGACATCAACCGCCACGATGCTTTCGCCGAACAGCGCGTTGCCGGCGCGATACTGGCCGTTGTAGTCGCCGGTGGGCAGTTCGACCGGCAGATAGACCAGCCCCAGCTCGGGATCGGCCGAAATCTGACCCCACACGCCGGTATTGCCGGTGGCTTCGGCCTGGCCGGGAATGATCCAGCTGTCGTAGCCATATTCGCCCTTGCGCGGGATGGTGTGGAAAATCCACTTGCGCCTTCCGGTGCGCACGTCGAAACCGCGGGCATAGCCCTTCACATTGTGCACCGTGCGCGGCGCGCCGCCTGAGAGATGCGCGGCCCCTACCACCACCGTGTCCTTGATCACGGTGGGCGTGGAATGCAGGCCCACTTCGCCCGTGAGCAGGTCGATATTCTGGTCGTCATTCAGCTTGAGATCGACCGCGCCGTCAGTGCCGAAGCTGCGGATCGGGATGCCGGTCTTGGCGTCCAGTGCGATCAGGCGATAGCCGGGGGTCACATAGAGGATGCGCTCATCGCCCTTGCCGTCGGTCCAGTAGGAGACGCCATGGCCGGAATATTGCCGCGGCGCGTTGGTGCCGCGCGCGCCTTCATTCTCGCTGTGCATCCAGATCATTTCGCCGTTGGAGGCATCCAGGCACACCACGGCGCGGCGCGAACCCGCCACGGTATAGAGCTTGCCTTTGATCACCAGCGGCGTGGCTTCATACTGATATTCGGGGCGCGGCCCCAGCATGTCGGGCTTGAAGCGCCAGGCGACTTCCAGGTCGTTGAAATTCGAGCCATTGATCTGGTCAAGCGGGGCGTAGCGCGTGCTCTTCGCATTGGCGGCATAATGCGTCCAATCCGTGTCGGGCGCGGACGAACGTGCCGCACCTTGGGCACGGGCGGTCCCCGCCTTGGCCAACAAAGCGCCGACAAACGGCAAGGAAAGGACAAACCGGCGGGACAAATCGCGCATTCCAACCCCATAGCGTCCAGAAGCGGATCGAAAGCGCCCGCCTGGTTGGGCGGGAATATAGCCGGGCGGCGGCGCGCGTCGAGCCCCTTCCCGTGCCCGCCTCTCTCCATCCGCTGGTGACGGGCCGGTAAGGGACGAAAAACGCCAGCAAAGGCATGAAAAACAAGGGAATACGGCCCGGAACTGCGCGGAAGCCGCGCCGACTCCCCCAATTTTTTTCGACAGGGCCGCATCGCCCAGGGGAGGGCGGAACCGTCGAACCCGGGCGCGCCTGCTATATTTCCGGCATGACTGACTTATCCGAGACAAGTTGCGGCGATTGCACCGTCTGCTGCCTGGCCTTGCGCATTGACGAATTCGGCAAGCAGGCGGGTGTGATGTGCCAGCATTGCACCGGCAAAGGCTGCGGCATTTACGAGACCCGCTATGAGGTCTGCCGCGGATTCCTCTGCGGCTATCGCCTCTTGCCCCAACTGGGCGACGCCTGGCGGCCGGACCGGAGCGGCATCCTGATCGTCGTGCTTGGTCCGCCGGAAATCCCCGAGGAACATTGCCCCAGCGGCCATGGCATGCATTTCATCATTGTCGGCGGGGAGAAGGCGGTCCTGAAGCAGGGCTTCGCCGACTATATAAGCACGCTGGTATCGCGCCATGTCGCGGTCTATCTCTCGGCGGACAGCCCCAAGACCCTGATCAACAAATATCTGGAGCGGCTGGTGGCGGACGGCAACAAGGCCGGCGTGCTGGAGATGCTGCTGCATCTTTACCGCCAGCATGTGACCTATCGCGCGATGAACGATTGGCGGCCGCTGCCCTGGGTGGAACTGCCCTGACGCCCGCTTCAGGCGGTGCGCCTTTGGCCGTTTTCCATTTCGGTATTGGCGGGGCCGGGGAACAAGGTGCGCAGCACATCGGAAAATTCGCGTTCCTCGATCGGCTTCTGCAGCAAGGGCGCGCCGGCAAAGCGTTTTTCCACCACCTCGCCGGAATAGCCGGTGACAAAGACGAAGGGCACCCCGCGCTCGGTGAGGAAGTCGGCCAGGGGATAAACCGCGACGCCGTTGAGATTCATGTCCAGCACCGCGGCGTCGAAGCCGCCGGCTTTGGCCGCGGCCAGCGAATCCGGCAGGGTGCGGCAGACCTCGCCCACCACATATCCCATGTCGGTGAGGAGATTTTGCATGAAGACCCCGACCAGGGGTTCGTCCTCCACCAGCAGCAGGCGGCGGCGCCCCGCCTCCGCCGGACGCGCCGGCCCCGGCTCGCGGCCCTCGCCGTCGACACTGCCCAAGGCCATGGTCAGGTTGCAGATGAGGCCTTCCGGCCGCCAATCGAAATGGACCCGGCTGCGGCGCGAGTCGGAAAAACTGGCATGGATGATCTTGGTGCCGAACCCCTTGCTTTGCGGCGCCTTGACCGGCGGGCCGCCGCTTTCCTTCCAGCTGAGCGCCAGCCTGTCCTCGAAAAAGGACCAGCTGACATCGACGCGGCCCGTCTCGCGCGATAGCGCGCCATACTTTGCGGCATTGGTGGCCAGTTCGTGCAGGGTGATGGCCAATGTCTGGGCGTCGGCGGGCGAGACCATCACATTGGGCCCGATGGCGGTAACCCGTTGCGCTCCCCCGCTCTGGTAAGGCGCCATCTCATCGAGCACCAGCCTCAGCAGCTCGGCACCCTTCCAGCGCGCGCGGGACAGGAGTTCATGGGTCTGGGCCAGGGCATTGATGCGGCCTTCGACCGCGTGAATGAAATCCTCGACATTGTCGCGCCTTGCCAGCCGCATGATGGCCTGCACCACCGCCAGCGCGTTCTTGGCGCGGTGATCCACTTCCCGCGCCAGCAAAGTCTGTTTGTCTTCCGCGTCCTTCCTTTCGGTGATGTCGGTGGTGACGCCGGAAAGCCGCACCAGCGCGTCATCCTCGTTGAAGACGCCGGCGCACACCACCCGGCACCAGCGGAATTCGGCATCCGGGCGGATCACGCGCAATTCCAGCTCGAAGGAGGGGTTGTCGCGCCTCAAGCCTGCAATAGCGTCGCGGAAGCGGCCGGCATCGTCGGGATGGATGCATTTTGCCATCTTCTCCATGCTGGGCGTGAAGCTTTCATGCTCCAGCCCGAAAATGCGGCTCTGGCCCTCGTCCCAGAACCAGGCACCGGTCGCGAAATCGCAGTCCCAGGAGCCCATATGCCCGGCGGCCAGCGCCAGGCTGCGGCCCTGTTCGCTGGTCCTGAGCTGGTCGGTGGAGGCATTCAAGGCATCGGTGCGCTCATTCACCCGCCGCTCCAGCTCCGCATTGAGCTGATGCAGTTGACGCGTCTTGCGGAACAGTTCGGCGAAGACGCGCACCTTGGCGCGCAGCAATTCCGGCACGACGGGGACGGAAAGATAGTCCACCGCGCCGGCTTCATAGCCGCGCAGGAAATCGGTCTCCGACATATGGATGGCGGAGATGAAGATGATGGCGGTCTTCTGGAAGCGCGGATGCTCGCGGATCATCTTGGCCAGCTCGAAGCCGTCCAGCTCGGGCATGCAGACATCGACCAGGATCACCGCGACATCGGCCTTGAGCAGATAGGCAAGCGCCTCCTTGGCGGAGGTCACCGGCACCAGGTTTTCGCCCAGTTCTTCCAGCATCACCTGATAGCTGAGCAGCTTACCCGGCTGGTCATCCACCAGAAGAACGTTGACGGCTTCTTCTTTGGCCAAAAATCACCTTTCAGAGCGCGATCCGGAAAAGTGTGCAGCGTTGCACGACGCTGGCGCTAGCAACTTCCGCAAGATCGCGCGACAATCCAATTAAGCTAGCGCATGATCGCGATTTAGGAAGAGCGATCATGCGCTAACGATGAAGCCACATGCGCAGCGCCGACAGGAGCTGCTCGGTATTGACCGGCTTGGCGAGATAGTCGGAAGCGCCGGCTTCCAGGCATTTCTCGCGGTCGCCCTTCATCGCCTTGGCGGTCAGGGCGACGATGGGAAGCCGGCGGAACCCGGGATTTTCGCGGATGCGGGCGATGGTCTGGTAGCCGTCCATTTCCGGCATCATGATGTCCATCAGCACGATGGCGATGTCGGGCTGGGCGTTGATCAGTTCAATCGCCTCCAGCCCGGTGGTGGCGGTCAGGACCTTCATCCGCCGCCGTTCCAGCGCACTGGACAGGGCGAAGATGTTGCGCGGATCGTCGTCCACCACCAGCACGGTGCGGTTGACCAGGTCGTCGTCCGAACCGGTGAGCCGCTCCAGCATCTGCTGCTTCTCGGGCGGCAGGTCGGTCACCACCCGGTGCAGGAACAGCGCGGTCTCGTCCAACAGCCGTTCCGGCGATTCCACGCCCTTGACCACGATGCTGCGCGCCACCGAGTGAAGCTGGGCATCCTCTTCCGGCGTCAATTCGCGCCCGGTGAAGACGATGACCGGGATTTCGGCGAGGGCCGGATCGTCGCGGAAGCGGTTGAGCAGGTCGAAGCCGGAAATGTCGGGCAGCCGGAGATCCAGCACGATACAGTCCGCCTGTTGTTCTTTGAGAAGCTCCAAGGCCTTCTCTCCGGTATCGGCATGGAGGATTTCGATGTCGGAATGACCCAGCAGCGCCTCGATGGAAAGCTGCTCCGCCGGATTATCCTCGATCACCAGCAGGCGCTTCTGCCGCGGCTGGACATAGGCTTTGACCTTGGCCAGCGCATTCTGCACCCCTTCCGCCGAGGTGGGCTTGGTGACGAAAGAGAAGGCGCCGCGCGCCAGGCCATGCTGGCGGTCCTCGTCCAGGCTGATGATCTGGACCGGGATATGCCGTGTCTTGGCGCTCTGCTTCAGCTGGGAAAGCACCGTCCAGCCCAGCATATCGGGCAGGAAGATGTCGAGCGAGACGGCGGAGGGACTGTATTCCGCGGCAAGGTCGAGGGCGTCGTCGCCGCGCATCGCCACCAGCACCTTGAATCCCTCGTCATGCGCCAGGTCCACCAGGATGCGGGCATAATGGGGATCGTCCTCCACGATCAGCAGCACCATCTCGCCGGGCCTGATATTGGCCCGGTCATCCGGGACCTGCTCCACCGCGCGGTCCGGCAGTGTTTGAACTGCCGTGGCGTTGCCCGGCGCGGTGGCGGGCCTGGCCGCAGCGGCCGAGCCCACATAGCGCAGCGGCAGGTAAAGCTTGAAGGAGCTGCCCACGCCCGGGGTCGAACGCAACTGGATCTCGCCGCCCAAAAGGCTGGAAAGCTCGCGGCTGATCGCCAGGCCCAGGCCGGTGCCGCCATATTTGCGGCTGGTCGAGGCATCGGCCTGCTGGAAAGCCTCGAAAATCAGCTTCTGCTTCTCCACCGGAATGCCGATGCCGGTATCCGCCACTTCGAAAGCCACCACGCCGCCGGCCTGGCTCAACACCGGATGGCTGGAGCTCCAGCCGGATTGGGCGGGAGCGACCGACAGCTTGACCTCGCCCTGGGCGGTGAATTTGAAGGCGTTGGAGAGCAGGTTCTTCAACACCTGCTGCAGCCGCTTGGAGTCGGTCAGGATGGTGCGGCCGAGTCCGGGGTCGATGCTGACCTTGAAGTTGAGATGGCGCGCCTCGGCCTCGTGACGGAACGGCCGCGCCACCGCCTCCACCACATTGTTGAAGCTGATGTCCTCCGCGTCCACCGTCACGGTGCCGGATTCGATCTTGGACAGGTCGAGAATGTCGCTGATCAGGTTCAAAAGATCGGAACCCGCGCCGTGGATGGTGCGGGCGAAATCCACCTGCTTGGCGGTCAGGTTCTGATCGGGATTGTCGGCCAGCTGCTGGCCCAGGATCAGGATCGAGTTCAAGGGCGTGCGCAATTCGTGGCTCATATTGGCCAGGAACTCCGACTTGTATTTCGAGGTCAGCGCCAGTTCCGAGGCTTTCTCTTCCAGGGCGCGGCGGGCCTGCTCGATTTCCTGGTTCTTGCGTTCCACCTCGACATTCTGTTCGGCCAGCTCGCGCGCCTTCTGCTCCAGCTGCTCGTTGGTCTGCTGCAATTCCTTCTGCTGGGTCTGCAATTCGCCGGCCAGCTGCTGGGATTGTTTGAGCAGGCCCTCGGTCTGCATGGTGGCTTCGATGGAGTTGAGCACGATGCCGATATTGGCGGTCAATTGCTCCAGGAAGGCGATTTCCAGGTCGGTGAAATCCCTCAGCGAGGAAAGCTCGATCACCGCCTTCACCTGGCCTTCGAACACGACCGGCAGCACGATGATGTTCTTGGGCGTCACCTGCAGCAGCGCAGAGGAAATCGGCACCGAACCCAAGCCATGGGAAATCAGGAGCGTGCGCTTGTCGGCGGCGCATTGACCGACCAGGCCTTCGCCCACCAGGAAGGTTTTGGGATGCCCGTCCACCGGATGGTCGGCATAGGACGACAGCAGCCTGAGCGCGGCCGGTTCTCCGGAATCCATCTGGTAGATCACACCCATCTGGGCATTGACCAGCCGGGTCAATTCGCTGAGCAGCATCTTGCCCACCGCGGTCAGATCGCGCTGGCCCTGCAGCATGTTGGTGAATTTGGCCAAGTTGGTCTTGAGCCAATCCTGCTCGGTGTTGCGCTCGGTGGTGAGGCGCAGATTGCCGATCATGGTGTTGATATTGTCCTTGAGCTCGGCCACTTCGCCGCGCGCTTCCACCTGGATCGAGCGGGTCAAGTCGCCCTTGGTCACCGCGGTCGCCACTTCGGCAATGGCGCGCACCTGGGTGGTCAAGTTGGCGGCCAGAAGATTGACGTTGTCGGTGAGCTTCTTCCAGGTGCCTGAGGCGCCCGGCACATTCGCCTGGCCGCCCAGACGGCCTTCAGTTCCCACTTCGCGCGCCACCGTGGTCACCTGATCGGCGAAGGTCGCCAGCGTCGCGGTCATGTTGTTGATGGTTTCGGCCAGCGCCGCCACCTCGCCCTTGGACTTGACGGTGAGGTTCTGTTTCAACTCGCCGTCGGCCACCGCGGTCACCACCTTGACGATGCCGCGCACCTGCTCGGTCAGGTTGGCCGCCATCACGTTCACGGTGTCGGTGAGGTCCTTCCAGGTGCCGGCGACGCCGGGCACTTGCGCCTGGCCGCCCAGCTTGCCTTCGGTGCCCACTTCGCGGGCCACGCGGGTCACTTCCGAGGCGAAGGCATTCAACTGGTCCACCATGGTGTTGATGGTGTTCTTGAGTTCCAGGATTTCGCCTTTCACGTCCACCGTGATCTTGCGCGAAAGGTCGCCGCGCGCCACCGCGGTGGTCACCTCGGCGATGTTACGCACCTGGGCGGTCAGATTGCCGCCCATGGAGTTGACCGAGTCGGTCAAGTCCTTCCAGGTGCCGGCGACGCCCGGCACAACCGCCTGGCCGCCCAACCGGCCGTCGGTGCCGACTTCGCGCGCCACGCGGGTCACTTCGCCGGCGAAGGAGCGCAGCTGCTCCACCATGGTGTTCAAGGTTTCCTTGAGCAGCAGGATTTCGCCGCGCACGTCCACGGTGATCTTCTTCGAAAGGTCGCCGCCGGCGATGGCGGTGGCCACCTCGGCGATGTTGCGCACCTGGGCAGTCAGGTTGCCGGCCATGAAGTTCACATTGTCGGTCAAGTCTTTCCAGGTGCCGGCGACGCCGGGCACTTGCGCCTGGCCGCCCAGCTTGCCTTCGGTGCCCACTTCGCGGGCGACGCGCGTCACTTCGGCGGCGAAGGCGTTGAGCTGATCGACCATGGTGTTGATGGTGTTCTTGAGCTCCAGGATTTCGCCTTTCACGTCCACCGTGATCTTGCGGGAAAGGTCGCCGCGCGCCACGGCGGTGGTGACTTCGGCGATGTTGCGGACCTGGGTGGTGAGGTTGGCAGCCAGCAGGTTGACGTTGTCGTTCACGTCCTTCCAGGTGCCGGCGACGCCGGGCACGTTGGCCTGGCCGCCCAAGCGGCCTTCGGTGCCCACTTCGCGCGCCACGCGTGTCACTTCGCCCGCGAAACGGTTGAGCTGATCGACCATGGTGTTCAGCGTCTCCTTCAACTGAAGGATTTCGCCGCGCACGTCCACCGTGATCTTGCGGGAAAGGTCGCCGCCGGCGATGGCGGTCGCCACCTCGGCGATGTTGCGCACCTGCGCCGTGAGGTTGCCGGCCATGGAGTTGACCGAGTCGGTCAGGTCCTTCCAGGTGCCGGCGACACCGGGCACTTCGGCCTGGCCGCCCAGTTTGCCGTCGGTGCCCACTTCGCGGGCGACGCGCGTCACTTCCGAGGCGAAGGCATTGAGCTGATCGACCATGGTGTTGAGCGTTTCCTTCAATTGAAGGATTTCGCCCGACACGTTCACGGTGATCTTGCGCGACAGGTCGCCCTGCGCCACGGCGGTGGCCACTTCCGCGATGTTGCGCACCTGGGCGGTCAGGTTGGAGGCCATGGAGTTCACGGAATCGGTCAGGTCGTTCCAGGTGCCGGCGACGCCGCGCACCACCGCCTGGCCGCCCAGCTTGCCTTCGGTGCCCACTTCGCGCGCCACGCGTGTCACTTCCGAGGCGAAGGCGTTCAACTGGTCCACCATGGTGTTGATGGTTTCCTTCAATTGAAGGATTTCGCCCTTCACATCCACCGTGATCTTCTTCGACAAGTCGCCATTGGCGATGGCGGTAGAGACTTCGGCGATGTTGCGGACCTGGGTGGTGAGGTTGGCCGCCAGGAGGTTGACGTTGTCGGTCAAGTCCTTCCAGGTGCCGGCGACGCCGGGCACCTGCGCCTGGCCGCCCAGCTTGCCGTCGGTGCCCACTTCGCGCGCCACGCGTGTCACTTCCGCGGCGAAGGCGTTCAACTGGTCCACCATGGTGTTGATGGTTTCCTTCAATTGAAGGATTTCGCCCGAGACATTG
>CAZEFQ010000072.1:0-3509 GCA_964511505.1 uncultured Rhizobium sp.
TTCGATCATACCGGCGTTGTCTCACTGACGGCTCAGGCCGATTTAGAAGCTTTTATAGAGTGCGTACCGCGTCCCCGCCGATGGCCATTTCGCAACTGCAAAACCGGCCAAACTGCGGTTGTTTTATTCCGGCGATGACAACCAGCCAGCATTTCACCCCGGCCTGCTAAGTGCTTCGGGTAGCGCTGGGGCGCAACAGGCAATGCTCGATACTTCCATACATCCATGGCTGCCAGCCAATCGGGTCGCCCCGTGGGTGCCGGACCTGCTGGGGGAAGAATGGACACACCCAAATGCCGTGTTCATCGTAGGATCGGCGCTGGCGGGATTCATTGGACAGTACAGCCGCAGGGACCATGTCATGGACTTGAAGGACTATCTTGCGGCTCAAGATTGGCCGGCGTTTCAGCGGATCTTCTTCCGCGACGTGGTGTTCGGCGATGGCGATTACTATGAACGGCTCTGCCCCCTGCTCAATCACCCGAGCCGATTCGCTTGCTTTGACCTTGCCCGCAGTAGCCTCGTAGTCAGGTCAGCCGCCGCGCTGCATCGTCGCAAGGATGAGAATATCAACACTCGGTGGCCGCACCACCGCGCCGTGTTTGCCCGGTACGCCGAACATCCGAAATCTAAGCAGTGGAGCGCGGCGAGGCTCCTGGGGTCGCAGGCGCAGCTTATCATTGCGCTAGGGTTCACGGCCGAGTACGGATTGGTGCGGCTCGTCGCGGATATGGGCTTCCGAGTGCTCGATTCGGTTACCGGCCAGGTGTGGCGTGAGCGTCGGCTTCGTGCCCCGGACAACTGGACGTATGGCTATCCTGGCGGCACGAGCCGCTCCCTTGGTCTCCGGTACAAGCCACCCTGCTGGTGGCAGGTCGAAGACCCTGACACGGGAGCACGCCGATGGGCGATCGTGCCTGTTGTCCATCCCAGTTCGTGGGGCGACGATCCTGGTTATAATCGGAGCCGCTCGCTCGTTGCGGCAGCACGTCGGGCAATCCGGGCGTGGTGAAATCGCAAGGGCCAATGTTGGTAGGAGACTCTTGCCTGAGCTCGTGCACATGGCTGAGTCAAAGTGAGCCTAGTCGCTTCGGTTCGGCGGTTGCGAAATTGACTCCCTGATCGCTACCAGCTGGGCGGTGTGAGTCCGTCTTTTCTCCTGCCGTAGGCGGCGCGGCTCTCTCACTCTCGGTTTTCCACAGATTCACAAACAGGCCGGCTCCTACTACTGGTTCTGTACAGGAACACTATAGGATTATGCGCCCCTACTTTGCCGAACTCACCGCCCCCTGAATGCCGAGGAAGTGCCTATAAAGCGCCCCGACAAAACCGAGGAAAACGTAATTCTCCACAGGCGCGTTTCCGCGTTTTTCCGCAGTGCGCCCCGAGAATGCCGATTCGCTGGTCCGCACACGCCCGCTCGTCCAGAAACTGGAACGGTGATCGACAAAACCGCCCGAGCGCCCCCAGAATGCCGACTTGGGCGTCGCCGCGACTAACAAAGCGCCCCTAGAATGCCGAATCGAGTGCCCTTGCGGATATCAACGCGCCTCATCTGTCTTCTGCGGACTTTCCCGCGACACGGTCGCCCACGAAAAATGTGGTCTCCAGCAGAATTGGCGTCACGCTGCGCGGTCCTCGCGCCGTACAGATTGGAGGGACACGTGGAGAACACACTGGACAGTCTGACAGTAAAAGAGGTCGCCGGCATTCTGCGCTGCTCGAAGACGCACGCCTTGAACGTCATCGAAGGCCGTGTGCGCGGACTGCCGAAATTGCCGCATCTAACATTCGGTCGCCGCAAGGTAGTTCGCAAAGAATGGCTTGCCGCCTGGATGGAGGAGAACAAGACCCGATAGCGCTCGGGCCATGTTCGGGGTCATCAACATGAACGCGATCCATTCTGCAATTACGACGACCGGCAGCGCAGCGGCTGGCGGAACGACACTCCAGCCTGAAGAGCGCCCGCTAACAGTCCGCCAGGCCGCCCATTATCTCGGGGTGAGCGCGCAAACAGTGTATCTTTGGGTTGAGCGAAAGCAGATTCCCCATCTCCGCGTGATGGGCCGCAACATTCGGTTTCTCAAATCGGATCTTGAGCCCTTCCGCGCAACTTTCAAACAGGAGATGGGATATGGCACGACCGATAAAGCATGATGGCGGCTTGTTTAGACGACCTGAATCGGCCGTCTGGTGGATGCAGTACCGGGACAAGTCCGGACAACGCCAGAGGGAGTCGACTGGGACTGAGGATTGGGACCAAGCGCAACAGATCCTCAGAGAACGCTTGCAAGCCAGGGACAACAACACCCTTCCCGCTGTGCGCAGAGGGCAAGGGCTCACGTTCGGGGAATGGGCGGAGTTCTATTTGAAAAACTTCTCCACGCCTCCGTTTCGCGCACCGAAGACTCACGAGGTCAATCAACGTGCAATGCGGCACCTGAGAGCTTCATTCGAGGAAACACGGTTAGGTGATCTCACCGCCGACGACATCGAGGCGTATCTGCGCGAGCGCTTGAAGAAGCGCGTTGAGGTTAGAACCGGGGAGGGGGTTATCCAGAAGGAGCTGCTGAAGGCGACGACGGTGCACCAGGAGTACCGGGTACTTCGCCGCGCGTTGAACGTGGCGGTTCGGAAGAAGTACATTGCGGCAAACCCGTGCGCTGGGGTCGAGTTTCCCACGAAGGTCGATGGCCTCTTTCGGCCGCATTACATGGGGTGGTCCGAACAACAGAAGATCGAGTTCGCCGCACCCGAGTACCTCAAGAACCTGATCCAGATCGTCACGGAGACCGGGCTTCGGATTTACAAGGAGCTCGCGCCCCTGCGCAAGGAGCATCTCGACCTAATGAACGGCACAGTGTGGATTCCGGACTCCAAGACCGTAAACGGAGTCGCTGAGGTCCCGCTGACCGACATTGCGGTTGAAGCGTTCCGGCGGCAACTGGCGATTTCGGGCTCGGGGCCTTTCTTGTTCCCGAGTGAGGAAGATCCGAACAAACACCAGAAGACGTTCAAGACGACCTGGCGCGCCACGTTGCGCCGGGCGGGAGTTCCATACTTCCGGATCTACGACCTGCGATCCACCTACGCCACGCGGTTAAGCGCTGGCGGAGTGGCCGACGAATTCGTAACGCAGCTCCTCCGGCAGGGGGACGCCAAGGTCTTCAAGAAGTACTCTCAGATGAAACTGCAAATGAAGCGGGAGGCTCTGGGCAAATTGAACCGGAACGCCAACGAAGGCGGTAAGGGTTTTGACACAGGCCGCCCAAACTAGAGGGGTTTTGACACAGTTTTGACACAGTGAGGGTTGGACACGGGTAGAAGCGATGGTAGGGACTAGATCAAGTCTTTTAGAATCAGTGAAGATTTGGTCGGGGCGGGGCGATTTGAACGCCCGACCCCCTGCGCCCAAGGCAGGTGCGCTACCAGGCTGCGCTACGCCCCGACATCTGATGCTTCTTTGATTTTAAACCACTTCCGTACTTCCGACACTGTCCCAGCACCCA
>CAZEFQ010000073.1:0-19221 GCA_964511505.1 uncultured Rhizobium sp.
ACGGAGCATCTTTCGCTTTATCAACTCACCATCGAGCCGGAGACGCCTTATGCCGTGCTCTACAAGAAGGGCGCGCTCACGATTCCGGATGAGGAACTGGCGGCGGGTCTCTATGAGACCACCCAGGAATTGACCGAAGCGGCGGGGCTGCCGGCCTATGAGATTTCCAATCATGCCAGGCCGGGCGCGGAAAGCCGGCACAACCTGATCTATTGGCGGTACGGCGAATATGCCGGGGTGGGGCCGGGCGCGCATGGCCGGCTGCTGTTGGACGGCAAGCGGCTGGCGACCGCCACGGTCCGGCTGCCGGAACGTTGGCAGGACCGGGTGATGAAAGAGGGAAGCGCTTTTTCTGACCGTTTTGACGTGCCGGATGGCGATGCAGCGCGCGAGCATCTGCTGATGAATTTGCGGCTGAGAGAGGGCGTCGATCTCGCCGCTTATGAAATGCGCTGGGGCGTCAGGCCCGATGCGGTCAAGATCGCCACATTGGGCGGGCAGGGATTGCTGCGGCAAGAGAGGGACGTGCTGTGCGCCACACCGCGCGGGCGGATCGTGCTCAATGCGGTGATCGCGGCGCTTCTGAATTGAGCTGCTTTAGAGCGCGGGCGGCAGGAACGTGGTGGGTGCCGGGCTCACCACATGAAAACCGTCGGATGCCACTTCCAGCACGGCCAGGCCACGCTCCGAGGTGCCGTCGGGGTCGAAGCGGAAAATCCCGTCGACGCCGGAAAAGCCGTTGGGATCCATCAGCGCTGCCCGGGTAAAGCGGTGATAGGGCGGACCGCTGGAAAGCAGCGCCACCAGGGCGACGGCATCATAAGCCAGCGAAGCCAGTTGCGGCGGATTGCCGCCGAAGGCGTCATGATAGCGGCCATTGAAAGCTTCTACTGCCTCGGGCGCGGGCGCGGCGAACCAGCCGCCCTGCAGCGTGTCCTCGCGCTGAATGGCGGGATCGTCCCACAATCCAGTGCCCAGGAGTTTTGTCTTCTCCTTGTCCAATCCGGCAAAACCCAGGCTGGGGGCGATGGCGCGCAGGACCGGCCCGCCTTGGGCGATCATCACCGCATCGGCATCGGTTTTGGCCACCGCAGCAGAAGGCGCCACCACCTGGGTGGCGCTGGGGGTGAAATGCTCGACATCCACGCTGGTACCCCCCGCCGCCTTGACCGAATCGGCAAAGGCCCGGGCGATGAGATCGCCATAGTCGTTCTGCGGCACCAGGGCGGCAAAATTCTTACGGCCCTGGCTGGCGGCATAGCTCACCACCCGTTTGACTTCGTTCTGGGGCAGGAAGGAGAGAAGATAGACTCCGTCCCCGGCCACATCTTTCTCGGTGGAGAAGGCCAGGACCGGCACGGCCTTGTCCTTGGCCAGGGGCGCCACCGCCCGCACCGAGGGACCAAAGAGCGGCCCCACGATCACTTCTGCGCCCTGGTCGAGGAGTTTTTGCGCAGCGGCGGCGGCCTGGTCACCGCCTGCGCCTTCATCGGCGGTCATCAGCAGAATGTTGGAATTCTTGGAATCATAGAGCGCCAACTGGGCGGCCTTGAGCATCGCCGCCGCCAGGTTGCGGGTGGCCGCCGTATTGCTGCCAAAGGGCAGGATCACGCCCACCCGGATCGGGGTCTGGCTGGGGTCCATGTTGGGCAGGCGCAGGAAGGCGGGGGAATCGCTGGTCAGAGGATGGCCGGCGACCGGGGGCGGCGGCAGGACGGGGGCAGGCGGTGGCGGGGGTGGCGGCTTGGGTGCGGCACAGGACGCCGCTATGCCGCAGACCAGCACAATGGCAAAAAGACGCCATGACAAGAGATGCAAGAAAGGGGCGCGCATCAGGAGATTCCTCAGCCGAGAGTAAAGCCTTGCCCGCTCCCGGAAAACAAGGCGCCGGGAAAGCCCCGCATCATGGCGATTTGGCGCAACCCCATGAACTGGAAAAGGGACTTTACCTCACCGCAACTCCCATCGGCCATGCCCGGGATATCAGCCTGAGGGCGCTGGAGGTGCTGGCCAATGTGGACCTGATCGCCGCCGAGGATACCCGGGTCACCGCCAAGTTGCTTGCCATTCATGGCATTCAGAACGCGCTGGCCCCTTATAACGACCACAATGCGGCCAAGGCGCGGCCCGCTCTTTTGGCAAGGTTGAAGGCGGGCGGACGGATCGCGCTGGTCAGCGACGCTGGAACGCCGCTGGTCTCCGACCCCGGCTTCAAGCTGGTGCGGGAAGCCATCGCCGAGGGCATTGAGGTCCATGCCGTGCCGGGGCCGAGCGCGGTGCTGGCGGCGCTTTCCTCCTCCGGCCTTCCCAGCGACCGGTTTCTGTTCGCGGGCTTTCTGCCGTCCAAGGCGGGCGAGCGCCGCGCCGTCCTGGAGGAATTGCGGCCCGTGCGGGCCAGCCTGATCCTTTTTGAATCAGCGCAGCGCCTGGCCGAAAGCCTGACCGCGATGACGGAGGTTCTCGGGGCGCGTCCCGCCATGGTGGCGCGGGAGCTGACCAAGCTGCATGAAGAGTTGCGGCGGGGCGCGCTTCCGGAATTGGCGGCGCATTATGCCGGAACGGAGCCGCCAAAAGGGGAGGTGACGCTGGTGATCGGTCCGCCGCAGGAACAAGAAGCCGACTTCGCCAAGATCGAAGCCGCGCTGGATGCCGCATTGCCTTTCATGCCGCTCAAAGCGGCAAGCGAGATGATCGCGGCATTGACCGGCGCCTCCCGCAAGGAAATTTATGCGCGCGGACTGGAAAAGAAAAATGCGCCCAGCCGCTGAAACCAAGGCCGATGAAAAAAAGGCCGATGAAAAAAAGAGCCGGGCGGAACGGCGCGGCCACCGGGGCGAGGCCCTGGCGGCGCTGTTCCTGCGTCTCAAAGGCCACCGCATCCTGGGCCGGCGGATCAAGACCCGCGCAGGTGAGATCGATCTTGTCAGCCTCTGCCCCTTCGGTCCGGTCTGTTTTGTCGAGGTCAAGACCAGAGCCGATGGGCGGGAGGCGGCGGAAGCGGTCAGCCCTGCCCAGCGGACTCGCATTGCCCAGGCCGCCTCTCTATATCTGGCCAGCCGGCCGGCGCTCGCCCGGCGCGGCGCCCGGTTTGACGTGATCGCCGTGCCGATGGATCGAAGGATCGGCGTTCCGGTGCATTTCAAGGATGTATGGCGGATCGAGGGCTAAGGGGAAGAAGATGGGATTGACCGTCGCCGTCCAAATGGACCCGATCGAGAAAATCGACATTGGCGGCGATTCCACCTTCGCCCTGATGCTGGAGGCGCAGAGACGGGACCATAAGCTTCTCTATTACGGGCCGCGCGACCTGACCTTCCGCGAAGGAAGGATCACGGCGCGGGTGAAGCCTCTCACGGTGCGCGCGGTCAAGGGCGATCATTTCGTGGTGGGGGAAAGCTTCGTCTATGACCTGGCGCAGGCGGATGTGGTCCTGATGCGCCAGGACCCGCCTTTCGACATGGCCTATATCACCGCGACCCATATCCTGGAGCGGCTTCATCCCCGGACGCTGGTGGTCAACGACCCCGAACATGTGCGCAATGCGCCGGAGAAGCTGTTCGTCACCGAATTCAAGGATCTCATTCCGCCCACCCTCATCACCAGTGATGCCCGCGAAATCCGCGAATTCCGCGACCAGCATCAGGACATCATCCTCAAGCCGCTTTACGGCAATGGCGGTGCGGGCGTCTTCCGGGTCAAGGCCGACGACGAGAATCTGGGCGCGCTCCTGGAGATGTTCACCGCCTTCTATCGCGAGCCGGTGATTGTGCAGCGCTACCTGAAAGAAGTGCGCCAGGGCGACAAGCGCGTCATCCTGGTGGATGGGGAATTTGCCGGCGCCATCAATCGCGTGCCGGCGGCGGGCGAGGCCCGCTCCAACATGCATGTGGGGGGAAGACCGGAAAGGACCGAGCTTACCGCGCGCGAGCGGGAGATATGCGCCGCCATCGGGCCTGAGTTGAAGCGCCGGGGGCTGATCTTCACTGGAATCGACGTAATCGGCGACTATATGACCGAGATAAACGTTACCTCTCCCACAGGCATCCAGGAAGTGAAGCGTTTCGGCGGCGCCGATATCGCGGGCCTGGTCTGGGATGCGATTGAAAGGCGTAAAGCGAAATGATCACCGTGAGACGGTCGGAAGAGCGGGGCCGCACCAGGATCGACTGGCTGGATTCCCGGCACAGTTTCTCCTTCGGCGACTATTATGATCCGGCGTTCGAGAGTTTCGGCCCCTTGCGCGTGATCAACGAGGACTGGATCAAAGGCGGCGCGGGCTTTCCGCCCCATCCCCATCGTGACATGGAGATCGTCACCTACATCATCGAAGGCGCGATCGCGCACCGGGATTCCACCGGCGGCGGCGGCATCATCAAGCCCGGCGAGATCCAGCGCATGAGCGCGGGCAGCGGCATTGTCCATGCCGAATTCAACGCCAGTCCCAGCGAGACCTGTCATCTGCTGCAAATCTGGATCATGCCGTCGCGCCAGGGCATCAAGCCCGGCTATGAGCAAAAGAAGATCAATACCGAAGCGGTCGCCAATCATTTCGCCCGCATCGCCGGACCCGACCCACAGGAGAATGAGGTGCGGCTGGTGCAGGATGCGGAAATCTGGGCGGCCAGGCTGAACGAGGCCGTCGAGGCGGTGCACCCCCTCAGGCCGGGACGCAAGGCCTGGCTGCAGGTGGCCAAAGGCGAGGTCAGCGTCGGCGAGGAACGGCTCAAGGCCGGCGATGCCGCGGCGCTGACCGATCTTGCCCAGATTCAGGTGCGCTCACGCGTGCCAAGCGAAGTCTTGCTGTTTGATTTGGCGTAGTAAAAGGAAGCTCAGGCCAGCCTCTCCTGCGCGCGCGTTCGCGCGCCGGCGGGAGAGGTGCCCGGTCCATAGCGGCAGCGTATGGACCGCTTGCAATGCGGAGGGGGTCTGAAAACTACTTCACAAGCCCAAAGCGGGACTTGTACCGCGCGTCGATTCCCGAAAGCGGGAAGTAGATAAACACGTCGGTGGTGCCGAACTGCCGGTCGATCACCGCGCCGTCGCCGATGCAGCAACCGGCGCGCACATAGCCTTTGAGCAGCGGCGGCAGGCTGCGCAGGCCTTCGCGCGGCTCGATGGCCTCTTTGGCCATTTTGTCCATCGCCACATACAGTTCGGGACGCGCCTTGACGCGCAGATTTTCCGGCATGGCGTGGAAATGCTTGAGATAAGAAAGCGGCAGGGCGAGGGATTGCGCATCGGTACCCGACAACGAAGCGCAGCCGAACATCAGGTCGATATCAAAACGCGCCACATAGGCCATCAGGCCTTTCCACAAAAGCTGCATGGTGCCCGGCCGGCTGCGATAGCTTTTCAGGACGCAGGAGCGGCCCAGCTCAAGCACATTGGTGCCGGCGGGAAGACCGGTCAGCATGGGAGCGATGTCATATTCGCCCGCGGTGTAGAAACCGCCGGCGCGGGCTGCGTCTTTCTCGCGGGTGAGACGATAGGTGGCCACCACCATGGGCTGGCCGTCTTCGTCGTGACTCTCGCGGTCCACCACCAGAAGGTGGTCGCAGACCTGGTCGTATTTGTCGAAGTCGCGCCCTTCCTTCCGCATCTGAGGCGTGGGGATGGCGCTCATCTCCTGGTAGAAGACGCTGTAGCGCAGGCGCTGGGCCTCTTCGACTTCATGCTCGGTCTCGGCCAAGCGCACTTCCAGCGGGCCGGCCACGGCCAGCACCGGCCATTGCTGCAAACGGCCTTCAAAGGGTCCGGCTTCGTAGATATTGACCAAACAAATCTTCCTTTAAATTCCTGCGGCTTAGGCGATTCTGGCCCCTCAAGGCTTAGGCCGCTTCTGCGACAGTTTTATAAATTTACCGCAGGGCAGGCCCCCAAGTCCATGAATTGTGACAGTGGACCGGGAACCATATTTCCGGTTGTCCAGGCCGGAAAACCCGGCCCTGCGCGGCAAATAGTTTATGGAACGCGCGGGTTATTTTTTACGCGGCCGCCCTTTTTCGATCCAACAGGGCGAAGAGGACCAGCGAGGGTATGCCGATCACGCCGCATCCGATGAAAAAAAGAGCATAAGCGTTCATCAGTCCGAAATGCGGTGTTAATCCCTCCACTGCCAGGCCGGAGAAGCCTTTGAGGAATTTCCCTCCCAAGGCGTAAACCGACGACAGAAGCGCATACTGCGTTGCGGTATAGCCCAGGCTGGTCAGCGAAGACATGTAGGCGATCAGGGTGATGCCGGCCAATGCAATGCCGAAATTGTCCAGCAACATGATCGCCGAGAAAGTGGCGGTGTCGTGCGCATAGGGAATGATGGCATAAAGCATGGTGCCGATGATCTGGCCCGCCCCGCCGATCAAAACGGCTGCGGTAAGCCCAAGCCGCAAAGGCAGGTAACCCCCCAAAGCCACGCCCAGATAAACCCCGACAATGCCGAATGTGCCGCGCACCACCCCTACCATGGTCTTGGTGAGGCCGACATCGACATACATGGGACTGTACATCGGGCCGCTGACGAAATTGGGCAGCTGAAAAAGCGTGATCGCCAGCAGCATTACCAGTCCCCTGGCGCCATGCGTCTTGAAAAAGGCGAGGAAGGGACCCGCAACGGCATCGGAAAAACCGCGAGCCGTCCATAGCGGCGCGATATTCTCCTTTTCCGCCATGACGCGATCGGCCTCGGCCGGTTCGGCCGCGAGAAAGGTCGCAAGCAGTCCCACGCCCATGACACAGCCATAAAGAAGGTAGGACGCATTCCAGCCGATCTGGGCGGCAATGGTGAGGATGACCGCGTCGCTCATCAGAAGCGCGGCGCGGTATCCGAAGGTGTAGCCCGAGGTGAGAAGGCCAAGCTCATCGGGGCTGCGCGCCGATTCGATGCGCCAGGCATCGATGGCGGTATCCTGGGTGGCAGAGGCAAAAGCCGCCAGAAGGGCAAAGACACCCAATTGGACCAAGCCGTGAGATGTGCCGGATAACGCCATGCCGACCAGGCCGCACACGATCAGAATCTGCATCAGCGCCATCCAGCTGCGGCGCCGGCCCAAAAAGGCGAAGGGCGGCGCATCCAGCCGGTCCAGCAGGGGCGCCCAGAAGACTTTCAGGGAATAAGCGAAGCCGACCCAGGACAAAAAGCCGATCGCCGAAAGCGCGATATGCTCATCCCTAAGCCAATAGCTGAAGGTGATGCCGACCAGCGCGAAGGGGAGGCCTGAGGAAAAGCCCAGCGCCAGCATGGTGAGCACGCGGCGGTTGAGATAATCGCGCAGGGCATAATGCTTGCGCGCCGGAAGCGCGGAATCGGAGGCGGTCATGCCGCTTCAGTGTGCGGCAATCCCTCCTCGTTGGGGAAGAGCAGCCGGAACATTTCTTCCAGCTCGGCCGGGTCCACCGGCTTGACCAAAAAACCGTCCATGCCCGCTTCCTGGCAGGCCCGCTTGCCGGTTTCCAGCGCATCAGCGGTGAGCGCCACGATGGGAACGCGGCCGCGTCCCAGCTTTTCTTCGTTCGCCCGGATGGTGCGGGCGGCCTCGATTCCGTCCATGCCCGGCATGTGGATGTCGGTGAGCATCAGATCGAAAAATTCTTCTTCCATCGCCATTACGGCGGCGGAGCCGGTGGTGACTTCCTTCACGCTGTGACCGCGCCGGCGCAGCAATTCGCGGATCAGAAGCGCATTGACCGGATTGTCTTCGGCCAGAAGCACGCGGAAGCCGCGGCCCGGCGGTTGCTCGCCGTCTTCTTCTGACGGCGCCAATTCCACCAGCGGCGGCGGCAATTCGCCCGGCGCGGGCTCCAGCCCCGGCTGGGCCAGGGCTTGCGCCAAGGCAGTTTTCTCGCGCTGGGACTTCAAGGCGTTCATCAGGCTGGTGGTGAGCGAGATTTCACGCACCGGCTTCACCAGATAGCCGTCAAAGCCCATCGCCTTCAGCCTTTCCCACTTGCCGCGGGCCGCGGGGGTGAGCAGCACCAGCGACGGGATGGCAGGATCGGGCATGATGCAGGGTTGCGGTTCGGCCTCGGTGCCCGCATCGATCAGGACCGCGTCAACCGCGCCGCCGGGCGCGAGGTGGCTGAAATGGACGGCGGCGCCGCCGGCGGTTTCGATCTGGGCGGTAAGCCCCTCGCGCAAGGGTTTGTTGCGGGTGATGAGGGCGATGCGCCTTCCCTCAAGCGGCTTCTCGTCTTCCGGCGCGGTCTGGACGGTGATGGCGGGAAGGGTGAACCAGAAGCTCGAGCCGCCTTCGAGCACCGGCTCCAGCCCGATCTCGCCGCCCATCGCTTCGACCAGCCGCTTGGAAATGGCAAGCCCCAGCCCCGAACCGCCGAATTTGCGCGCATGGCTGGAATCAGCCTGGACGAATTCCTGGAAGATGTCCTGGCGCTTCTCCAGCGGCACGCCCACGCCGGTGTCGCGCACTTCGACCTTGAGCAGGCCCTGACAGAGCGTGATTTCCAGGCAGATGCCGCCTCTTTCGGTAAATTTGACCGCATTGCCCAAGAGATTGGTGAGGACCTGGCGGAAACGGACTTCGTCAATGCGGATCGTGCGCGGGACATCGGGCGCCACCACGGTGACGATCTCAATCGCCTTGGCGTGGGCGCGGGGGCCCAACAGCTCGGCGACACCCATCAAAAGCCCGCGGACATGCACTTCGTCCTCGTCGAGCGTGAAGGTGCCGGACTCGATCTTCGAGAAATCCAGGATATCGCCGATCAGGCTGAGCAGGGCCTCGCCGGATTGGACGATGGCCTCGGCGTAGGTGCGCTGGTCGGCGCGCAGCTCGGTCTCCAGCAGGAGGCGCCCCATGCCCAACACGCCGTTCATCGGTGTACGGATCTCATGACTCATGGTGGCGAGGAAGCCGGACTTGGCGCGGGAAGCGGCCTCCGCGGAATCGCGCGCTTCGGTCAGCGCCTCTTCCATCGCCTTGCGCTCGGTGATGTCGCGGCCCACGCTCTGCACTTCCACCAGCCGGCCGTGCGGATCGCGGATCGCATAATCCTCCCAGGCGATCCAGCGATAACCTGACGGCGTGCGCACATGCTGGTCATAGCGGACGCGGTCGTGGCCATGCTCCAGCATGGCGAAGGTGCCGAACAAAGGGGCGCGGCTTTGCGGATGCAATTCCGGGGCAAAGGGAAAGCCGATGGCGCGCTTGGGGTTCAGCCCGAACAGGCGCAGGAAGGCGTCGTTTGCATAAGTGAGACGGCTTGCCGAATCGCGGCGGAAGATGGCATCGCCCTGCGCGTCCACCAGGCCCTTGTAGCGCAGCTCGCTTTGCGACAGCCGCGCATTCATGGCGGCGGCATTGCGCAAGGAGGTTTCGAACCGGTTGCCGGAAGCCTTGAGTTCCGCGACATGACGCTCGGCGATCTCCCGCTTCTCGCGCGCCACCAGAAGATTGTTGATCAGGAAAGCCAGCGCCACCGCCAGAAGGGCGCCGAAATTGGCCGGGGTAAGGATGGTGAGACGGCCGAAAAGAAGGATGTCGCCCAGGGCCGCCACAAGCATCACGCCCGCCAGTGTGCCGAACACGAGCTGGATGGCCTTTGCGATGGTCAGGCGCCATGGTTCCATTGGGCGGGACTATGGCCTTAAACCCCATACAAGATGCTTAAAGCGGGACGGGGCCTGGGCCTGGGGGAAGCTCAAATAAAACTAACATAAACAATGTGTTAACAAGTGATTTCTCGCCTGTTTTGCCTCTGTCACAAAAGCTTTACAAAACCATGATGTTCGTGGCGCGAGAGCAATGTGAATTGAACCTCCCGCCAACGGATAGCCTTGTTTTATGGCTGATATCGCCTTGATCGAAGACACTGCGTTAACCGCGAGAGCCCGTACCACTGCCCACGCCGGCCGTGGCGATGCGCGCTTTCATTTCCTCACCTGGCTGGCGGCGCTTCTGGTGCTCCTGATTTTCACGGGCATCATCACCGCGCTGGTGATCGGCGCGATTCCCGCTTTCCGCGCATTCGGCCTCAACTTTCTTGTCACCCAGATCTGGTCTCCGGCGCGGGGACGCTTCGGCGCCCTGGCCTCGATCTACGGCACCTTGCTCACGTCGTTTCTGGCCATGCTGGTGGCAGTGCCGGTGGGCATCGGCGTGGCGATCTTCCTGACCGAATTGTGCCCGCGCATGTTGCGCCGGCCCATCGGCATCGCCATCGAGCTTTTGGCGGGCATCCCCTCCATCATTTACGGCATCTGGGGCCTGTTCGTTTTCGCGCCATGGTTCCAGGAACATGTGCAGCTGCCCGTGATCGATGCCACCCAGGATATCCCCATATTGGGCACGGTTCTGGGCGGGCCGCCCTATGGCATCGGTGTATTCACCGCCGGCCTGATCCTTTCCATCATGATCCTGCCCTTCATTTCCGCGGTGACGCGGGACGTGTTCGAAACCGTGCCGGCGATGCTGAAGGAGGCGACCTATGGCCTGGGATGCACGACCTGGGAGGTGATCTGGCGGGTGGTTCTTCCTTTCTCGCGCTCGGGCGTGGTGGGCGGGGCGATGCTCGCGCTCGGCCGTGCGCTGGGCGAGACCATGGCGGTCACCTTCGTGATCGGCAACGCGCATATCGTTCCGCCTTCGCTGTTCGCGCCGGGCACCAGCATTTCCGCCACCATCGCCAACGAATTCACCGAGGCCACCACCGAACTTTACACCTCCTCGCTGATCGCGCTGGGCCTGATCCTGTTTTTCATCACCTTCGTCGTGCTCGCCTGCGCCCAATGGATGCTGCGCGCCATGGAAGCCAAGGCCGGGAAATAGGACATGATCGCCAACCAGGCTCTTTATGTCCGCCGCCGGTTTGCCAATGGCGTATTCATCTTTCTCTCCATCGCGGCGGCGGTTTTTGGCCTGATCTGGCTTGCCTTCATCCTGGGCTCGCTTCTGGCCGACGGGCTGTCCGGCCTGTCTCCCGACCTGTTCACCAAGGAAACCCCGCCGCCCGGCGCGCCGGGCGGTCTTGCCAATGCCATTGTGGGCAGCGTGATGATGAGTGCGGTCGCGGTGCTGGCGGGAACGCCGATCGGCCTGTTCGCGGGCACCTATCTGGCGGAATATGGCAAACATTCGCGCCTGGCCTTTGTGGTGCGCTTCATCAACGACATACTTCTCAGCGCGCCTTCCATCGTCACCGGTCTTTTCATTTACGAAATCCTGGTGGTGCCGATGGGGCATTTTTCCGGCTGGGCGGGCGCGGCCTCGCTGATGGTGATCGTGATCCCGGTGGTGGTGCGCACCACCGAGAATATGCTGCTCTTGGTTCCCAACGGTTTGCGCGAAGCGGCCACCGCGCTGGGCGCGCCGATGAGCTTTGTAATCCGGTCGGTGACCTGGAAGGCGGCGCAAGCGGGCATCATCACCGGCGTGCTTCTGGCGGTGGCGCGCATCTCGGGCGAGACCGCGCCCCTGATCTTCACCGCCCTCAGCAACAACTTCATGAGCCTCAAATTCAACGGACCGGTCGCCTCGCTGCCGGTGGTGATCTTCAATTACGCGCTCTCGCCTTATGAAGATTGGCACCGCCTGGCCTGGGCCGGGGCGCTCCTGGTCACCGCCACGGTGTTGGTCCTTTCCATCCTCGCCCGCGTCCTCGAAAACAAGCAACGGAACTGAATATGTCATGGACTCCCAGACCAATTTGAAGCCCAAGGTGGACATCAGGAATCTGTCCTTCTTCTATGGGACGACCAAGGCACTCAAGGACATCAGCCTGCCGCTCTATGACCGCAAGGTGACGGCGTTCATCGGACCGTCCGGCTGCGGCAAGTCCACCCTGCTTCGGGCGATCAACCGCATCTATGAGCTTTATCCCAATCAATATGCCGAAGGCACCATCACCCTGGACGATGAGGATGTGCTCAAGGTCAAGGACCTCAATCTGTTGCGCGCCCGCATCGGCATGGTGTTCCAGAAGCCCACGCCATTCCCCATGTCGATCTATGACAATGTCGCTTTCGGCATAAAGCTTTACGAAAAGCTGCCGCGCTCGGAGATGGACGGGCGGGTGGAGGATGCCCTCACCCGCGCGGCGCTGTGGACCGAAGTCAAGGACAAGCTCACTGCTTCGGGGCTTTCGCTCTCAGGCGGCCAGCAGCAACGGCTCTGCATCGCCCGCACCGTGGCGACAAAGCCGGAAGTGATCCTGCTGGATGAGCCCTGCTCGGCGCTCGATCCCATATCCACCGCCAAGATCGAGGAGTTGATCGACGAATTGTCCGATGAATATACCATCGTGATCGTCACCCATAACATGCAGCAGGCATCCCGCGCGTCCGACTACACGGCCTTCATGTATCTGGGCGAGCTGGTGGAATATGGTGCAACGGAAAAGATTTTCACTGCGCCGGACAACAAGAGAACTGAGCAGTACATCACCGGCCGCTTTGGCTAGGCACGGTCCTTTTGCGGCCTGAGTTCGTCGCTCGTCGCTCATGGGCCTTTTTGCCCACATCGCTCCTCGCTCCTGCTCAGGCCGCAAAATTCCTCGCGCCTAGACTGCTCTGTTTTTAAGCGTAATCCTCCGCCGTGGTGTGATCCGCCGGCATGCCGGCGACGGCGTTGACCATCAAGGTCACGATGCCGGCGACGGCCAAGTTCAAGGCCAGCGCACTCAAGGCGGCGTAACAAGGGATGTTCACGCCGAAAAGATGCAACACATAGATCGAGGTGGTGAAGTTGAGTTTCCACGCCATCCAGGTGCCCGCGAACATGCCCGCCGCCCAGCCGGCGAGAAGGCCGTAAGGGTTGAGGCGGACATAGAGAGCCAGCAGCACCGAGGGCACGGTCTGTGCCATCCAGATGCCGCCAAGAAGCTGCATCTGGATGGCGTAGGCGGTCTGCAATTCCATCACAAAAACCAGGGCGCCCAGCTTGGCGAGAAACGAGACCAGCTTGGCGATGCGCGCTTCATCGGCGGGCGTGCAATCGGGCTTGAGGAAATCCTTGTAGATATTGCGGGTGAAGAGATTGCCGCAGGCGATCGCCATCATCGAGGCGGGCACCAGGGCGCCGATGGCAATGGCGGCAAAAGCGATGCCGACAAACCAGGGCGGAAACATCAGGAGGAACAGCGCGGGCACGGCGAAATTGGCGCCGAAGCTTTTGAAGCCGGGAGCGTATTGCGGCATGAATTTCACGCCTGCGGCGAGAGACATGTAACCCAGGAGCGCGATCAGGGCGAGCGCCAGGGAATAGGCCGGAAGCACCATGGCGTTGCGCCGGACCACATGGCGGCTCGCGGCAGAGAGCAATCCTGTCACGGCATGGGGATACATGAAGAGGGCCAATGTCGAGCCGATGGAAAGGGTGACATAGGCGAAGCCGGCGCCCAGATTGTCCGAGGTGGCGGGCGCAAGGGTGAGGATCTTGGGATCGACCGAGGCGAAGATGCCGCCATAACCGCCAAGCTCGGCGGGGATCACGATGATGGCCGCCAGCACGGTAACATAGATCAAGAGATCCTTCACCACCGCGATCAGGGCGGCGCCGCGCAGGCCGCTGACATAGGTGTAGGAGGCCAGGACCGCGAAGGCGATGAGAAGCGGCAGGGAGACCGGGCCGATCAGCGGCAGGGCAAGGGTGTAGTTCAAGCCAAGCGCGGCGATCACCACCTGCATGCCGAACAGCTGAAGTGCGATATAGGGCATGGTGCCGATGATGCCGGTGACCGCAACCGCCAGGGCGAGCGGCTTGCTGTCGAAGCGGCCGCGGACAAAATCGGCGGCGGTGACGTAACCGTGCTTGTGCGCCACCGACCAGAGCCGGGGGAAAGCGATGAACAGCAACGGATACATCAGGGTGGCATAGGGAATGGCGAAGAAGCCTGCCGCGCCCAGCCCCGCCAAGGCCGCCGGCACCGCGATGAAAGTGTAGGCGGTATAAAGGTCGCCACCCAGGAGGAACCAGGTGATGACGGTACCGAAACGCCGCCCGCCCAGCCCCCACTCGGCCAGTTGGGAAAGATCGGCGGCGCGCCAGCGGGCGCCGAACAGGCCGATCGCCGCGACGGTGACGAACAGCAGGAAGAAAATGACGAGCGTGATGGGATGGGTGGTCATTTCCCGCGGCGCTCTTCGTAGAGATAGACCGGCAGGATGCAGAGCGCGGCCAGCAGGATCCAGAGCGTCTGCCACCAATAGAAAAAGGGAATACCCAGGAAGCGCGGATCGAGCCGGTTATAGCTGGGCACCAGGAGGTGCGCGACCCAGGGAAGCGCGAGCAGCAGATAGACCGGATGGAATTTCCGGCGGAATTTTTGGCGCGGGTCTTTCATGCCTCCCCCGAGATACGGCTTCGCCGCCGGTTGATGCCGGCGGCGAAGTTGTTATGCCAGAAGTCTTCGACTAACGCGCTGCTTGCGGCTGGCGCGGCGGCAAGGGCTTGCCGTTCTCGTCCACCTGGATGGTTTTCACCGGGCCCATGCCCACCAACTCCAGGATCGCGGGCGGTCCGCCGGCGCGGGCGCCGTCCCAGTGCACGGTGTTCTTCAGGTCGGTGACGAAGCTGCCCTGCGGCATCGGATAGGTCAGCTTGGGATCATAATGGGTGCTGGAACTCACCCACCAGGTGCCGGAGACCACATAGATGAAGCGGTCCTGGTCATGCATATGCGGGCGGCTGCCCTTGCCGGGATCCCATTTGATCAAGAGACCATACATGCCGGGCTTGCTAGGGTCGCCGAACAGCTTGATCTGCTGCTCGCCATTGCCTGCGAACTTGGCCATAAGCTCCTGCGGCGGGATGAAGGGAATATTGGCGGGATTGGGTACCGGACCCTTGGGATCATTGACGCTGGCGTCCGCCATGGTGGGACCCTGCGGGGCCATGCCCTGGCCATAAGCGACGGCCGCGACGCCGGCCAAGGCAACCGTACCGAGAACTAACGTGGCGACTTTACGCATGCTTATCCTCCCGGGAAGTGTTTGGTCGAGGATAGGCGGGAACTGGCCTGCCGCGCAACGGCGCTCGAAGTGGGGCGAGCTTTTCTAGGCTCTCCTTCGCTCGCCAAGAAAAGCTAGGCCCGCGCCAGCGTCTTAAGGCCCCGCGCCGCACGGCAACGCGCTGGAATCTTTGAACGAACTCTTTAAGTCAAAAGGGGTCGCGCGTAGCACGAATTCTAGGAGGACCGGCGGCTTGAAGCGATGAGGCCCACACCCGCCAGCAGGATCACGATGCCGGCGACGGTGGGAATCCAGACCGTGTGGTTTTCCTGGGTATTCACTTCCAGGGGCCCCAGTTTCACGGCGGGCTTGGTTTCGGTGAAGGTGACATGGCCAAAGAAAAGCGCGGCCACACCCAACACAATCAACACCACCCCCAGAATGCTCAAATTCTTCATGGGCGTCCCTCAAAAACGTGTCCGAGAAAACGGCGATGCAGGGCCCAAGGTTCCGTCAGGCAGACGCGTAATAGGCATCATTCTTTATGGGCGGCCTGCCAGCGCAGGAAGACCTCCCGCAACTCCTCCAACTGGGGCGGTTTGCCCAGGACAAAATCGGCATGGACATCGGATTTCATGTCCATGCGCTGTCCCCAGCCGGTCAGCAGCACGACAGGGGTGGCAGGCGCGGCCTTCTTTATCGCCTCCAGTACCTGGCGGCCGTCGATATGCGGCATTCCCAGGTCGGTGATGACCAGGTCGAACGGCTTGTGCCCGGCGCGCGTTTTCTCGAAAGCGGCGATCCCTTCCCCTCCGCCGCTGGCCGTGGTGACGGTATGGCCGTCCTGCTCCAGGACCATGCGCATGGAATCAAGCACAAAGGGGTCGTCATCGATGATGAGAAGACGCATCGGCGCTGGCGTCAGCGCCTTCCGGTCGGCGCGCGCCGGCGACTTTTGCGTGGCGGCCGGGAAGCCCAGCCGCATGGTGGTGCCGCGCCCGGCCTGGGTGTCGATTTCGAGATCGGCATGGTGGCGCTGCGCGGCGCCCAGAACCATGGCCAGGCCCAGGCCCGTGCCGCGCTCGCCCTTGGTGCTGAAAAAAGGCTCCAGGCAGCGGCGTTTTGTTTCCTCATCCATTCCCACGCCGGTATCGCTGACTTCAAGCCAGACCCGCTTTTGCGCGGCGCTGCCGGTTTGCCGGGTGCGGATAGTGATGACGCCTCCCTTGGGCAGCGCGTCCACCGCATTGAAGACAAGATTGGTCAAGGCTTCGCGGATCTCATGCGCGATGACCATGATGGCGGGAAGATCGGCCCCCAACACCGTATCCACCGAGATGGCGATGCCGCTGCGCTGGGGAATGTCCGACCAGCGGGCGCGGGTCAATTCCACCACCTGCAGCACGATTTCATTGAGATCGACCGTCACGGGTTCGGTGCCGGGATCGCGTTCGCGATAGAATTCGCGCATCCGCCCGACCGTGGCCGACACATCATTGATCACCCGCTTCACGGTCTGCAGATAGGTGCGGATGTCGGCGCTGAGGTCCGGCTCCTTTTCCAGCAGGGATTGGGTATAGAGCGAAACCGGCGAGATCGCGTTGTTGATGTCATGGGCGATGCCGCTGGCCATCTGGCCGAGCGCGCGCAGCCGTTCCTGCTGCATCATGCCCTCGCGTGTGCGGCGAAGATCGTCATAGGACTTTTGTAGCGTTTCGTAGAGCGTCAGCTGGCGGGCGGCCAAACCGACATTGTCGCTCAATTGGCGCAAGAATTCGCAATCGGCGCTGCTGAAACTATGGCCTGCGCTGCGTGCCGCCAAAAGCAGGCCGCGAACGGCGCCGTCGGTCTTGAACGGCGAAGACACAAAGGCGGTCAGACCGGCCCCGGCAAGACGGCGCAGAAAGGCATGCGGCGTCGCGCCGAGATCCGGTTCGTAAACCAGCCTGTCTTCCAGGCAGGCGGCGAGGCCGTTTTCGTCGATGGCGAGCCGCGCCTGTTCCGCAAGACCGAGCGTCTTTGCCAGGGGATAACTTACGGCGCCAACCGCAAGCGTGTGGCTGGCCGGATCGTAAAGGCAGATGCAGGCAAAATCGACCGGCAATTTGTCTTCCAGATTGCGCACCACGGCCTGAAAGATGCTGGTGAGGTCCTGACGCTCGCCCATGGCGCGGGTGATGTGGTTGAGAAGGCCGAGGCGGGCCAATTGCCGCTGCGCTTTTTGCTCCGCCGTCCGGCGTGCCTCCTCCGAGCGTCGGATATCGGCGGCGGTCACCAGGACCAGGATGGTGAAGATCACGACATTGGCGGTGACAAACAGCGCAAGGCCGGTGTTGAGGTCGAAATAGCCGTTAAGTTCTCCCTGAAGCCTGAGCCAGCCCAAAAAAGGGATCAGCAGCACCGTGACGGGCAGGAAGCGGCGTATGACCAGCCCGGCGGCGCCTTTTTCTCTCACGCGCGCCAGAAGGCCACGCTCCGATCTGGCAAACAGGGTTCCCAGGGCCAGCAGGAAAAACAGGGCCGTGCTGTCCAGGGGGACGCGGCCTCCCAGCCGCGGATTGGGCGGCGAGGAAACTTCATAGGCGTAGCCCAGCAGTATGACGAAGGCCGTCATGGCGGCGAGCAAGGCGGGCCATTGCCAGAAATCGCGGTTCTTGCCGCCGATGTTGAAAATGGCGATGCCCAGCAGCATGAAGCTGACGGCGCTCACAATGGAGAGTCGGCCCGGATAAAGCGCGGCCGAAGAGGGGATGGTGAAGAACAGCTGGTCGACATGGAGATTCCAGCCCAAGATATATTCGCAGAGCGTGAGGAACCCGAGCAGAGCCACCAGCAATGCAATGGAACGGGAGGCCAGAGCCAAGAACCGGTGCCTCTTGCCGGCCAGCCACAAGGACGTGCCGGTGAGGATGAACGCGACCGCGGAGTTGAATGCCATTCCCGGAAAGCCGGGTGGAAAAACCCTGAGCCAGGTGATGCCGAATATCCAGCCGCAACAGACCAGAAGGCCGGTCATTGCCGCCAAGGCGGCGATGGCTTTCGCGAGGAAAACCAGGCGATGGGTGGAATGGACTGCGGGAATCGAGGTCATCGGCTGAGCCCGGAATCCACGCCATTACAGGAGAATCTGCGTGATGCCGCAGCCATTCGGCCAGTGCCCCTGTTGCAGGCAGGATTGGCATATTTTTGCGGGAACCACAACGCAAGGCGGAACCGCGCCGGTAGCAGAGGCGGGATGAATCAACCGTGCATGGCGAAGCTGAGACCACAGAGCGCTTCGACGAGGTGCGCGCGGGTCATGCTTTCGGAACGGCAAGGCCGGCAAACAATGTACGTCACACGCAACACGCGATGACGGTCGCGAGCGGACAGCTTCGGCGTCGGCTTGGATGGCATGATTTCTGAATCGCTGACGCGGAATCTTGCGCGCTTTTGCCGGCGCGGGCCGCCCGTTCTCCATTGCCATCCGCGTGGGCGGACTGAGATGAAACGACGGGATCGCGGCCACGTCCACATGCAGTCGATGCGATCGAACAAAGGACAGGAGATGCGGTGCCGCTGCGGCTGGCGCAACGGAGGCGCGGGCTATAAGCCCGGGCAGAACCGGAAAGATAGCCAGCGGCACAGGCAGGACACCCTGACGCGTTGGATGGGAACCGGGCCGTCACCATTCGCCGTTGGGCGTCGAGAAACAGGTGACGGCAATCGTTCCCGCTTCCAGGCCTTGCGTGGGGATGGCCTGACGCCCGGTGCCTTCCGGCCAGACCATAACAGTCTGTAATGTTTACACCGGTATTAACTGGCCGGGCGTTTTTCGATGTAACAGTTTCGTGACACCTTTATGAAGTCGTGCAGACAGCGGCGCTGCGGTGGACACGATATGGACGATAAGGACGGCAAACTTTTCTTCCTGGACGGCCTTCGCGGCATCGCAGCGCTGATGGTGGTGTGGTGGCATTTCACCGCCACCTTCATGCCCTTCATGAATTCTCCGCGTCTTTTCCCAAAGGAGGGACTCGCGCACGACATTGTCAATTATGGCGGCGGGGTTTTTTACAGCGGTAATTTTGCCGTGTGCATCTTCTTTGTTCTCTCCGGCTACGTCCTCACCGTGGGATATTTTCGAAGAAAAAATTCCGTAGAACTGATGCGCAAGGCAGCCGGGCGATATATCCGGCTCGCGCCCCCCGTCTTCTTTGGCTCCCTGGTGTGTCTCGTTCTGATCTATTTCGGCTTCTATCAGAACGCCGCTGTCCACGGGATCGTTGGTGCGGGCGATTTCGACTACAAGCTCGACCGCAATTCAGTTCCCTTCGGCGCCGCTC
>CAZEFQ010000074.1:0-4414 GCA_964511505.1 uncultured Rhizobium sp.
GGTTTTCGCCAGAGCGCGGCCCAGACGAGCGGGAAGTATTTCATGATGCCCGCAGAGCCTCCACAATCGGCAGACGCGCGGCGCGGATGGCGGGCGTCAGGCTTCCCAGCAGGGCAATGACCAGCGCCCATGCGAGACCCAGGCCGATCAATCCCGGCGTCACTTTGAGATCGAAAACGTCTTGCCAATAGGCCGTCTGTGATCCGTTGAACAAAAGCCAAGCCAGGCTTGCGCCGATCAGTGCGCCTATCAGCGCCAGCAGCAGGCACTCGCTCACCACCGAGACCGCCACCGGGAGCGCGCCAAAACCCAACGCGCGCAGGGTGCCGATCTCCTGGGTGCGCGCCCCGACCGCGGCGTACATGAGATTGAGGGCGCCAAACATGGCTCCAATGGCCAGGATTCCGCCCGTCGTGTAGGCAACGGCGCTGAACGCCCTGGCATCGGGTCTCGACACATGATCGAAATAGGTGGAGTGACGCTCGGCCATCACAGCCAAAGCGGGATTTTGCTTCAGGGCGGCGTCGAACCTGTCCATGGAGTTCGGTCCTGCCTCCAGCCGCGCCAGTACGCTGTTGAAAGTGTCGCGGCGCATCGCACCCATCATCACGTCGCGGTCGACGATCAGTTCGCTTTCCAGGATGTCGCCGCCGGTGGAGAAAACCCCCACAATCGGCCATTCCCCATCGGGCATGATGATTTTGTCGCCTATTTCCATGCCGGCGAACTGACCTTGGGCGGCCTTGCCGACAAGCACTTCCCGCGCGCCGGGGCGGATCATGCGCCCCGCGATCAGCCTGAGTTCGGGCCGCAGCAGCCAACTCTTGGGCCCGAAACCCCGCACCCATTCAAACGTCAAGGTGTCGGGCTTTCGCGTGCCGGGTATGCCGCGCAGGATTTCCCCTTCCGCCAGCGGCGAACCATCCGCGTCTTTGCGGATCCCGGGCTGATCCATGACCATGGCCGCCTGGTCGCGGGTAAGCGAACTGGCGTCTTCGTCTTCCCTGCCCTCGGAAAGGACGATAGCGCGGCCGGGATCGCCCGCCTTCATCCGCGAAGCGAGATAACCGGTGGTGAGCGACAGCATCGAGAGCAGAACACCGACCACGCAGGCCATGCCGATCACGATCACCAGCGACGGCCAAAACCGGCTGCGCAGATTGCGGAGATTCAGCATCGTCACTGCGGTGATCTGGCGGAGCAGGTTCATGTCAGCGCCCCGCCAGGGCGGAGGCGATATCCAGCCGTTTGAGGCGCCAGGCCGGCAGCGCCGTGCTCAGCAACGCCACCAACAGGGCGCACGCGAATGCCAGGCCCAGCAATGAGACCGGCATATAAGGCGCCGGCAGAAAGGCATCGGGCGGCAACAGCCGAGGTATTTCCCTGGCGAGTTCGCCCGCCAGGCCAAGCCCAATGGCCGCGCCGAGTAGGCAGGGAATCAGGGCTTCCGCAAACACCAGCGCCATCATCGCACCGCCCGAAAAACCAAGCGTCTTCAGCATGGCGAATTCGGGAGTGCGTTCGCGCACCGACTGGGCGATGCAGATGGCAGTGAGGAACAAAATCATCGCAAGGCCGGCGGCGCCCACCACGGTCGTGACGAAGGGAATATTCACGCCGGAGTGGAAGGAACCTTCCGCCTCAAAAGTTTCCGTGTCGCTGTGGACGGGATCGGCGGAGTTGGCGAACATCGTCTCTATCGCCCTCGCCGTGGCCGCCGCGCGGGCCGGGTCCTGCACCGATAGGGCGTACATTCCCAGCGTGCCGCGTTCCGCCATCGGCCGGGCCTCATCCTGATAGGCATAGTTGCCCAGGATAAAACCCGCGGGTTGTCTCGGGATGTCGTCCAGTATGCCGATCACCGTGAAAGGCCAGACCTTGCCGCCATCCTCCCGCGTTACCGTCATCGTCGTGACCGGGAAAACATCACCCGGCTTCAAGTGATAGCGTTCCGCGATCAGGTGGCTGACGAAAATGCCGGTGGGGGATGCCTGAAGTTGACGGCATCGTGCCTCCGTCATCTGGAACTCCGGCCTTACGCGGCACCAGCCATCGTCGATCGTGTAGACATAGACCCTGTTTTTCCGGTCCTGGTAGTAACCTCCCGGAATTCCGCTGCGGTAGCCGATTTTGGCGATGCCAGGCAGGCGCTCTATCTGCTCCCTGTAAGCCAGTGGCAGGCTGCTGGCGAAACGCGAATAGACATAGACGCGGTCTGCCTGCGCGCTGTCGACAATGCGCGCTACGCTGGCATTGAAACCGATCATGGTGCCGAACAAGGTGAAAGCCGCGACCGCCGACAGAAACGTCAAGATGGTACGGGCAGGTTTTCGCCAGAGCGCGGCCCAGACGAGCGGGAAGTATTTCACGCCGCTCTCCTTCCATCCTTTATTTCTGAAGCGCGACCGGGCCTGGGCCGGACTTGGCGGTGAAGGCCGTCACCCGATAGAAGCCGAACTCCGGAACAACGATGGATTGCCCCGTCATGGCGCCATCGGCCCCGACCGTGCCGATGAAATCCACTTCCGTCCCGCGGCTGCCATCGTGCTTCCAGACCCAACGGATTTGTCTTCCGTCAATGATGCCGGTCGCTGCACCGGCGCCGAATCGCCCCATGCAGCTTCCGCTGACTTCATTGCCCGATTGCTGAAAGGTGCAGCTTTGCGCTTCCGCCTGCATCGCCATCAGCGCCGGCAAGCCGGCCTGTTCCTGAAGCGACAGCGTCCAGCTGCCGGAGATATTGGCGGGATGATCCGGCGAGGCAGCCCCCATGGCCGTATATCCCGGGCCATTGCCGCCGCCATCCCCAAATGCCCGCACCATCTGCTGGTTCGCGAACATGCAATGCCAATAGAAAAACGCCATGCGCTGCTTCAAGCCGTCGTCCACCAGGATCGGCCGGTTCGCCCCCTGGGTGACGGTTTGGGCGGTAAAGTTTTTGCAATAGTCCACCGCCTCGCCCATGGTCCAATCCTGCCAGCCCAAAGAGGCCGACAATTTGAGAGTCGCGGCGGGATATTGGTTATCCGATATGGTCTCAGCGGCGAGCTTCTCGGCGGCAACCGAGACGACATGGGGCAGGGCTCCGGGGGTTTCCGATGGCGCGGCAACAGGCTCCTCATCGGAGGACAGCAGGGCAGCATCGGCCGGGGCCATCGGGAGCGGCATCGCAACCGATGGGACCGGCGACGGCTTGATCACGCCCATATGAACGAAGCGTTTTCGCCGGGAGATGAGATCATGCTTGCGCATTGCCGATGGGCGCATGGCCGATGGGCTGGCTTGGACAGGCAGGGATTCAACCTGCGCCAGGGGCTTGATGGAACGGCCGGTGTCCGCCGTGACGGCGCGCGGATGTTCAGCCGAAGCGGAAACCGGAACGCCCGGCAATATCAGGACACTCGCCAGGACCAGCGAGGCGGTAAGCAGGAACAGGCTGCCGCCAAGTCCTGCGATGCGATGCCTGGATCCCTCACGGCCAAGGATGTGGAAAATCCGTTCGGTGAGGATTCCATGGGTGGCGGCGGGCGCCAGGAGGGAGGCACTTCCCTGTTTGGCCATCCAGGTCAGCGCGCGGGCATAGGCGAGGCGGTCGCCGGCCTCGATGACCGCGATCTCATCGCAGCAAAGCTCGCGCTCGGCGCGGATGCGCGCAGTCAGCCACCAGATGGCCGGGTGATAGAAAAGCAGCGTCTCGGTGAAAATCTGGAAAAGATTCACGAGAAAATCCCAGCGCCGCACATGCGCCAGCTCGTGGGCGATCACCGCGCGGAACTGGGTTTCCGTGAGCCCGGCGAGAGTGACCGGCAACAGGATGACAGGACGGAACGCGCCGATCGCGGCCGGCACGTTGAGCCAGGCGCACGCCAGATAGCGGACGCCGCGGTCGAGGCCGAGCCGCTGCTGCACCTCACGGCAGAGTGCCAGCGTCCGGCTGTCGGGCGGCGCCGATTGCCGGCGGCATTTGCGTTCCAGGAGAAGAAAGCCGCCGGTGAAGCGAAGGCTGAGAAACGCCACGCCGGCAAGCCAGGCCTGCACCAGCCCCGGCAGGAGATCATCAGGCAGGAGCTTGTGAGACAGAAGATAATCCGGAAGCTGTGCGAAGGCGGAAATCGCGGGCAGGGACGGCGGCGACGGGTGCAGCGGGTCAAAAAGAAGGACAGTGGCCACCGGCATCGCCGGCATCAGCGCCAGCGCGCCCACCCCCGTCATGTAGCGGACTGACGGGTGGCGGCTCGAACCCATTGCCGCCGCCGCCAAGGCGGCGACGGCGGCGCCTTGCCAGAGGAAATGGATCAAGCCCCAGGCAATCGCGTCCACCATCGCGGGGGACAGAAAGCTAACCGGACTGGTCATCATCCTTTCCCCCGTGAGCGTCCAGGATACGGCGAAGCTCCTCGATCTCCCGGCGCGA
>CAZEFQ010000075.1:0-4473 GCA_964511505.1 uncultured Rhizobium sp.
GATCGTCAAAGAACATCACCCCGAACCGCGAGAAGAGCAGGTCATATTCCGGCCTGAAGGATCGGATCGAGGCATCGCTTTCCAGAAAGCTGATCGCGAGCCCGGCTTTATCGGCGCGCTGCCGCGCCAGCGCCAGCATCGGCGCGGACACGTCCACGCCCGTCACCCGTCCCCCGGGGCCCGCTGCCTTGGCAAGCGCCAAGGTGGTGGCGCCGGTTCCGCAGCCTACATCCAGGACGGTCATACCGGATGCCGGCGCGGCGAATGCCAGCACGGCCTCGCCGATAGGGGCCAAGTTGGCGTCCATCCGTTCCTGCAATTCGGTCCAGTTGCGGCCGGCCTGGTCGTTCCAGAACCTTATCTGGTCTTCATTGGCAACCATCAGCCTGTCCCCTGCCCCGGCCGCTCGCTTTAGCTCGCGGCGTTCGGCTGCTTTCGCAGGTCCACTGGACCTGCTCACGCGCACAGCGCGCCGCAGCCTCACCCCCTTGCCAGCCGCTCGGCGACGATCCGCTGCACCGTGACATTGGCGCACATCGCCGTATGCGCCTCCTCGATCTCGATAACCTCGACATTATCGCCGGGATCGGGAAGGCAACCCCGCCAGTCCACCACCCCGTCGATGGGGCTGACCAGCGCCGTCAACGGCACCGGCAGCGGCTCGGCGATAGTGGCCAAATCGGCGCGCGCCTCCTCTTCCCAGAGCAGCGCCGCCATTTCCGCCACTGGCGCCAGGGGCGAAACCACCGGCACCCGGATCGGGCTTCCCAGGGTGATGACACGGGAAATCTTCTCCGGCCGCCGCCGGGCGATGGCCCGCGCCATGGTGCCGCCCAAACTCACGCCCAACAGCGCCACTTTGCCCTCGCCCGCCACATCGTCCACCTGGCGTTCGATGGAAACCAGCACATCCTTGACCGGGCCGATATTGACGCCGCAGGTCCAGGCATGAGGCACGAAGCCTTGGCGCTTGAGGAAATCGCGTAGCCGCGCGGTGGTGAGGTCATGCGCCCCAAAGCCCGGCAGCACGATCACATTCTGCCCCGCGCCCCTGGCCGCGTCAGGCGGAAAAGGCGGCGGCGCGAACGCGGCGCGCGCCACCGCGCCCATCTCACGCAGCCAGCTCTTTAGCGACACCGGCGCACCGGGCGGCGGAAAGACAGCGAGCGTTTTGGGCCGGGGCGTCATGTCTGTTTCGTCTTCCGCTTGCGCATCGCCAATGTCCGGAGGCGCAGCGCATTGAGCTTGATGAAGCCCTGCGCATCCTTCTGGTCATAAGCGCCCTTATCGTCCTCGAACGTAACCAAATCTTGCGAATATAGTGAATGCACCGAGGAGCGTCCCACCACTGTCGCATTGCCCTTGTAGAGCTTGAGCCGCACCGTGCCGCTGACGAACTCCTGGCTCCTGTCGATCAGCGCCTGCAGCATCTCCCGCTCGGGTGAGAACCAGAAGCCGTTATAGATCAGGGCCGCGTAGCGCGGCATCAGCTCGTCCTTGAGATGCGCCGCGCCGCGATCGAGTGTGATGCTTTCCATGCCGCGATGCGCCGCCAGCAAAATCGTCCCGCCCGGCGTCTCATAGATGCCGCGCGACTTCATGCCGACAAAGCGGTTCTCCACCAGGTCGAGCCGGCCGATGCCATTGGCCTTGCCCAGCGCGTTCAGCCTGGTGAGCAGGGCGGCCGGCGAAAGCTTCTCCCTGTCAACCGAAACCGCGTCGCCCTTCTCGAAGCCGATCTCGACATAAGTCGGCTTGTCCGGCGCCTCCTCAGGAGAAATGGTGCGTTGATAGACGATGCTGTCGGCCTCTTTGGACGGATCCTCCAGCACTTTTCCTTCCGAGGAAGAGTGCAAAAGATTGGCATCGACCGAAAACGGCGCCTCGCCCCGCTTGTCCTTGGCGATGGGGATCTGGTGCGCCTCGGCGAATTCGAGCAACTTTGTGCGGCTGGTCAGGTTCCATTCCCGCCAGGGCGCGATCACTTTGATGTCCGGCTTGAGCGCATAATAGCCCAACTCGAAACGCACCTGGTCGTTCCCCTTGCCGGTGGCGCCGTGGGCCACCGCGTCGGCGCCCACCTTTTCCGCAATCTCGATCTGTTTCTTGGCAATCAGCGGCCGGGCGATAGAGGTCCCCAGCAGATAGGTGCCTTCATACAGCGCATTGGCGCGGAACATAGGAAAGACGAAATCCCGCACGAATTCCTCGCGCAGGTCTTCGATGAAGATATTGCCCGGCTTGATCCCCAGCGTCAGCGCCTTCTGCCGCGCCGGCTCGATCTCCTCGCCCTGGCCCAGATCGGCGGTGAAGGTGACAACCTCCGCCCCATACTCTGTCTGCAGCCATTTGAGGATCACGGATGTGTCCAGGCCGCCGGAATAGGCCAGCACGACTTTCTTGATGTCTTTTTTTGTCTCTGGCCTGGACATGCGGGGAATCCCTGAAACCGCGCGGACTATAGGGATTCGCTCTTGAAAATCCAGACGGTCAGAACCGCCCAGCCAGCCAGAAAATTAAGGACAGCACCACGCTGACCAGGATGCAGGTGACGATGGGGAAGTAGAAGCCGCCATGCTCGCCCTGGATGGCGATATCGCCCGGCAACCGGCCAAGGCCCAGCCTCGATAGATAAGGCCAAAGAAATCCGACCATCAGGAGCACAATCCCGGCAAGGATCAGCAGCTTTTGCATCAGGACGGCATGCGGGTGAGTTGCCTGGACTGAACCGCGGCCATCTTCTCCGCCGCCAATCGCTCCGAAGCCCGCTGCTTGACGCTTTCGGATTTCAGCTGCCCGCAGGCCGCCATGATGTCCCGCCCGCGCGGCGTCCGGACCGGACTGGCATAGCCCGCCTTGTTGACGATCTCGGCGAATTTTTCGATCTGGCTCCAGTCGGAGCATTCATATGGCGCGCCGGGCCAGGGATTGAAGGGGATGAGATTGATCTTGGCGGGAATGCCGGCCACCAGCTTCACCAGGGCGCGCGCCTCCGCCAAACTGTCATTGACGCCTTTCAGCATCACATATTCGAAAGTGATGCGCCGCGCATTGGAGGCGCCGGGATAGGTCCGGCAGGCCTCCATCAGCTCCTTGATCGGGTATTTCTTGTTGATCGGCACGATCACGTCACGCAACTCGTCATTGACCGCATGCAGCGAGATCGCCAGGCCCGAGCCGATCTCGGCACCCGCGCGCCCGATCATCGGCACCACGCCGGCGGTGGAAAGCGTCACCCGCCGCTTGGACAAGGCCAGCCCATCGCCGTCTGTGACGATCTTGAGCGCCGCTTTCACATGGTCGAAATTGTAAAGCGGCTCGCCCATGCCCATCATCACCACATTCGTGACTTTCCTTCCGGGAGCCGTGCTCGGCCAGTCGCCCAATGAATCCCGCGCCACCAGCATCTGGCCCACAATCTCGCCGGGGGTGAGGTTGCGCACCAGCTTCTGGGTGCCGGTATGGCAGAAGCGGCAATTGAGCGTGCAGCCCACCTGGCTGGAGACACACAGCGTGCCGCGATCCTCTTCGGGAATGTAAACCGTCTCGAACTCAATGCCCGGCCCCGTGCGCAGAAGCCATTTGCGGGTGCCGTCAGCGGAAACCTGTTCGCTCACCACCTCCGGCCGTGCCAGGGTGAAATGGGCTTCCATCTGGCCGCGAAAATCCTTGGCCAGGTTCGTCATCTGGGCAAAATCCCGGGCGCCGTGGACATAGATCCAGTTCCACAACTGACGCACCCGCATCTTCACGGCCTTATCCGGCACGCCGTGCGCGATCAGCGCATCCGTCATCTCGGCCGGAGAAAGCCCTATCAAGGAAAGCATCCCGCTCATCCCATATTGCAGGCGGCGTGAATCTTGGCCATCGCCTCGGGAAAGCCGGCCAGCGAATAAGTGTCCACCGTCCTGGTGCCGCGCGCCGAAGTGCCGAACGCCACCGCCGAAACACCCTGGTTGAGCGCGTTGAGGAGCGCGACCCCGTCGCTCAAATCCTTGAGCCAGGCCGCACCATTTGCCCCTTCATTGCGGGGGAAAAACATGAACTTGTCGCTGCCGATCTCCAGATAGACCGGCACGCCGGCCTTGTAGGCATAGCCCGGCACGATCTGCGGCTCGGCCTTGACCTTGCGGCCGGGCCAGTCCGTCACCATCAAGCCCAGGGCCGCGCGTTTGGCGTTCCTCGGCTGCTGGGCACGCGGCTTCGACAGGGCGAAGCAGCTCATCTCGTTGCCCGAACCCTGGGTGTAAGTCTCCCAGTTCTTGAACACGCCAAGCAGGGTCGCCGTCTCCGCCAGTCCAGGCGAGACGGCGAAAACCGCGAATGCGGAACCAAGAATAAGCGTGCGAAGCATAGGGAACCGGGCTTTAACGCTGCGGGCCAAAAGATAGTGGCTGAGGGCCGGAGTTACAAATCGTATTGTTTCGGCCAAGAAATCGGCGGTCCACTGGACGCCCATACGCTGTCGCTATG
>CAZEFQ010000076.1:0-32145 GCA_964511505.1 uncultured Rhizobium sp.
GTCGTTAAACAGAAGTGCATAGCCGAATTCTTCCAGGACTCCGGGAACTTTTCGAAGTTTGGTCAGGAAACTCATCTTCGACCGCGCCGCCGGCGAGCAGAACAGGATTTTGCGTGGCTCAAAAATGCTCCGCTGCGATGCATAAGGAGCATGGACCTCATCGGAGGAAGGGAGGCCGCCAAGAGCCTTCTGGCGGATGGCATCATTGCAACCCTTCCCGCCAGCGGTCATACACGCGCGGATCTTTGTTCATGGCGTCAGCGAGTGTTGGCGTCAGCTTATCGGGCAGTTTCGCCGGTATGCCATGGTCGCAAAACAGCGGCGAGCAATAGATTACCTGCGCAACCAGCCGATGCCATTCCGTCGGAAACTTGCCTTTGTGGAATCCGCGCGTGTCGGCCATGAAAACGGTGCCGCGTTTTCCGGCAATTTCCACCAAGGCATCCGCGCCAAAGGCCGCAATGATTTCCTCGTCATCGATGCGCTCATAACCTCGGGCGCGGAATTCGCTGGCCTCAGGCAAGCCGGCCTTGTGCGATCCCCTGACATAGACGTGCGGTCCGTTCTCAGGTCCGACATCGGTGACATAGACGAACAGCTTGAGCCAGGCGGGGGGAGCGTCGAAATCAAAATGAAAAAGCTGCGCCGCGTCCGAGCCGGGCGCGTTGCCGTAGCGGGGAGACCACCACATATCCAGCCCGCCGATGGCGGGAAGAGTATTGAGGTAACGTTCTGCGACAGCGATAAAAACGGGATCGGCGATGAGTTTCTGCATCTCCGCATTGCCCAGTATGTCCCCTTCCGGAATTTTGTAGGTGCGGGAAACCGGATGCGCCGGGTCGTAGCGCTGGAGCGGGTGCTTCAGGTCCCGGTTGCCCTCCGTGACGGTATTGGCGCTTTGGGCAAAGGCCTGCAAGGCATCGCAAAAGGATTCGGAGAGCAGGCCGGGAAAAATGAAAAATCCGTCCCGCCGCAATTTGCTGACGATTTCTTCCTGCTGGGCCACCGAAAAGCTGCCGAGCAGGCCTGCGACCGGCCGCTTGTCACGGGGAGGGCGGATCAGCCGCGTCGCCATATTCAGCAGCTCAGTGGTCCGCCCATTGCTGGCGCAATGCGCTTTCAGCAATCGATGCCAGGTCGGAAGGGCGATATGGCCGTCGCGCCGGTATTCCTGAATGCCTTTCAGCATGTGGACCGGCATGCCGCCGATCGCCGCGAGGCGCCCAAGGGTTTGCCCCAGCCTGGTCTGCTTAAATCCGGCCATCAGCGCATTCTCATGTACATACCGGCATCCGCATCCAGCGGCAGGGGTCCGTCGGAAGCATAGAAATAAAGAGCCGCGCGGCTGGTCTCCGAGTCGGCCAACTCCAGAATTGCGACATTGCCAAAAAATTGACGCAACAACTCTCCCAATCCTTGGGCGGAGGTAAATTCATATCTTTGATCGCTGTGGGCAACCTGCCCCTTGGACAGTTTGGGTGCGACGCCGCTGAGGAGACCGGCGGGAGCGAGACGCTCCTTGATACCATTCAGTATGAGCTTGATATCAGACAGGCTGAAGAAGTCGATGCCCGCATCCCAGGTCACATTGTCATAGGTTTCCCTGGGAAGCTGCGTGCGAATATCGGCGCACAGAAATTCCAGATTTGGTGTGCGGAAATTGCGCTTGGCAAAGCGGATCCCCGCAGGATCATAGTCCACAGCCAGGATGTGCGACGCCCTCCCGGAATAGAAGTGATAAGGGTAAAAGCCGTCCCCGCAGCAAAGATCCAACAGCCGGCAGCCTCGCTTCATGCCCAAAAGGCCAAGAGTGCCACGGGCCCAGGGACTGGAATCGCGGCTGTCATGCCAGCAATATTGATTGATGAAATGATCGAACCAGCCGGGCTGACGCGCCGCTATTCGCCATTGGAGCGCATGCTGCAGCCGGTGGCCGCCCGCCGCGACGGCGCGCAGCAACCGGTTCACGGCAAGGACAAGTCCCAGCGGCAATAGAAAAGCTATCAGGGGCTTAAGCAGCCTTTTCATGTTCAAGCCCAAGCCGTCCCATTTCATTATCCCGATTCGCAAGTGCGCTCATTCGGCCGCCTCCTGCCGCGCCGGTATGATGCCCAGGATGGCGGGACTCACGACCCGCGCTGCGCCCAGCGCCCGCACGGCCTCCCCACGGGCGCCAGCCGGATCCACCAGATCGGTGATCACGGCCATATCGAATCCGCCCGGAATTTCGGAGAAAGACCGGACCACCGGCACGCCGAGATAACGCTCGTGGCGGTCCCTGGCGATGATTGCCGTCATGACGACGTCATTTTCCGCCGCGCACAACATGGCGATTTCCGTCAGTTCCGAGAGTCCGACCAGGGCTACCCGGTTCTTGCCTTGTGCTTTGAAGTCCCGGAAGGCGGCAGAATATTCATGCCGCGCCTGGCGGAAGGAGCGCAGGGAATTGGATACCAACAGCAATGCCAGGCGCGACTTTTCGGCAAATCCCTTGGGTGTCAGGTAATAAAAGTAACGCCGGGTGGGGATTTTCTTGATGCGGATAAATCCCTTTTTTGCGCAGAAGTTGAGATAGGCATTGACCAGACCCAGCGCCACGCCCGCTTCCGAAGCCCGCGACCTCTGGCTTCCTTCGGCATCGCGGCCAACTGATTCCAACAACTCCAAGATGACACGCGACCGCTCCAGATCGCGATCCGCCGCCGCCGACTTTTTCATCGCCGCCTTCTACCCGTTCATGATATGAACGTCAACGTGTTCATGTTATGAACAAAGCCTTGCCGCAAGCGCTTGGCGTGTTGTCGCGGGCAGTGCTATGAGGCGCCTTGATCTATGAACGGATATTGCAGAAAGAATCAGGAGAAGCGGTGATACCGATTTCCCAGCCTCGAATCTCCCAGCGGGAGATTGACTATGTGACCGACGCGGTAAAGTCGGGATGGGTGTCGTCCCTGGGCGCTTATGTCGACAGATTTGAACGCGATTTCGCATCCTTTTGCGGCACGCGCTACGCGGTTTCGGTCAGTAACGGAACAGTCGGATTGCACCTGGCCCTGAAAAGCCTGGGCATCGGCGCGGGCGACGAAGTCATCATTCCCGATTTGACCTTCGTCGCAACCGCCAACGCCGTTGTGACCGCAGGCGCCACGCCGGTGATGGTCGACGTTCGTGAAGACACCTATTGCATCGACCCCGCGCGGATCGCCGATGCCGTCACCCCGCGCACCAGAGCCGTCATCCCGGTGCACCTGTATGGCCATCCGGCCGACATGACGGCGATTTCGGCCCTGGCCGAAAAACATGGTTTTGCGGTCATTGAGGATGCGGCGGAGGCACATGGCGCCTCGATCGCGGACCAGCGGGTGGGAAGCTTCGGCGCCTGTGGCGTGTTCAGTTTTTACGGCAACAAAATCATCACCTCCGGCGAGGGGGGGATGATCACCACCAATGACGAGACGTTCTACAATAAAGCGAGGCATTTGCGCGATCATGCGATGTCGAAGGAGCTTCGTTACTGGCATACCGAAATTGGCTACAATTATCGCATAACCAACATCCAGGCCGCGCTCGGTTTGGCGCAGCTGGAACAGATTGAGGATTTCATCGCCGAACGCGATGCTATCCTGGGATATTACCGGAAGGCGCTGGAGCCGCAGGGGATTGTCTGCAATCCCCGGATCGGAGCACGGCCTGTCAACTGGATTTCCTGCGCCGTGGTTGCGGGACTGCAGCGGGAGCAGCGCGACGCCATCGCGGCCGCCTTGCGCGGGCGGGGCGTGGACACGCGCCCGTTTTTCTACCCGGTTTCGATGTTTCCCATGTACCGCCCGTCAAGTACGGCATCGACGCCCGTGGCGCACAGGCTCTCGGAAAGCGGGTTCAATCTGCCGACCTTCATAGGGATTACCGAGAAGGATGTTTCGGATATCTCATCGGCCTTCCTCGAAACCCTGGCCTCTTTCGCTGGGCGCTTCGCCGGACGATGAGGATTGGCGTTGACCTCTGTTATCTGGAACCGGCATACACCGGCGGCTTGAGCAGCTTCTCCCTCGGGCTCGTGCGGGGTTTGCGTGCAGTCTGCGCGCCAGGCGACCGGTTGGTGCTTTTTGTCGTCCCTCGAAATGAAGCCTATTTGCGGAAGGAGTTTTCTTCGCGCGATGTTGAATTTGTGTCGCTGCCTCTCGGCGAGACCAGCTGGCGCATTGACGCGCTGACCATTCTGGTGTCGTGGCTCCTCGGTAATTTCAAGCTGCGCTACTGGTATGACCAGCTGTTCCGCGCCGCCGTCATGCGCCGCATTGACGGCTCGGCCGATGTCGTGTTGGCACCCATGATGCTGTTGCGTTTTTTCGCGGCGCGGCGGCCGGCGCTGGTTTCCATGCATGACATACAGCAGGAATACCACCCGGAATTCTTCACCCTCCGGCAGCGCATCGCCCGCTGGGCGCCTTATCGGCTGACGGGCTGGCGGGCCGCCCGCATCCAGGCGAGCAGCCGCTATATCGCCGAGTGTCTGCGGGAAAAATTCACCTTCATCGATCCGGCAAAAATCGTCGTCATCCCCGAAAGCGTGGATCGCGACAGATTTTCGGCAACGGCCAGGTCGGAGCCGCCGCCCGAGCTTGCCGCACACAGCGGGCCTTTTGTCTTTTATCCGGCCCAGATCTGGCCGCACAAAAATCATCGACTGCTGGTTGACGCTTTGGCGCGCTATCGGGAAGAAACCGGCAAGGAGATTGCCTGCGTTCTGACCGGCCGCGATTATGGCGATTGGCACCGGATCCAGAAGAAGATTGGGGCGCTTGGGCTTCGACAGGTCTATTATCTCGGCCAGGTCGATTTTGTGCGGTTGCTCTGGCTTTATCAAAATTGTACCGCGGTATTGGCGTTGGGCATGCATGAATCCAGTTCGCTGCCCGTTCGCGAAGGCGCTGTCTTCGGCAAGGTTCTGATCGCGCTGGATATCCCGCCCAACCGCGAAACCAGCGAGCACTTGCAGATAGTCCTTGTGAACGATTCCGCCAGCCTTGCCAGAACATTGACCGCGCTTTCGGATCCGGGGGTCGTTGAAGCAGGCCGGAAAAATGCCGAGTTGGTCGCCTGTTTTGACGGCAAGACGATAGCAGGCGAATATTATCGGGTTTTGCGAGCCATGGTGTAGGCCGGGAGAATGATCGGGCTGTTTCTTTCGACGACGCGTCGGCTGCGCGGCCGCTTTCCCCGGATTTATGAGTTCGCCCGCGCTTTCGGGGTCCGTTTTTTTCCTCGCTGGCTTGGTATTTTTCCCCGCCCGCTCGGACGGGAAATACGTGCCGTGTCTCAAGTGCTTCACAGCGCCGGATGGAACATGGCCTATGGCAAAGGTCAGATGCATGAGCGGCTGGAAACCGCCTTCGCGGATTACACGGGCTCTGGCCATGCCATCGCGGTCAGCACCGGTGGAATGGCTTTGCAGATGTCGCTGAGAGCGCTGGGCCTTAAGCCCGGCCACGAAGTGCTGGTGCAGGTTGATACCTGCTCCGCAACCGCTTCCGCGGTGATGAATGCCGGCTGCACACCGCTCTTTGCCGATATCTCGCCGCAAAGTTTCATGCTCTCACGGCAAAGCATCGAGGAATGGGCGGGACCTGAAACCAGGGGGGTGATTGCCACCCATATGTGGGGCAATCCCGAAGATATGCCGATGGTAATGTCGTTTGCCGATCGTCGGGGCATTGTCATGATTGAGGATGCCTGTTTGGCGCTGGGCGCCCGCCATGGGGGACGGATGGCCGGCACCATGGGTAAGGTTGGGGTCTTCTCTTTCGGGTGCCTTAAGCCCATTCAAGGGGGGGAGGGCGGCATGATCGTCACGGATGACGAGAGCCTCGCCAGAGAGTTGCGCTCGCTCCGGCACTGGGGAGACCGCACATTCGACTACGGTGTACGCGATGTGACTCAACTCGCCTGGAATGGCCGCATGTCGGAAATCGTGGCGGCGGTGGTTCATGAGCAGCTGCGGGGCTATCCGGCCTATCTGCGAGACTTGCGCGAGGCCGTGGCCGATTTTTCCCATTTCCTGGCACGCCTGGAAGGATTGAGCTTGGTCTTGGGCGGTGCTTCCGCGGTGGAAGATTGCACCTTCACCCAAATCGTGCTCCGGCTGGATTCGTCGAAGCTCGGCAAAAACAAGGCGGGGTTGCGCGAGGCTCTGAGATTGCGAGGCATCGGTACCTGGCATGCCAATTTTGAGCCGATCCCCAGTTTTACCTTTTTTCGTGATGGCGGTTGGCGGCCCTGGCTGCCCGCGGCGGGTGCAGAGCGGGTGCTGGCCAATTACCGGGCTCCGTTCACCACCTGTCTTTCGGTGTTCGAAACGACCGGCTTTGGCCTGAGCAAGGCGCATTTCCAGTCCTCCACCCAACTCAAGAATTTAAAGCGAAAGCTCGAAATCTCCTGCCGACGTGGAGAGGCCGCATGATCCGGCATTGCGCTCCCGTCGCGCTCTTCGTCTATAACCGGCCCGATCTCACGCGACAGACGTTGGAGGCGCTGGCGTCCAACCGCCTGGCGGAGAAGACAAGCCTTTTCGTGTTCGCCGATGGACCGCGCCGTCCGGAAGATACCGCAAAGGTCCAGGAGGCCCGTCTGGTCGCGGCGTCCGCCTCCGGCTTCGCCGCCGTCACACTCCTGGCATCGGTTCCCAACCTCGGTCTTTCGCGTTCCATCATCGGCGGCGTGACCAGGCTGACGGAGGAATTCGGCGAGGCCATCGTGTTGGAGGACGATATCCTTACCTCGCCCTACTTTCTCGATTTCATGAACGACGCGCTGGAAAAATACCGTGAGGAGGAGCAGATCGCAGCCGTCAGCGGCTATCTTCCGCCTTTCGATATCGCGCTGCCGGAGACTTTTTTCCAGCGCGATGCCGAGTGTTGGGGCTGGGCGACCTGGAAGCGCGCCTGGGGCAGGTTCAATCCGGACGGCCCGGCGCTACTTGCCGAACTCGGCCGCCGGGACTTGCTCGGTTTTTTCGACCAAGACGGAACGTCCAATTATGTCGATATGCTCAAGGCGCAAATCGCGGGGAAGAACGACTCTTGGGCGGTGCGTTGGCGCGCCTCCGTCATCCTGGCGGACATGCTTTCGCTCTATCCGGGCCGCTCGCTCACCCATAATATCGGTTTCGACGGCAGCGGCACCCATTCCGAGGCCTCATCCATGTGGCGTGTGGATGTAAGTGCCGCGCCGGTCACGGTAGGTGACATTGCCATCGGCCACTCGCCGGAGGCTTTCGAGGCCTTCAAGCGCTTCAACCGGAAAAACGCGATCAATTCGGTCTGGCGGCGAATGAAAGGCCGCGCCCGCAAGGTGCTGCGCAGGAGCGGGCTGGCCTAGGAGCCCTCACTGCTCTGTTTCTATGTTATTGCCGGTGAAATCGTCGGCATGCGCCAGGATATCGCCGGTCCCGGTACGCAGCAGGTAATTATAGAGGTTGGCGTCGCTGTCGAGCGCCTGGCCGCCATCGCGCTGGACCGGCCGGATGATGGTCGAAAAGGCGCCCTGGGTGGTCACCGGCATGGTCCAGCCCAGCGGAATCCTGATAAGGAAGCCCTTGTCGAAGCTGCCCTCGCCGAATTGCGCAGCCGAGACGTTGGTCTTGGTGAAAAAGGCGCCAAGCTCGACGCCGGTCGAGAAGCGCCGCGTTACCTGGAAAGTGAAGCCGCGGTCGCGGGCGAGGTATTGACCGACTCTCAGCTGGAAGTTCAGCCCATACCAGGGCGATTGGTAATAGAGCGTGGCATGGCCGGTCACCGTCGTATAAGGCTGAAGGCCGAACTGCCGGTTGAAGGCGCGCTCCTGCACGCCGTAAAGGTCGGCGCCCAGCGCCCAGCGCTGATCATGAGGATGCCATAACACCTCCCCGCCAACGCCGGCATACATGCTTTCCAGGTAACCGATGCGGGCCTGGGCATAGAGATCCGGCGCCAGCCGGGTCAGGTAGTCTAACTCCAACTGGCCGACGCCGTCCTTGCCGTCTGTGAAGAACCTGGTCCAGTCGGTACGGACGTGCGGCAAAGCGCTATCGGACTCGCGACGGAGATTGAAATTGTCGTAGACGCTGGCCTCCACTTCCGCGACGGCGGAAAGTCCCGGCCTCAATTCGGCCACCCCAAGCGCTCCTGCAAGAAATTGCACGGCAAAGGGATTGTCCGGATCGAACAGCTCCTGGCGGAATTGCGGGAATAACCGCCAGGAAAAGCGCGGATAGGTGCCGCGCGCAGCTTCCGTCAAGACCGGATTCTGCAGTGGCGCATCGCCGAGCGTGTTGCCGTCGGCGAGAAGGCTGTATTTTCCGGTCTGGGCGATGTCGCGCTCTGTCGGGCCACGCAGAACATCGAACTCGGCAAGGGGGATTCCGTCCAAAGTGGCCAGCAGGCGGAATTTCTCGATATCGGGCGGCGTGTCCTTGAGCAGCACGCGCACCAGCCGGTCCACTGCGTCGTCCTCATGCGGATAGCGCAGGTTGCTGTAATAGACGATGGCTTCGCCGCCGGCGAGCGAAATGCCTTCAATCGACAATTTCTGGACAGCGGCGTCGGCCTTGATGGCGGCGATCGCATTCTGCGGGTCGGATTCGCCCGAAGCATCAATGGTGATCAGGGCGCCGGCCGCAAGTCCGTTGTGGTCCGCCACGACGCTTCCGGGATTCTGGATCAAGGCGGCATTGACCAGGGCGCCAGCGCCGCGCCGTTGCACCGGGCAGCGGGTGGAGCGGCCCCGCGGCCCGTCAGTGGTCACCCCATCCAGATCCACATTGTAGCGCGCGACCAGGCTGGCGGCGTTGGCGCAGACGGATGGGAGGTCGGCCCGGTCGACCGTCAACGCCAATGTGCGCCCGCGCGCTGAAACATCCGTGAGGCCGGCGATTTCCGCGAACAAGGCATCGGAGAGCGCGTTGAGCCCGCTGGCGGAAAACGCGAAATATCCGGCGGGCTGTGCCTGGCGCAGCCGAAGCAGATTGTCGAGCGCCTGTTGCTGCTCCGCCGGTGTGCGCAGCCTGACGGGCGGGAAAGGCGCATCGTTGATGTGCTGGGGGAACGGATCGGTGACCGGATCGAGCGCGAAAGAGATGCTGCCGTTGATCGTGGTGCCGTACATCCAGCCCAGGCGCAGCACCGTATTGTCGGTGACGGCATAAGAGGCGGCGACGTTGAGCTGGCTTTTCGGCTTGAAATTGCCGTTTGTTGTTTCAACCGCATAAGTGTCGCTGCTGTATTCCACCGCAAGAGACAATCCTTCTACCGGTGTGCGATATTGGACCCCGCCGAATAGACCCGAATATTCGCCATGGAAGAACGCACTGAAGTTCGCGCTGCCCGGCGTGGTCACCGCGTGCTGCAGGGCACGCGGGGCGAAGGAATGTGAGATCTGCGCAAACGGATTTTTGAAAAGATCGGTCGAGGCTAGGCGGCCCCAGCCCATGCCCAGCGTGGCGTCGAGAGGCCCGAAATTTTTCGAAGCGACGACATATTCGCCGCCGTAAATTCCGGTACCGATCAGGTCATTGATGCCCACGGAAACCGCGGGGAAAACGCTGCTTTCATCCCATAAGCGCGCTTTCACGGCAAAAGACCGATCATAATAGACCGGGTAGCCGGGATCATAACGTTGCAAGCCCGAATAGCGAAACGCCGCTTCCAGCCAGGGCAAGGCCTGGAGAGTGACGTTGTAATGCTGGTTGTTTCTCAAAAAGCTCGCGCTGATGGCGAATTCCCCGTCGGGCGCCATGCGCGCATTGGGCATGTCGATCAGGCCGACGCTGCCATAATTGTCGCGCAACACAGGTCCGGCATCGTCAGCCAGTGCCGGTCGCGCCGCCAGCAGGATGGCGCAGGTGACAAAGAAAGGCTGCGCCCGCCGGGCGACCTTTCCCAACCTGGCCGGCCGGGGGCCTCTTATCACGGTCGCCAACCCTACATACTGCCCGCCCCAGGTTTCCTTGCCGTTTGTCTAAGCAATTGCAAGGAAAATCTTTTTCTTCACCCACGCCGGACCCTTATGCTACACCGGCCGCCTGTCGCAGATTGCCAATTCCAAGGGGTAAATGCCGAAAAGGCAACATGTCCGCAGCAAGGCGGGGCTGGCCGGCCGCATCGCGGCATTCAGCTTGTCCTTTGTCTTGGGACTGATCCTGAGCGTGACACCGGACTATGCGCAGTTGGGGGGAGAGACCAACCAGTTGCTTCAGCAACAACTGCTGCAACAATTGCAGTCCCAACAATCCGGAACAGGCGGCGGCGGGGGCGCGCAGCCTTCCCTGCCCTCGGATATGCTGGTCCAGCCGGCGGCGCGCGCCAGCAGACTGCCACTTCCGCAGACGCGCCTGGAGCAGATCATGTCCGCCCGGGCCGGCGCCAAGCTGGAGCAGTTTGGTTATGACCAGTTCGCGGCGCGCGCCGTAGCCATCGCGCGGGCCGGCGCGGTGCAGGACGATTACATAATGGGACCGGGCGATGAGATTGTCGTGTCGCTCCGCGGCCAGGAAAACAATACGTTCCCCGCTCCCGTGAACAGCGACGGCCAGGTGGTTCTGCCCCGCCTCAATCCTATCCCCGCTGCAGGCCGCAGTTTCGGCAGTTTCCGCGCCGATGTCGAGGCTGCGGTGAAACGCGCCTATGTCGCGACCGACGCCTTCGTTTCACTGACACGGCTGCGTCAGATCAGCGTTCTGGTGTCCGGCGAGGTTGATGTGCCCGGAACCCGCATCGTGCCCGGCCTGGCCTCGGTGGTGGATGCGCTGGTTCTTTCCGGCGGCGTGAAAAAAACCGGTTCGCTCAGGAATGTCCGGATTCAGCGGGGCGGCCGCACCATCACGATCGATCTTTACAGCGTGTTGAGCGATGCAAGCGACGGCACCGTGCGCATGCAGCTGGCGGATGGCGACCGCATCCTGGTGCCGCCCCTGGGCAGGACCGTGTCCGTGACGGGGCTGGTGCGCAGGCCGGGCATCTACGAATTGCCTTCGGGCGCCACCAGCATCCGGGCCAAGGCGTTGCTTACGCTCGCGGGCGGGCTGGAACTTCGCGGCCGCTACCGGCTTTCGGTGTTGCGGGTCGGTGATAACGGCAATTCCCGCATGACGCCGTTGGCCGATGACAATGGCCTGATCGGTGACAGCGAGATTCTTTTCGCCCAACTCGGCGCCGACCAAACCGTCAGCCAGGCCACGCTCTCGGGCGACGCGCCGCTGGCGGGACAATATGCGATCAGCGAAGGAACCAAACTGTCGGAAGTCCTCAAGTCGCCGGGCGGGCTGCCGGCCGCTCCTTACACGCTCTTCGGCATTATCGCGCGCAAGGATCCGCGTACTTTGCTGCGCACCCTCCTGGCCTTCACGCCGGTGGCGGTGCTCAATGGCAGCGAGGATCAACCGCTGAAAAGCGACGACATCATCCGCGTCCTGTCGGTGAACGAAGTGCGCCTCCTCACCAACACCGTGCGGCTCTACAATCAGCGCCAGGCGGCGGAACAGGCCGCGATCCGCAATCCCCTGGCCCAGCCGGAGACAGCTCCGCCGCCTGCGGCGGTACAGCAGACCCCGCCCCAAGGCCAAACCCTGGCCCAGCTCCAGGCACAATATGCGGCGCAGAATCAGGCGGCCTTGGACCAATCGGCCAACCTGGCCGACATACAGCGGCGTGACATTGCCGAGCTGGCCAACCAGATCGATCCCGTGACGCGCCAGACATTGGCTGCCCAGGCCCAGGCTCAACAACAACAGATGGCGGAGCAGCAGTTGGCCTATCAGCAGGCCAATCCGCAATTGCAGGCGCTTGGCGGGAGCCTGACCCCGCCGTTGCCCACATTGAACCCGTCGGCGCCTGTCGCTGGCGATGTTGGAAGTGCCGGGCAGGGCGCCGGTCTGGGAACGGCCGTCCCCGGCGTCGGCCCGGCGCTCGGCAACCTGGATCAGGCGCCAAGGCTTCCGGTTGAGCCTCCCGCCGCCAATTTCGAGAGCGTCGACGCCAATTCGGGCCAAATCCCCTCCAATCGTGAGATCCGGAATTTTGCCGATCTGGCGCGCCAGCTTCAGGTCGATCAGCTGGTGCTGGTGAATTTCCTCGCCGACCACCAGGCGGTCCTCAACGGCGCGGTCAGCGGTCCGGGTTCTTATTTTGTCGGCCCCAATGTGGCGCTGCAGGACCTGGTGCAGGCTGCCGGCGGGACGGCCAATTGGGCGGATGAGAGCGGCGTGGAATTGATTTCCACGGCGGTCGACAGCCGGTCGGGCCGGGCCGCTACCCAGCGGGTCCAGTTGCCGCTGCGCCAGGGCATGCTGGCCGATTATATCGTGCATCCCAAAGACCAGTTCCGCTTCAATCAGGTTTTCAACGACGCATCGCTGGGCACCGCCACCGTGCAAGGCGAAGTGCGGTTCACCGGCAGCTACCAGCTCACCAGAGGCGAACATTTGTCCGAACTCCTTGTCCGGGCCGGCGGATTGACCGGCACCGCCTATCCCTACGGCACGGTTTTCCTGCGCAAGTCGGCGGCCGATGCCGAGCGCGCCGGTTACATCCGTGCGGCCCAGGAGATCGAAGAGGAGCTCGTGGTGGCGATGACCCGCATCGGCAACGACAAGGTCGATCCCGCGACATTCGCGTCCTTGCAGGGTTTTGTCACCGAATTGCGCAATCAGAAAGCGGTCGGCCGGATCGCCATTTCCGCGGACCCCAGCCTGCTTGCCACCAGGCCCGAACTCGATCCGCTGCTGGAGCCGGGCGATGTTGTCTATATTCCGCCGCGGCCCAGCACCGTCGCTGTGCTCGGCCAGGTGATGCAGCCGGGAAGCTTGCCGTTCCGGTCAGGCAGCACCCTCAGGGATTATATCCAGCTCGCCGGCGGCTATAGCTCCACATCCGATCCTTCCAACACGTTTGTGGTGATGCCGGACGGCTCGGCGCGGAAAATCGAGCAGTCCTGGTTCGATTTCAGTTCCGAGGATCTGCCGCCTGGCGCCACCATTGTGGTGCCGCGCGATGTCACGCCGCTGGATACGCGTCAGCTGATCCTGGATATCACGGGCATTTTCAGCCAGCTCGCGGTATCGGTGGCTTCTCTGGCCGTCCTGTCGAAGCAATGACGTTTTCTGCAACGCGAGTCGCGGGCGGTGCCGCGCGCCCCGTGCTTTAATCCTTTCTTAAGTTTTCGGCTCTTTGCAGGATCTACCGCCGACGGCTGCGGCTGGAACCATGTAGAGAATTCAGGCGGTTGCAGTCGGTGAATCGTCTTTGTCACACCTGCAAAAGATCAAGACCGGCTAACAATTGTGGTCTATACAATTTCGGTTTTGTTCGTTACATTGCACCGCACAATAATCGCGGTCCGTTGCGGTTGACACGCCTCTTACGGGCTGCAAAGAGTTAACCAAGAATTTTTCAAGCCAAAGAGGAGCAATCCCCATGCGGAATTTTGTTGCGGCGACTATGGCGGCCAGTTTGATTGCATCCAGCGCCATTGCTGCGACGGCCACGGGGCCCTTGCCCGTCGGCAAGCCGGCCGGAATCAAAAAAGCGCAGACGGAAGATAATACCGTGTGGTGGGTTGTCGGATTGGGCTTTGTCGCGGCGGGCATCGGGTTGGTCGCCTCCGGGGATAGCGACAGCGGCCTTGCTCCAGGTTCGGTATCTACCAGCACCTCTACGACCACCACTTCGACGACCAAAACCGGCACGAGCACCTGATTCCGCCATTCGCGTTTTGGAAGACCCGGAGTGCTTGCGCGCTCCGGGTTTTTGCTTTTTTGCGGAACGGTTCAGCCGGGAGGCCTGAAAACTTCGATCTCGAGCGTGTCGCCATGCGGATGAATGTGCTGGAGCGAACGCCAGACAAATCCGCTCCCCGGGTCAAGCCAATAACTGTTGCGAAAATGCCAGCGGCGCTTTTCGCTCACGCATTCTTCATCCACGCGCGCGGTGACAAGGGACTGGCCTAGGATATCGATCGTCTCCGGGCCTTTTCGGGTCATCCGGCAGCTGATGGGGACGCCATAGGCGGCGATGTCGGGGAAGTCGGCACTGAAATCGTTGGTGGACGGTGCTTCCAGCGCGGTGGCCGGCGCGGGCAGCGTGACGCCGCGCAAGGGTGTCAGCGCCCCAAGATTGTGCGAAAGGCCGGTGGTGCGCTTGACGCGGCCGTCCTGGGTCAACAGCACGATATGGGCGCGGGAGGTCCAAAGCTGCTCGCCGTTGGTGTCGGTCGCCAGCACCAGCAGCGTCTGCGGTCCGCCATTGAGGCGGTAGCCCAGGCTGGCATAGGGAATGCCGGCCGCCTGATCGCGGGTGATGGCACTGCCGCCGAAGCTTTGCCGCAAGACTTGCCAATAGGCGCCGTAATCGGAATCGGTGGAACAGGCTGAGAGCAGCATGGACGGGAGGGAGACAAGCGCGAAAATCGCGGCGCGCCGGAAAGACCCCATCACAGTTTGGTGTCCTTGAGAATTTTTCTCAAGGACGGGGCGATATCCGGCCGGGACAGGGCCACCGCGATGTTGGCGTGCAGGAAACCCACCTTGTCGCCGCAATCATAGCGTGCGCAATCGGTCTTCACCGCATGGAAAGGGGTTTTTCCGATCATTTGCCCCATGGCATCGGTCAACTGAATCTCGTTGCCGGCGCCGCGTTCCTGGCGGTCCAGAACGCTGAAAATCTCCGGCTGCAATATGTAACGGCCGATCACGCAAAGGTTGGATGGCGCCCGCGCCGGATCGGGTTTTTCGATCACGCCTTTGACCTCGGTGATATTGCCCTTGACCGCGCCGGGATCCACCACGCCATAGCGCTTGACTTCGGCAGGTGGCTTTTCTTCGGCCGCCACGATGATGCCGCCGCCCACTTCACGATAGGCAAGCATCATCTGGGAGAGGGCCCCCGGCCGCCCCACCATCAGGTCGTCGGGCAACAGCACGGCGAAAGGCTCGTTGCCGACAAAATGGCGGGCACACCACACCGCATGGCCCAGGCCCAGGGGCTGTTGCTGGCGGATAAAGCCGACAGACCCTGTCTGGGGTAGCGATTCCAGCAGACTGTTGAGTTCGGCGGTCTTGTCTCGAGCCGAGAGCAGGGCCTCGAGCTCATAAGCATGGTCGAAATGATCGGCGATCACATGCGTGCCGCGGCCGGTGATGAAAACGAATTGTTCGATTCCGGCCTCGCGTGCCTCTTCGACCGCATATTGGATCACGGGCTTATCCACCACCGGCAGCATCTCTTTCGGCATGGCTTTGGTCGCTGGAAGGAAACGGGTGCCCATGCCTGCGACCGGAAAGACCGCTTTGCGGACGGGTTTGGAGGGTTTGGACATCGTTTTTTCCGCCAAGTTCGTTACGGGATCATTAAGCCGGGGATGCTTTGGAAAAGCGCTTTTCTCATGGCACGGGGCCGCTATTAAAGTCCAGTTTTCCCGGCAATTTCCTGCGGGGGAGATGGAAGAGGATGCAAAACCGGACCGCTCGCGTTGGTCTTCTGGTCCTGGCGGCCTTGCTCGCCTTGGCGCATTCCCCTCTATTTGCGGCCTCGCCAATCCCCTTCGCAGAGATTTCCGGGGCGCTTTCCTTGAGCGACGGCGCGGCGGCGCAAGGTTTGGCCGACAGGGCCCTGGTCAGGCCCGGACTTGACGCGGCCGACCAGGCCCGGTTGTTGGGATATCGGGGCCTGGCCCGCAATCTTGAAGGCGACAAGGAAGGCGCTCTGGCCGATCTGACCCGCGCCATCGATGCCAAAAATCTGACCGAGTCCGAACAGTCGCGCTTCTATCTGGAACGCGGCCTGGTTCTGGACGCGATGAACCGTTTGGACGAGGCTTCTGAGGACTATAGTCGCGCGCTGCGCCTCGATCCGGACTCGGCGCCGGCATTGAACAATCGCGCCAACATTTTCCGCCGGCTGAATCGCTTCGAAGAGGCGCGGCGCGACTATCTGGCGTCGCTGGCAGCGGGCAATCCGGCGCCGGAATATCCTTATTACGGCCTGGGTCAGATCGCCGAGAACCAGGGCAATGCCGAGGAAGCCAAAGGCTTTTACACGCGGGCCATAGCAGCCAACCCGGGATATACGCTGGCGGGGGAGCGGCTTGCCGCCCTGGGCGGTACTGCGCCTCCGCAACGGGCTATCGTCCTTATCCCGCCGGCACGCGGTAAAGCGAAGGAAGCGGCTGTGCCGATGCGTTCACCTTCGCGTGTCGCAGCCATGCCCTCCAAAGCAGTGGCCGTCATCAAATCGGCGGACTATTCAAGCAGGGGGGCGCGGCCCGGCTTGCGGCCGGCGCTGGACAATTCCGCGGCCAGGGGTGAGCAGGTGCAGTTGGGCGCCTGGCGATCACAGGCGGAAGCGGCGGAAGCCTGGAACAGGGCCGTCAAAATCGCCGGCAGCGTCTTGTCGGGCCTCGCGCCGCATATTGTGCAGGTCGACCTGCCGGGCAAGGGGCGCTATTACCGCCTTCGGACGGAAAGCGTGAGCGCCGGGCAATTATGCACCCAACTCGCGGCCAAACAGATCGATTGCATGCCGGCGCGGGACTGACACAGCGGCGCCTTATTCCGGTCAAGCCCGGACGTTAATTCCACCTGCTTGTCGAAGAGCGGATTATGCAAGCTTTAAAGCCCGTTCTCCAGTGGGCCCGTTCTCATGAACGCCATCTCTCGGCGCTGGCCATGGCAGCGGGCTTCGCCTTCGACTCTTATGCTTTCGGCCGCATCGACCGGCCGATGACCCAGGTCGTCTTCGTCGTTTATATCGCCATGGCCGGCGGCAGCATCGCCGGCCTGCATCAACTGGAATCGCGATCCGAAAAGTCTTCGGAAAAGAGCGGCGAGAAATCCCATGCCCGCGCCCATGCCGCCCTGGTGGCCGCTACCCAGTTCGCGCTGGGCGCGCTGTTATCGGGTTTCTGCGTTTTCTATATCCGCAGCGCCTCGATCGCAGCCTCATGGCCGTTCCTGTTGTTCATGGCTGCCATCTTCATCGGCAACGAATATTTCCGCGCCTATGCTTCGCGGCTGGTCTTCGCGGCGTTGTTGTTCTTCTTCTCGCTCTATTCCTATGCGATCCTTTTGGTCCCGGTGGTGACCGCCCGGATCGGTCCGCAATCCTTCCTGATTTCGGGTGCGCTGGCGGTGGCGTCGTTCTTTCTCTATATGCGGGCGCTGGCGTGGCTCGGCCATGACCGTTATCGCGGCGCACGAGAACAGATCGCCTTGGGCAGCCTGGCGATCACGGTCCTGCTCAATGCATTCTACTTCACCCGGGTTTTTCCCCCCTTGCCGCTGGTTCTTTCGGATGCCGGCATCTATCACAGCGTGGTGCGCGCGAGCCGGGATTTCAGGGCGGCCGCCGAAGATGAGCCGCCGCGCTGGAAAGCGCTGTTCGGCACGTTTCCCGTTCTTCATGTGGGAAAGGGGGACAAGCTCTATCTCTACAGCGCGGTATTCGCGCCCAGCAATTTTTCGATCCCCATTGTCCATGAATGGCAGTGGCGCAATCCCAGGGGCGATTGGATCACAGAGCAGCGCTTGTCCATTTCGATCTCTGGGGGGCGGGAAGACGGCTATCGCTTTTTTACCAACCACATTGTTCATCCCGGCGAATGGCGGGTGAATATCGGCACCGCGGACGGCGCTTCTCTGGGCCGGGTGCGTTTTTCCGTGGCATCCATGGGCCAAAAGCCGCCTGCCTTAACTCTCAACACATTGAATTGACGTATCTATCTGTCGGCTTGCGCGAGCCGGTCAATTATCCTATTTCACAGCCAGATATTGGAATTAATTCCGTTGTCCAGTAATAAAACTGTTATATCTCATCTCCGGCGCCTGGAAGCCGAGAGCATCCACATCATGCGCGAGGTGGCGGCCGAGTTCGCCCATCCGGTGATGCTCTACTCCATCGGCAAGGATTCGTCGGTGATGCTGCATCTGGCGATGAAGGCCTTTTATCCCTCCAAGCCGCCTTTTCCCCTTATGCATGTGGACACGACCTGGAAATTCAGGGAAATGATCCGGTTCCGCGATGAGACCGCCAAGCGCCTCGGCCTTGAACTGATCGTCCATGTAAACGAAGACGGACTGAAGCGCGGCATCAATCCCTTCGATTCCGGTTCGGCGCTGCATACCCAGGTGATGAAAACCGAAAGCCTGAAACAGGCGCTGGACAAATACGGATTTGACGCCGCCTTTGGCGGCGCGCGGCGCGACGAGGAGAAGTCCCGCGCCAAGGAGCGCATCTTCTCCTTCCGCAACGCCGCCCATGCCTGGGATCCCAAGAACCAGCGACCGGAGCTCTGGCGGGTCTACAACACGAAAATCAACAAGGGCGAGAGTATCCGCGTCTTTCCCCTCTCGAATTGGACCGAGCTGGACATCTGGCAATATATCCTGGCGGAAGACATACCCATTGTGCCGCTATATTTCGCCAAGACCCGCCCGGTGGTTGAACGTGACGGCACCCTGATCATGCGCGATGATGAGCGCATGGCGCTGAAGCCGGGGGAAAAAGTGCAAGACCGGCTGGTCCGCTTCCGCACGCTTGGCTGTTATCCGCTCACTGGCGCCATCGAATCCGCGGCCTCCAGCCTGGAAGACATCGTCACCGAGATGTTCACCGCCCGCACCTCCGAACGGCAGGGGCGCCTGATCGACAGCGACGAAAGAGCCTCGATGGAGAAGAAGAAGAAGGAGGGCTATTTCTAGTGAACGCCCCCGCCCCGGAGGCCCGGCTTGTCCGTGCCGGCCATGAAACAAACAGCGACCTTCAGAATTTCCTTGTCGATCAGGAAAAGAAAAGCCTGCTGCGCTTTCTCACCTGCGGCAGCGTAGATGACGGTAAATCCACGCTGATCGGGCGCTTGCTTTACGACACCAAATTGCTGTTCGAGGACACGCTGGCGTCCTTGGAGAAGGATTCGAGGAAATTCGGCACCACCGGCGAGGATATCGATTTCGCGCTGCTGGTGGACGGGCTGGAGGCGGAACGGGAGCAGGGCATCACCATCGATGTCGCCTATCGCTTCTTCGCCACCGACAAGCGCAAATTCATTGTCGCCGACACGCCGGGCCATGAGCAATACACCCGCAACATGGCGACGGGGGCCTCGAATTCCGAGTTGGCCGTGATCCTGATCGATGCGCGCAAGGGTGTGCTCACCCAGACGCGCCGCCATGCCTATATCGCCAGCCTTTTGGGCATCCGTCATGTGGTGCTGGCGGTCAACAAGATCGACCTGGTGGATTATTCCCAGGGCGTGTTCGACAAGATCGTGGCGGATTTCTCCCAATTCGCCGCCAGGCTGGATTTCCAGAGCCAGGCCGCCATTCCGCTTTCGGCGCGCTATGGCGTCAATGTGATGGCCAGGAGTCCGCAGACTCCCTGGTATCAAGGACCGGCGCTGCTCGACCATCTGGAAAATGTCGATATCGACACCGCGTCGGCGAGCCGGCCTTTTCGCATGCCGGTGCAATGGGTCAACCGTCCCAATCTCGATTTTCGGGGTTTTGCCGGCACCGTGGCCGGCGGGCGCATCCGGCCCGGCGAGAGCGTCGCCGTGGCCAAATCAGGCCGGGTCAGCAAGGTGGCGCGCATCGTCACCATGGGTGGCGATCTTAAGGAAGCGGTGGCGGGCGACGCGGTCACCATCACCCTCGCCGACGAGGTGGACATTTCCCGCGGCGATGTGCTCGCCGCGGCGGATGACAGGCCGGATGTATCGGACCAGTTCGCCGCGCATCTCCTCTGGATGGCGGAAGACGAGATGCTTCCAGGCCGGCAATATTTGCTCAAACTGGGAACCGCCACCGTCCCGGCCGCGATTTCCGAACTCAAGCACAAGGTGGATGTCAACACGCTCGATCATCTGGCGGGCAAGACGCTGGCGCTCAACGAGGTGGGCTACGCCAATTTCTCGCTCGCCCAGCCGCTGGCTTTCGACCCTTACCGCGACAACCGCGACACCGGCGGCTTCATCCTGATCGATCGTTTCTCCAATGCCACCGTCGGCGCCGGCATGATCGATTTCGGCCTGAGGCGCGCCACCAATGTCCATTGGCAGGCGCTGGACGTGAACAAATCCGCCCGCGCCGCGATGAAGCATCAGAAGCCGGTGGTGCTGTGGTTCACCGGCCTTTCGGGCTCCGGCAAGTCCACCATCGCCAATCTGGTGGAGAAGAGCCTGACCGCGGAAGGCAAGCACACTTATCTGCTCGACGGCGACAATGTCCGCCACGGCCTCAACAAGGATCTGGGCTTTACCGATGCCGACCGGGTGGAGAATATCCGGCGCGTCGGCGAGGCGGCGAAGCTCTTTGTCGATGCCGGCCTGATCGTGCTGGTTTCCTTCATTTCCCCGTTTCGTTCGGAGCGCCGGATGGCGCGCGACTTGGTGGGCCCGGGCGAATTCATTGAAGTGTTCGTGGACACGCCGCTTGAAGTCTGCATCGCGCGCGATCCCAAGGGCCTTTACGAAAAGGCCAGGGCCGGTGCGATCAAGAACTTCACCGGCATCGACAGCCCCTATGAAACGCCGGAAAAGGCCGAACTCACCGTCAAGACTGTGACCGCGGACGCGAGCGCGCATGCCCAGGCTATTGTTGCCTATCTGCGCGAAGGCGGCTATCTCGGTTAGCGGCGGGGATTGGAATGGGCGATCTTGTTCTGGTGACGGGCGGCGCCGGTTTTATCGGCGGCCATCTCAGCGCGCGCCTGGTCGAGCGCGGCTACCGGGTGCGGGTGCTGGACAATCTCTCGCTCGGCAAGCGCGAATGGATTCCCAAGGAAGCGGAATTCCTGGAAGGCGATATCCGCGACCTCGCCGCCTGCCACAAGGCCTGCGAAGGCGTCAGCGGCGTGTTCCACACCGCTGCCATGTCCCGCGTCGGCCCTTCCATGGCGGCAGTGGATGTCTGCACCGAACAGAACATCACCGGCACCCAGAACATGCTGCTCGCGGCACGCGACGCCAAGGTGAAGAAATTCGTCTATAGCGGTTCTTCCACCTATTATGGCAACCAGCCCGTTCCTCATCGCGAGGATATGCGGGGCGAGTTCCTCAATTTCTACGGCTTGAGCAAATATGTGGGCGAGGAATATTGCCGGATGTTCGACCGCGTTTTCGGCACGCCCACGGTCGTGCTGCGCTATTTCAACGTCTATGGTCCGCACCAGCCCCAGACCGGGCCTTATGCCCTGGTATTGGGGATATTCCTGAGGCGCTGGCGCGACGGTCAGACGCTGGAAGTCCACGGTACTGGCCAGCAGCGGCGTGATTTCATCCATGTGCGCGATGTGGCGGACGCCAATATCGCCGCTTATGAAAGCCCCGTGCATGACGACACCTTCAATATCGGCTCGGGCAGCAACATCTCGATCAAGGAGTTGGCCGACCGGATTTCTGACAACCAGGCCTGGGGCCCCGCCCGTCCCGGCGATTCCAAGGAGACCCTGGCGGACATCTCCCACACCGTCTCGGTCTTGAAATGGAAGCCGTCGGTCAGCCTGGAAGACGGCTTGGCGGAACTCAAATATCTCACCCGGCAAGGCCTGGAATAGGGCTTACACGCGGTAGTAGCCGCGGTACCAAGCGACGAATTTGGGAATGCCCACGCCGATGGGCGTGGCCGGCTCAAAACCCAGCTCGCGCCGGCTTGCCTCGATATCGGCGTAGGTGCTTTCGACATCGCCCGGCTGCATCGGTTCCAGAGACAGCTTCGCCTTGACGCCTAGCGCCTGTTCGATCAGGGCGATGAAATCGGTGAGCTTTTCCGAGCGGTGGTTGCCCAGATTGTAGAGACGGTGCGGCGGCGCGCCCTGGGCCGGGTGGTCCAGCGCCCGCACCACGCCATTCACGATATCGTCGATATAGGTGAAGTCCCGCCACATTTCGCCGCGGTTGAAGACCCTGATGGTTTCACCCGCCAGGATCTGCCGGGTGAAGATGGTATAGGCCATGTCCGGCCTTCCCCACGGCCCGTAGACGGTGAAGAAGCGCAAGCCTGTCGAGGGAATGCCGTAAAGATGGGCATAAGTATGCCCGAACAATTCGTCGGCGCGCTTGGTCGCGGCATAGAGCGAGTTGGGCTTTTCCACCGGGTCGTCGATGGAGAAGGGCATCTTGGTATTGCCGCCATAGACCGAGGAGGAGCTGGCATAGACGAAGTGTTTGAGCTTTTTCAGCTTTCGCGCCAGTTCCAGCATCACCGCCTGGCCCATCACATTGGCGGTGACATAGGCATAAGGGTCGACCAGCGAGTAGCGCACACCCGCCTGGGCCCCGAGATGCAGCACATGATCGATTGCGGGAAACTCTTCCGCCAGTTTCAGCGTCGCCTCCTTGTCGGCGATGTCCAGCTTGCGGAAGGTAAAGTTTTTGCCCGCCATTAACGGCTTGAGGCGCGCCTCTTTCAAGGCGACATCGTAATAGGGGCTGAGATTGTCGACCCCCAAGACCTCGTCGCCCCGCTTCAGCAGCGCATGCGTCACGGCGGCGCCGATAAAGCCGGCCGCGCCTGTCACCAGAATCCTTGCCATGGACGTTCCCGCTGCTGTTCGGGGTCAAGATTGCCGGGCAGACGGGGCCGGTCAATGCCCCGTTCCAGGGCAGGCTGGTGTGGAGGCCCGGCCTTGGGTTAAGCAGGGGCCGGCGCTCGAAAGAAGCGCTCCGGGTCAGGGCGGACATGTCAGGCGAGGCGTTTTCCGGCGGGCAGGGCTTTTGGCGTCTTCTGATGCCCGCCACCATTTTCCTCGCGGCGCTGCTGCTCTTTGCCGTCGAACCCATGATCGCCAAGATGATCCTGCCCTGGTTCGGCGGCTCGGCCGCGGTCTGGATGGCCTGTCTCCTGTTTTTCCAGGCGGCGCTTCTCGCCGGCTATCTCTATGCCCATCTCCTCGTCACCCGCATCCCGGCATCCTGGCAGGGACGGGTGCACATCGGCCTGCTGATCATCAGCCTTGCCTTCCTGCCGGTCATTCCCGCGGCGCACTGGAAACCGTCCGGCAGCGAGAATCCCCTGCCGCTGATCCTGGGACTCCTCTCGGCCACCATCGGACTTCCGTTTCTGCTTTTGTCTTCCACCACGCCTTTGTTGACCGGTTGGGCCGCCCGCGCAAGCGACGCCCGCTTCTCTCTCACCCGCCTTTACGCCCTCTCCAATTTCGGCTCCATGCTCGCGCTTCTCAGTTATCCGGTCATGGTCGAGCCGCTGGTACCGACGCGCTCCCAGGCGCTGATCTGGTCGGTCCTTTTTGCCGGCTTTGTGTTTTTGGGTGTCGCCGCCGCCTCGAAACTGGGCGGCCGCCCCGCTTTGTCCACGGATTCGCCGCCCGCGCAGGAGCCGGAGCCGCCGTCAACCCTCATGGACAGGCTTTGTTGGCTGTTGCTGCCGATGATGACGTCCGCGCTGCTGCTTGCCGTAACCAACCATATCCTGCGCAACATCGCGGCCATCCCGCTCTTCTGGGTGGTGCCGCTGGCGCTTTACCTTTTGAGCTTTGTGATCGCCTTCGAGTCCCCGCGCTGGTATGTGCGGCCTTTCTGGTATTTCTGGTTCGCCCTTTTCGCCGGCAGCATGATCTATGTGATGGTGGGCCTATTCCTGCTCGGCCATTTCTTGGTGCAACTCGCCTATTTCGTGGCAGGTTTCTTTGTCTGCGCGATGGTCGCGCATGGCGAACTCGCCGCGCTCAAGCCCGCGCCTCGCCAACTGAGCGCCTATTACCTCACCATCGCGGCGGGCGGCGCCCTGGGCGGCCTCTTCATCGCGGTGCTGGCGCCCGCCTTGTTCCGGGGCGACATCGATCTGGCGCTGGTGCTGCCCCTGACCGTGCTCCTCGTGATCGCGGTGGTCTTCCGCCGCTATCCTTTCACTCCGGCTTCACCTTGGCCGGCCCTCGCGCTGGCCCTGGCGTTGATCCTCTGGATGCTCGACACCGGGCGGCTGGTGCAAAAGGAGCGGGATGATTTCGCCAGCGCCGTGTTCGTTGAACGCAATTTCTACGGCGCGCTCAGGGTCGAGGATCTCGGTACAATCCGGCAGCTGCAGAACGGCAATGTCATCCATGGCCGGGAATTCCTGGATGCCGACCGGTTCAGCGAGCCCACCAGCTATTATGCCCGTGATTCCGGGCTGGGATTGGCGCTCGCCGAGTTGGGCAAGAACGGCCCACTCAAGGTGGGAGTCATCGGCCTTGGGGCTGGGACCATCGCGGCTTACGGCCGGCGCGGCGATTCCTATGTCTTTTACGAAATCAATCCCGCGGTGCCCGCCATCGCCGGCAGGTGGTTTCATTTCCTGGGATTCAGTCCGGCGGAAAAGCGGATTGTGCTGGGGGACGCGCGGCTTTCCCTGGAACGCGAAAACCCGCAGAATTTCGATCTTCTGGCGGTGGATGCTTTCACCAGCGATTCAATTCCCATCCATCTCTTGACGGCCGAAGGCTTCGAGCAATATTGGCGGCACCTGAAGCCGGACGGGGTTCTGGCGGTGCATGTCTCCAATCTCTATATCGACCTGGCGCCTGTGGTGGCCAAGGCGGCTGCGGCCCGCGGCCGTGTCGCGCGCCTCGTCGCCAGCCGCGACGATGGCAAAGAAGCGGTGGATATGTCGGACTGGGTTTTGGTTACCAAAAACCCCGATTTTTTCCGGCGTCCCGCCCTCAAAACAGCGGCATCGGTCCCGATTCCCGATTCGATCCGGCTGTGGACGGATGACTACAGCAACCTGTGGCGTTCACTTCGTTGATTAGCGATGGGGATGCCGTTATAGGGGGCGCCACAGTCACGCGAGGGGAATGCTCATGCTGAAGACCATCGCCGCCTTTGACCGGATCGGCGAGGAAAATGCCTTCGCCGTCCTGGCGCGCGCCACCGCACTGGCCGCAAAAGGCCGCGACATCATCAGCCTGGGTATCGGCCAGCCCGATTTTCGCACCCCCGATCATATCGTCGAGGCCGCGATCAAGGCCCTCAGGGACGGGCATCATGGTTATACGCCGGCGGTCGGCATCCTGCCCTTGCGCGAAGCCGTCGCAGCCGATCTCCACAAGCGCTTCGGCACCACCGTGTCGCCGGATGAAGTGATGATCATGCCGGGCGGCAAGCCGACCATGTTCATGGCCATCCTGATGTTCGGAGAGCCGGGGGTCGAGATCATGTATCCCGATCCGGGTTTCCCCATCTACCGTTCCATGATCGAATATACCGGCGCCACGCCGGTGCCGATCCCGATCCAGGAAGGCTACGGCTTCGCCTTCTCGGCGGAGGAGACCCTCGATCTCATCACGCCGCGCACAAGGCTGATCATCATCAATTCTCCGGCCAATCCCACCGGCGGCGTCACGCCCAAGGCCGAAGTGGACAAGCTGGTCGCCGGCCTGGAGAGATGGCCCGACGTGGCGATCATGTCGGATGAAATCTATGACCGCATCATCTATGACGGGCTCGAGCATATCTGCATGCTCAATTATCCCTCCCTCCGCGACCGCATGATCCTGCTCAATGGCTGGTCCAAGACCTTCGCCATGACCGGCTGGCGGCTGGGCTATGCGGTCTGGCCGGGCAAGCTCTACGACAAGGCCCGCAAGCTGGCGGTCAATCTTTATTCCTGCGTCAACGCGCCCACGCAATATGCCGGCATCGCCGCGCTCACCGGTCCGCAGGACGCAGTGGAACGCATGGTCGCGGAATTCGACCGCCGCCGCCGCGCGGTGGTGGAAGGCTTGAACAAGCTGCCGGGTGTTTCCTGCATCATGCCGAAGGGCGCTTTCTACGCGTTCCCCAATATCAGCCGCACAGGCTGGAAGGCTAAGCCTTTGGCCAATGCGCTGCTCGATGAAGCCGGCGTCGCCACGATTGGCGGCCCCGATTTCGGCATATTGGGGGAGGGCTATCTGCGCATCTCTTACGCCAATTCGATCGAGAATATCCAAAAGGCGCTGGCGCGGATGGGTGATTTCCTCTCCTCTCCCCGCAAGGCGGCTTGAGGATTAATCTTTCGTTTACGATCACCTTCGGGCCGGCGTTTTCGGAAATTATTAAAACCTGTTTGCCAACCTGTTCCCCTTGAGAAGGGTCGGACAGCCCGGCCGTTGCCGGGTGTTTTAGCATGCAGTCATCTTTAAAACGTGTCGCGGCGCGTGCGCCATTGTGGAATGCCTTCCAACCCGGATCGGCATCCTACGAAATCGAAATGAAGGCGCGCATTCTTCATCAGCTTCGCTGCAAACGCATCAGCAAGCTTGGCCTCGGCACGGTCCAGTTCGGCCAGGCCTATGGCGTGTCCAACACGCGTGGCCAGGTGCCGGCCCGTGAAGTGAAGCAGATCCTGGAACGGGCGAGGCAGGTCGGTATCGGCCTCCTGGACACCGCGGCCAATTACGGCGCGGCGGAAACCGTGCTTGCAGGCTTGGACACGCAAGGCTTCCGTATTGTGACCAAGACCATCGCGCTCAAGAACGGGCTCGATGCGGTGATCGCGCGGGCGCAACAATCCGCGCGGAATCTGAACGCCGACACGCTCCTGGTGCATCATGCTTCGGACCTTAGGGGTCCGGAGGGCGAGAGCTATTGGAAGGCGTTGCAGGATTTGCGGGAGCAAGGCCTGTTTCGCAAGCTGGGCATCTCGGCCTATATCGGCGACGATCCGCTGGCGCTCGCCACCCGTTTCCGGCCCGATGTGATGCAGCTTCCTGTCAGCGTGCTGGACCAGCGCCTTCTCGCCAACGGCACGCTGTCACGCCTGGTGGACCTCAAGGTCGAGATTCACGCGCGCTCCGTGTTCCTTCAGGGCCTGATGTTCTTGGAAACCCTGCCGGCAAAACTGCAGGGTGCCGCGCCGCATTTCCGGGCCCTGCGCAAGCGGCTTCACAAGGCCGGCCTGACTCCGTTGTCGGCCGCGCTAGGCTTTGTCCTCTCCCGCCCGGAAATCAGCTTCGGCCTGGTCGGTGTCACCAGCCTTGTCAACTTGAACGAGATCGCCTTCGAGTGCGACAAGCCCCTGCCGGACATCAACTGGTCCTCGCTGGCGCTCAAGGACGAAGTGGCGCTCACGCCCATGCTCTGGTAGTCGCGCGCTAACCTGCCCGCAAATAGCGCGCGGCTTCATCCCGCCCGAACAGATAGAGCAGCACCCGCAGGGCCTCGCCGCGCGCGCCCGTCAGCTCCGGGTCGCGCGCCAGGATCAATCTTGCGTCGTCATGCGCCACCGCCAGGAGATCGCCATGCGCGGCGAGGTCCGCCAGCCGGAATCCCTCCATGCCGCTTTGGCGTTTTCCCAGCATCTCACCCGGCCCGCGCAATTTCAGGTCCATTTCCGCGATGACAAAACCATCGTCGGTCTCCCGCATGGTTTTGAGCCGCGCTTTTGCGGTTTCGCCCAGAGTGCCGTGATAGACCAGAAGGCAGGACGATTTTCCACTGCCGCGGCCCACCCGTCCGCGCAACTGGTGCAGCTGGGCCAGGCCGAAACGCTCGGCATGTTCCACCACCATGATAGTGGCTTCCGGCACGTCCACGCCCACTTCAATCACGGTGGTGGCGACCAGGATTCGCGTGTCACCCGCTTTGAAGGCGGCCATGGCGGCGTCCCGCTCTGCAGCCTTCATCCGGCCATGCACCAGGCCCACCCTGCCTCCCAGCGCTTTTTTCAGCATCGCGGCGCGTTCCTCCGCCGCCGCCAGGTCGATCTTTTCGGATTCTTCGACCAATGGGCAAACCCAATAAGCGCGCGCGCCGCGATCCAGCGCCTGTTTGAGATGGGCGATCAGGTCGTCCATCCGCGCCGCGCTCATCACCCGCGTCTCCACTTTCTTGCGTCCCGGAGGGCGGCCGGCGATGCGCGAGACCTCCATGTCGCCATAGGCGGTGAGCGCGAGCGTGCGCGGGATCGGCGTTGCCGTCATCACCAGCACATCGGCCGGGGCCTTGCCGCCTTTGGATTGTAAGGTCATGCGCTGATGCACGCCGAAACGGTGCTGTTCGTCGATCACCACCAGCCCCAGGTCGCGGAACGCCACATCCTCGGAAAAGAGCGCATGGGTACCGATCAGGATGTCGATCTTTCCGCGCCCCAGTCCGTCCAGGACGGCATCTCGGGCCACGCCTTTCTCGCGTCCCGTCAAAGCCGCCAGCCGCACACCCGCCGCTTTCGCGTAAAGCTCCAGCGCGGCGCAATGCTGCCGGACCAGAATCTCGGTGGGCGCCATCAGCGCCGCTTGGGAACCGGCTTCCACGGCATTGAGCATGGCCAGCATCGCCACGATGGTTTTGCCTGAACCCACATCGCCTTGCAGCAGCCTGAGCATGCGCCGGTCGCCGGCCATGTCCATTTCAATGTCTTTCAGCGCCGTCATCTGTCCGTCGGTGAGCGCGAAGGGGAGGGCGGTGATGGCGGCGGCGCGCAATTTTCCGTCGCCCGCCAGGCGGCGGCCGGCGCCGCCGCGCAGGCGCGCCCGGATCAGCATCAGCGCGAGCTGATTGGCCAGCAATTCATCGTAGGCCAGGCGGCGCCTTGCCGGTGCTCCGGGCGCGAGGTCGGCTTCGGAAAGCGGCGCATGGGCGTTTGTGAGAGCTTCAACAAAAGACGCAAACTTCTCGCGCCGAAGCAGCGCCGTGTCCTGCCATTCGGGCAGGGCCGGCACTTTCTCGAGCGCGCCATGCACCGCCTTGGCCAACGACTTGGCGGGCAGTCCTTCGGTCAGGCCGTAAACCGGCTCGTGCCGCGGAAGACCTGCCTCGTCCGTCACCACATAATCCGGGTGCGGCATCTGCAGCCGGTCCTGGAAACGCTCGATCCGGCCGGACACGATGCGATGCGATCCCGGCGGCAAAATCTGTGTCAGATATTTCGCATCCGCCCGGAAGAACACCAGTTCCATTGCGGCCGTATCGTCCGATACCAGCACTTTGTAAGGCTGGCTTTTCACCCGCGGCGGCCGATGATCCAGCACCCCCACCGCCACGGTGGCGATGCGTCCCTCCTCCACATGATTGAGCTTGGGGCGATAAGAACGGTCGATCACCCCCACCGGCAGGTCGAAAATCAGGTCCACCAGCCGTGGGCCTGCCACTTTGGCGATCAGTTTCTCCAGCTTGGGGCCCACGCCGTTCAGCGTGCGGATGCTCGCGAAAAGCGGAAAAAGAATCGAAGGCCGCATGCGGGCAAAGATAATGGTGCACGGCCGTTGTCCTCAACGCCGTCCGCAGCTATATCCGGGCCATGGATGACAGCAAGAAGGGTGGCTCTTCGGAGAACCGCCGCAAAAAGCTATTGTTCCGGGCCCAGCGGCGCGGCTTCAAGGAAGTCGATCTGATTTTTGGCACATGGGCCGAGCGTCATTTGGCGGATTTGGACGAAAGGGGCCTCGACCAGTTTGAAGCCTTGCTCATTATCCCTGACCAGGATGTCTATGACTGGCTGAGGGGCGCCAAGCCGGTGCCGGCCGGTCATGACAACGAGATTTTCGCCGCCCTCAAGGCCATGTGCGGCCGCAAGGACCCCAATTGGAACGCCTAGATTATATCGCGCGGCATGAGGCGCAGCTCACAGTCTCGGGAGCGCCCGCCGGCTATGACGCCTGGCTGGCAGTGGAAGCAGCGCGGCGGCGCAGTGCGCCCGTCCTGTTCGTGACCGCCGATGAGAATGAGGCGGAAGCCGCATTGAACGCGATGGCGTTCTTTGCGCCGGAGCTTCGTCTCCTTGCATTCCCCGCCTGGGATTGCCTTCCTTACGACCGGGTCTCGCCCAAATCCGACATCGAAAGCACGCGTTTGGCGACGCTGGCGATACTGGCGCACGACCCGGAAAGCCCTGCCGTGATTGTCGCTTCGGTTCCGGCGTTGCTTCAGCGCGTGCCCCCCAAAAGCGCCATCGCCAAGGCGAGTTTCCAGGCCAAGGCGGGCGATGAGGTGGACCGCGATGCCATGGTCGCTTTTCTCTCTGCCAATGGCTATGGTCGCGCCGACACCGTGCGCGATCCGGGTGATTTCGCGCTGCGCGGCGGCATTGTTGATCTTTGGCCGCCCGGAACTGACCAACCGCTGCGTCTCGATTTCTTTGGCGAGACGCTGGAGAGCATCCGCGCCTTCGATCCCGTCAGCCAATTGTCCCGCGACAGCCTGGTGGAGATCGCGCTTTTGCCCGCCAGCGAAGCGCCGCTCACGCCCGCTGCGGTCAGCCGCTTCCGCTCCGGCTATGTCGCCCAATTTGGGCCGGCGGGCGATGATCCGCTTTATGAAAGCGTCAGCGCAGCCCGCAAGGCGCCAGGCATGGAACATTGGCTGCCGCTGTTCTACGACCAGCTGGATACGCTCTTCGACTATCTGCCGCGCGTGCTGGTGATGCTGGGCCACCAGGTGGAAGAGGCGAAGGCGGCGCGGCTGGACGTGATTGTCGACTGCTATGAAACGCGTGAGCAATTTCGCCATCAGGAGCCGGACAGGAGCGTCGGCGAAAGCCGGAGCGACCCAAAAAAAAGTGCCATTAAAGCGCCACCCTATAGGCCGCTGAAACCGGACGCGCTGTATCTCACGGAGGCGGATTGGAAGGCGGCGCTGGGCCGCAATCTGGTGCGGGAGTTGACGCCCTTCCAGGCGCCGGAATCCATGACCAGTGTCGATGCGGGCGGGCGCAAGGGCCGCGACTTCGCCCCGGAGCGCGCCGCCGGCACAAGGAATGTCTTCCAGGCCGCCGCCGACCACCTCAAGGCCCTGCAGGATGCGGGCAAGCGGGTGCTGGTGGCGGCCTGGACCGGCGGCTCCGCCGAACGCATGGGGGGCGTGCTTTCCGACCACGGCCTGGAAGCCATCCGCAAGGTGGCGGACTGGCCCGACGCGCTCCGGCTGCATGAAAAGGCGGTCGGCCTCGCCTGTCTGGGCATCGAGCATGGCTTCGAGGCGCCCGGCTTTGCGCTCTTAAGCGAGCAGGATGTCCTGGGTGACCGCATGGTCAGGGCGCAAGCCCGTCAACGCCGGGCCCAGAATTTCCTTTCCGAAGCCTCGGCGCTCGCCCCCGGCGATCTGGTCACCCATATCGAGCATGGCGTGGGCCGTTATCTGGGGCTGAAGCCGATCGAAGCCCTGGGCGCGCCGCATGACTGCCTGGAAATCCAATATGACGGCGGCAAGCTGTTCCTGCCGGTCGAGAATATCGAGCTTCTGACCCGCTATGGCGCGGACGAGGGCGCAGCCCTGGACCGGCTGGGCGGGGCGGGCTGGCAGCAGCGCAAGGCGCGCATGAAGGAGCGGGTGCGCGAAATCGCCGCCGAACTGATCCGCATTGCCGCCGCCCGTGAACTCAAGACTTTGCCTTCCGTCGAACCGCCGGCCGGGCTTTATGAGGAATTCTGCGCCCGCTTTCCTTACCAGGAGACCGAGGACCAGGAGAAGGCCATCGCCGAAACCATCGCCGACCTGGCTCGCGGCCGCCCGATGGACCGGCTGGTGTGCGGCGATGTCGGCTTCGGCAAGACCGAGGTGGCGCTGCGGGCCGCCTTTGTCGTGGCCATGTCCGGCGGCCAGGTGGCGGTGGTGGTGCCGACCACCTTGCTGGCGCGCCAGCATTATCGCGGCTTTGCCGAGCGCTTCATGGGCTTCGGCCTCAATGTCCGCCAGCTTTCCCGCTTTGTGGACGCCAAGGAAGCGCGCGAGACCAAAGAAGGCCTGGCCGACGGCAGCGTGGATGTGGTGGTGGGCACCCATGCGCTTCTGGCGGAAAGCATCCAGTTCAAGCGGCTCTCCCTGGTGATCGTGGACGAGGAGCAGCATTTCGGCGTGGCGCACACGGAACGTCTCAAGAATCTCAAGGCCGATGTCCATGTGCTCACGCTGACCGCCACGCCCATTCCCCGCACGTTGCAATTGGCGCTATCCGGCGTGCGGGATCTATCGCTGATCACCACGCCACCCATCGACCGGCTGGCGGTGCGCACCTTTGTCACGCCTTTCGATCCCCTGGTGGTGCGCGAGGCGCTCCTGCGCGAACATTACCGCGGCGGCCAGAGCTTCTTTGTTGCACCGCGCATCGCCGACCTGCGCGAGGCCGATGCCTTCCTGAAGGAAACCGTGCCGGAAGTGAAAACCGCGGTGGCCCATGGCCAGATGGCGGCCAGCGTGCTGGAAGACGTGATG
>CAZEFQ010000077.1:0-7867 GCA_964511505.1 uncultured Rhizobium sp.
CATCCCTTCACCATCCTGTCCGGCCTTCCTTCAGCCGCGATGGGCGCGTTGCTGACTCTCAAGCTTTGCAACATGTCGCTGACGCTTTATGCCTTTGTCGGCATGATCATGCTGATCGGCATCGTGAAGAAGAACGCCATCATGATGATCGACTTTGCCCTCAACCGGCAGCGCAACGACCACGTTCCGGCCGACAAGGCGATCTATGAGGCGGCGCTGATCCGCTTCCGTCCCATCATGATGACCACCATGGCGGCGATGATGGGCACCATGCCGATCGCGCTGGGCATGGGCGCCGGTGCCGAATCGCGCCGGCCGCTCGGCCTCTGCGTGGCGGGCGGGCTCCTGCTTTCCCAGCTTCTCACCCTCTACATCACGCCGGTGATCTATATCTATCTGGACAAGCTGGCCGGCATGAAGCGCCTCTCCTGGGGCCGTAACAGGAAGAAGCTCCGGGCCCAACACCAGCCGGCAGAGTAGCGAGCCGCCTCCCTCGCTTCGCCCGGGGATGGGCTATGGTCGAGCCTCCCCTCTTTCCTAAAGCGGATGTCCCACCGGCTGCGGGCGAAAGGCGTCAAAAAGGCCGGACAGAAGCAGGCCGGCGACATAGCCGCCGATATGCGCCTGCCAGGCCACCAGCCCGCCGCCGATGCCCAGCATCACCCCGGGCGCGACCGCAACCACCAGGTTGAGCCCGACCCAGGTCAGGGTGAAAAACAGGATTTGCCGCGAAAACAGAGGCAGCATCGGCGCGTCGGCGGGCGCAGCTTCTCCGGCCTGGACCGGCCGCTCGGTGGGAAGCAGTCGCATCCCCGCCGCCATCAACCCCGAAATGGCGCCCGAAGCGCCGATCACAGGCTCCGGCGAACCCCAGTTGAAAAGAAGATGCGTCAAGGCCGCGGCCACGCCGCAAACCAGAAAGAACACCAGGAACAGGAAGGGACCAAAGCGCCGCGCCACGATGGGGCCAAAGGCCAGCAGCCAGAGGCTGTTGATCAGGAGATGGGTGTAGTCGTTGTGGAGCGCCATATACGTCGCAAAGGGCAACATCGCGCCGAGCAGATTGCTTTGCGACAGGAAGGCCGGGCCGAGGCGCGCCGGAACCAGGGCATATTGGCTCAACAAGGCTATCGACTGATCGGGCGGCAAGAGACTGCGCCCAACATGCGCGGCGATCAGGAACCCGATCAGGAGCACCACCACCAGGGGCGCATGAAACACCGGCTGGCGCGGCGCATGTGGCAGCAGATGGGCCATGGCTCCCTTCTAAAGGGTGGCGTCCCATACGCAAAGGGTTGGAACCCGGACAGCGCCCTTTTTGCTTTTTGTCGATGTGCGCGCTATCTGGCATCCATGACGGCCCTGCCCATCGACCTGGACGCCTTCAGCGCCACACCCGTGGTTCGGGAGCCGTTTCCCTTCCTGATGGTGCCGCATTTTGTGAAGCCGGAAGCCATGGCGGCGATCAACCGGGACTATCCCCTGGTCAGCCATCCCGGCTCCTTTCCCTTGCCCACTCTGAAATATGGACCGGCTTTCGCGGACTTTATCCGGGCGATTCAGGGTCCCGAATTCGCCAAAGCGGTGGAGCGGAAGCTGGGTGTGGATTTGACCGGCAAACCGACCATGGTGACGGCGCGCGGCGTCTCTGCCGCCCGTGACGGCCAGATCCATACCGACAGCCGCACCAAGCTGATCACCGTGCTGATCTACATGAACAATGCCTGGGAGGCGAAAACCGGCCGTTTGCGCCTGCTGCGCGGACCCAACGATCTGGAAGACATGATCGCGGAAGTGCCCCCGGACGAAGGCACGCTTCTGATCTTCAAGAATGAGCCCAATGCCTGGCATGGTTTTCATGCTTTTGAGGGGCCGCGCCGGGTGATCCAGCTCAATTGGGTGACCGATCAGGGCGTCGTCCGGCGCGAACAAACCCGCCATCGCATCAGTGCTTTCTTCAAGCGCTTGCGTGGGCGAGGAGCGGCATCCGAAAGGATGTGAGCAGGTCCAGTGGGTGAGGAGTGGTTCGCCCAAGGGCGAACGAAATGGTCCGGTGGACCATTTCGAGCGACGAACGCCCGAGCGTAAGCGAAGGGCCGTGCGGCGCATCTTCGCTTCGCTCAGATAGGACAAGCTTTTCTAAGTTCGCTTACGCTCACAAAGAAAAGCTAAGCCAGCGCCGCGAGCTTGGGCGAGCGGCGGGGCGAATGCTCCGGAAGAATTCTTCCACGCAATCTAACCTTTAGCCGCGATAGTCATGCCAACGGCCTTTGAAATCGCGTATGCGGTAACCGCCGGCGCTCTTTTCCACTTGGTTTGAATCCAGTGGCACCTTGCCGTGGCCGCCGGGTATGTCGAGGACATAAAGCGGTTGGGCCAGACCGGAATGGCGGGCGCGCAAGGCGCGCGTCAATTCCAGGCCCTGCTGGATGGTAGGACGAAAGTGGGACGTCCCCCGCGCCAGATCGGGATGATGCAAATAATAAGGTTTCACCCGGTTCTCGACGAAAGCCCGCATCAGGGAAGCCAATGTCTCCACATCGTCATTGATACCCTTGAGGAGCACGGTTTGGCTGACCAGCGGAATGCCGGCGTCAGCCAGGCGTGCCAAAGCCCGCCGGGCGTCGGGAGAGAACTCCCTGGGATGATTGGCATGTATAGCAATCCAAGGGGTGACCGCCGGCGCGAGCAGCGCGGCGATGAAATCGTCACTCACCCGTGAGGGATCCACCATCGGCACGCGGGTATGCCAGCGGATGATTTTCACATGACCTGTCGCGGCAAGCCTGCCGGTGATCCCGGCGGCGCGCCGCGGCGAAAGAATGAAAGGATCGCCGCCGGTCAGGATCACTTCCCATATTTCGGGATGAGTTTGGATATATTGAAAGGCACGCTCCAAATCTTCCGGGGACAGCATGTTGGTTTTGCCGGGCCCGATCTGCTCGCGGCGGAAACAGAAACGGCAATAGACCGGGCAGCTCGCCACCGCCTTGAACAGGACCCGGTCGGGATGACGGTGAACGATGCCGGGGACCGCCTGGTGCGGATGATCACCGATGGGATCGGCTCTTTCCTCTTCCGTTTCGACCAACTCGGCGATGTCGGGAAGGAACTGCCGCGCGATGGGATCGCAGGGATCGGCGGGATCGATCAGCGCCTCGACCGTGGGCGAAACCGCCACGGCATATTTGCGGGCGACCAGCGCCAGGGTCATGTGTGCTTTTTGAGATCGGGCAGCAATACGGTGAGGAGCCCGATCAGCGGAAGGAATGCGCAGACGTTATAGACAAAGGCGATGCTGGTGGCATCTGCCAGCATGCCCAGAAGCGCCGCGCCCAGGCCGCCCATGCCGAAGGAAAAGCCGTAGAACAGCCCGGAAATCATGCCCAGCTTGTTGGGCAAAAGCTCCTGGGCATAGACCACGATGGCAGGAAAGGCCGAGGCCATGATCAGTCCGATCACCACCGAAAGCACTTCCGTCCAGAACAGATTGGCGTGAGGCAAAATCAAGGTGAAAGGCAGCATGCCCAGAATGGAGAACCAGATCACATATTTGCGCCCGATACGGTCGCCGATGGGACCTCCCGCGAAGGCGCCCACCGCCACCGCTCCCAGGAACGCGAAAAGGCTGATCTGCGCCGACTGAACCGAAACATGGAAGGTCTGGATCAGGTAGAAAGTGAAATAATTGCTGATGCTGACCAGGTAGAAATATTTGGAGAAGATCAGGAGCGCCAGGATGAAGATGGTGATCAGCACCTTGGCGCGCGGCAAGGGCTCATGCGCCAGCGCCTTGTGCGCGGCTTTGATCCGCGCCAGGCCATGATTTTTGTACCAAGTGCCGACATTGAACAGGACGACGATCGCGACCAGCGCCGCCGCGGCATACAGGCCGACGCCCCGCTGGCCGTAGCTGGCGGCGACAAAGGCCGCGCTCAAGGGTCCCAGCGCAGAACCGATATTTCCGCCGGTCTGGAAAGTGGATTGCGCCAGTCCAAACCGGCCGCCCGAGGCCATGCGCGCCACCCGTGCGGACTCGGGATGGAAAACAGAAGAACCCACCCCGACCAGCATTGCGGAGACCAGGACCACCGGATAGCTCCAGGCAAAGGCCAGAAGCAGCAGGCCGACCAGGGTGGAAACCATGCCCAGCGACAGGGAATAAGGCATGGGCCGCTTGTCGGAGACAAACCCCACCCAGGGCTGCAGCAGCGACGCCGTCAGCTGGAATGCCAGCGTGATCAGCCCGATCTGGGCGAAGCTCAAATGGAAATCCGCCTTCAACCCCGGATAGATGGCAGGCAGCACCGCCTGCATCATGTCATTGAGCAGATGGCAGAAGGAAATGGCGAAGAGCACCAGGAAGCTGGTGTTTTGGGCGACTTTGATCGGGCCGGCGGTGGTATCGGTCATTCGATGCGGAAAATGGCGTGAGAAGCGCCCGATTGCCACCCCAAAAGCTGCAAGCCGGTCATGCTTTAAGGGGGTGGAGTCCACAAAACTTGCTCAATGTGCGGCGCACCGCTGGCCAGCATTACCAGACGGTCGAAGCCGAGAGCTACCCCCGAAGCCGGGGGCATCCGGCCCAGGGCAGCCAGGAAATCCTCGTCCAAGGGATAGTCCTCCCCATAGACCCGCTTTTTTTCCGCCATTTCGGCAATGAACCGGGCGCGCTGTTCCGCAGGCTCGGTTAGTTCGCCAAAGCCATTGGCCAGTTCCACGCCGCAGGTATAGAGCTCAAAACGCTCGGCCAGCCGGGGATCCCCCGGCTTGGCGCGGGCCAACGCCGCCTCCGCCCGGGGGTATTCGTAAAGGATGGTGGGGCGGCCGAGACCAAGCTTGGGTTCGATCCGCGCCGCCAGCACTTTGCTGAAGATGTCGGACCAGCCATCCTGGTCGGAAACCGCCAGCCCCGCCCGTTTGGCGCGGCTGGCCAGACTGTCGCGAAGTCCCGTTCCGTCGGATGAGAGCGTGTCCAAAAGCTCGATCCCGGCGTGGAGCCGGAAAGCCGCCTCCACTGTGAGCCATTCGGGCTCGGCGAAAGCATCACACTCCCGGTCGAGATAGGTGAGCTTGCGCCTGGCGGTTTCTGCCGCCAGCTGCAGGATCGTCAGGGTATCCGCGATGACGCTGCGATAATCCTCGTGTGCGCGATACCATTCCAACATGGTGAATTCCGGCGCATGCAGACGACCGCGTTCCCGGTTGCGGAAGACGCGGGCGAATTCGAAAATCCGCTCCTCACCGGCGGCCAGCAGTTTCTTGGCGGCGAATTCCGGCGAGGTGTGAAGATAGAGTGTCTTGCGGCTGCCATCGGGCAGAATGGCTTCGGTTTCGAAACCGTGCAGATGGGCTTCATTGCCTGGCGAAATGGCGAGGATGCCGCACTCGACCTCGCTGAAGCCCTGGTCCAGGAAAAGATCGCGGATTTTGGCCTTTATGCGGGCCTTGAGCGCCAGCAAGGGCCGGCGGTCCGCATGGGTTTGAGGGTCCCACCAGGGCATTTGTCTAACGTCTCCTAAAATGGTCGCGCGGCCTGCGGAAAACCGCGAGGCCGCACTTTTCCGGGCCGGCGCTCTTTTAAATGCTCGCGCGGCCTGCGGAAAACCGCGAGGCCGCACTTTTCCGGGCCGGCGCTCTTTTAAATGCTCGCGCGGCCTGCGGAAAACCGCGAGGCCGCACTTTTCCGGGCCGGCGCTCCTTGCCGCTTCGCGGCACTCCCTGCTAAAGACCCCGCCAAATCCGTGATTTGAGAGGTTTTCCGTGGTTTCGGTTATCGCCAGCTCTGTGCGCAAAGGCAATGTCCTGGAAAAGGACGGCAAGCTCTATCTCGTGCTGACGGCCGAGAATATCCATCCCGGCAAGGGCACTCCTGTCACCCACCTGGAAATGCGCCGCATCTCCGACGGGGTTAAGACGGTGGAGCGGCTCAGGACCACCGACAGCGTGGAAAAGGCTTTTGTCGAACACCAGACCTTCAATTACCTGTACCAGGACGGCGAGCAATATGTGTTCATGCAGCCTGAGACCTTCGACCAGGTGCATGTTTCGGGCGATGTGGTGGGCGACTATGCGCCCTATCTGACCGAAAATATGGAAGTACAGCTGCAGCTGTTCGAGGGCCGGCCGATCTCGATCGAAATCCCCCAGCGCGCCACCTTCGAAGTGGTGGAGACCGAGCCGGTGATGAAAGGCCAGACGGCATCCGGCTCCTTCAAACCGGCGGTTCTGTCCAATGGCGTGCGCACCATGGTGCCGACTCATGTCACGGTCGGGACCCGGATCGTGGTGATGACCGAGGACGGCGCCTATGTGGAGCGGGCCAAGGACTAGGAGCGCGATCCGGAAAAGTGTGAAGCGGTTTTCCGTAGATCGCGCGACAAATCCATAAAGTCCGGAATTTTTCCCGGTTTTCTTGGCCTTTTTACCCTGTCAGGGGCTGCCCGGGCATGGCCCAGGCCTTCGCCGTATGGTAGTTTCCACCGCCAATTTCGCCACAAATTTTGGAAGGAACCTCCTATGAAGACCGTCATTCTCGGCCTTGCCTTGGCCGGCTGTTTCGCCATGCCCGCCTTTGCCGCCTTGAAAGTGGGCGACACCGCGCCCGATTTCACCGCCACCGCCAGCACGGGCGGCAAGGATTCCACCTTCAATCTCTATGAGGCGCTGAAGAAAGGACCGGCGGTGGTCTATTTCTATCCCTCGGCCTACACCCAGGGCTGCGACCTGGAAGCGCACACCTTCGCCGAGCAAGCCGACAAATTCGCCGCCGTCAATGCCAACATTATCGGCGTTTCCGCCGACAATCTGGAACGGCTGAACAAATTCTCCGCCGACCCCGATTTCTGCGCCGGCAAATTCCCCATCGCCTCGGATGAGCAGCTGACCGTCGCCAAATCCTATGACCTGAAGGTCACGCCCGGCGCCGCCGGCCGCAAGGATGTGAAGGGCAATGAAATCGGCCATGGCTTCATCGAGCGCGTCACCTTTGTGGTGGGCAAGGATCACAAGATCCTGGCGGTGATGTCGTCGGCCGACGACAAGATCTCGCCCGACCAGCATGTCGATAAGGCGCTGGAGATGGTGCAGAAAATGAAGATGGCTTCCAAGTAAGCCACTCCGCTAATAACGAATGAAGCGCCCGGCGGGAAACTGCCGGGCGCTTTTCTTTTCAAAGCTTGGCGCGGTTTTGCGCTTCATTCACATCCACAAAAGCCAGCATTGCGAAGACGCGCCGGCTGCGATCCGGCGCGAAACCCACCGCGACATTGCCTTCCACCGGCGCGGCATAGGTGCCGAACAGCAGGTCCCAAAGGGGCAGGTCCCCGAAATTGCGGGCATGAATCTCCCGCTCATGGTGCAGCAGATGCAATTCGGGACTCTGGATCAGACAGCCGATCCAGCCCGGAGTGGCGACGTTGAAATGCTGGTAGAGCGCGATGGCAAAGCCGGCCAGCCCCGCCAGCGCCGCCACCTGTGCGCTGACGCCCAAAAACGTGGCGGCCAGGGTCGCCATGATGAACTGCACCGAGACATCGAAGGGATGGAAAATCATCCCTGAGGCGACATCCACCCGCATCACGCTGTGATGGAACTGATGACCCAGGCGCCAAAGAACGTCATAGCGGTGCTGGAGGCGGTGCGACCAATAGGTGAAGAAGGTGGTAAGGAGCACCGTGGGCAGCACCCCCCATAATCCCAAGCGCTCAAGATGGAAGAGATGGAGATAGGTCATGGCCGGGGCCACCAGCGCCGGCACCAGCGCGCTGAGAACGCCGGTGACCAGAAAACCCGCGATGCCATACAGGGTCCAAAAGCGGATTCGGGGAAAGGCCCGGCCGGTGCCGATGATGCGCTCCAGTGCCAG
>CAZEFQ010000078.1:0-11683 GCA_964511505.1 uncultured Rhizobium sp.
AGGTAGCTCACCAGGAAGGCGGGCTTCCTGATCATGTTGGCGGTGTTGGAGTCCTGGAAGCGCTTGCCGTTCACTTCCAGCCACATTTTGAGGCCATCGCCTTCCGGGATCTCATCCCGCGTCACCAGCCAGGGGCCCAGCGGCGTGAAACCGTCATGGCTCTTGCCCTTGTCCCAGGAACCCCCACGATCCAGCTGATACCAGCGTTCGGTATAGTCATTGGCCAGCATCCAGCCCGCGATATGGCTGAGCGCATCGCTTTCGGCGATATTGGCGCCCTCCTTGCCGATCACGATGGCGAGTTCGCACTCCCAGTCCATCTTCTGCGAGGTCTTGGGCTTTTTCACATCATCATTGGCGCCGCCGATGGTGCAATCGGGCTTCAGGAACATGATCGGTTCCTCCGGCGCGGGCTGGCCGGTGAAGGCGATATAGTCCTTGTAGTTCACGCCCACGCCGACCAGCTTGCCGATCCGGCCGATGGGGACACCGATGCGGGGTTTGCCCTCGATCCTGGGAAGTTTTCCGGTGTCCAGGGCTTTCAACGGTCTCAGCCCTTCCTCAGTGAGGGTGGCGCCGGTGATGTCGGCGATGACGCCTGAAAGATCGCGCAGGCTGCCGTCCTTCTCCAGCAAGGCCGGCTTCTCGGCGCCCTTGGGCCCTACCCGCATCAGTTTCATGATGATCGTCCCCCTTTTTAAGGCCCGTAGGTGGCACGCCCCGCCGAAAAGAGCAATTCCCGCTTCAGCGGTCGCCATAAAGCATGGTCACATTGATGCGGCGGTTGAGATAACCGGGCTTGAAATCTATGCGGTCGGTCTTGTGAAACAGGTCTGAATCGAAAATCACCGCCCGATTGGCGCGATAGGGGATGGTGATGGGTTTGGCGCCCACGCGCTCCAGGAAGTCCCGGTTGGCGCGGGCATCGCGGTTGTATTTCACCACGTCCCAGTCCTTGGGCGCAGCCGCATCCCACAGCACCAATCCGCCGCTTTGCGGATCGCGATTGGCCTCGTCGGGCGTGATCCAGAAATTGACATTGACCGCGGCGAAATCGGCGTGCACGTCGATGCCGGACAGCGCGCTGTCATATTTGAAGCCCCAGAGGTAACGCAGCGGGTGGGATCCAAAGATGGCGGGAAAGACGGCGCGCAACTCATCGGCGATCTGCGCCAGCAAGGGACAGGCGAAGCCGGATTCCGGCAGGGCGCCCAGATAGCCTTCCGCATAGGCCTTGCGCCACACCGTCGAACTCCAGCAAAAGCGCTGCAGGCCGGCAAGCGCGTCCGGGGTGAGCAGGTCGTCGATCACCACGATCTGAGGCCGGTTCCCCGCCCATTGCTCCGTGATGGAAGCGGCGTTGGCGGGATTGACCGCGGGGCCCTTGAGCCGCGCGCCTTCTTCCAGATGAAAGGCGGCGCGGATATTCCGCTCCGCCAGGTAAGCGCGCTGCTCCTGATCATGTTGGCGCTTGTGCGCCAGTTCATCGCCTTCCGTTTTGGGCGTTTGGAGTTTGGCCTGATGGGCATAAAGGGCGAGTCCCTCCTCCACCCGGAAGGTCTCGCATAAAAGCGCCGCCAGGTTGCGCATGGCCGGGATGTTGTCCGGCTTGAGCGACAGCGCCCTGGCAAAACTCTCTTCCGCTTCGCCGGAACGCTTCAGCGCCCGCAACGCCGCGCCGCGATTGGTCCAGGCCTCGGCATGACCGGGCCCGAGCTTGAGCGCCTTTTCCGCGCTGGCGAGTGCTTCCTCCAGGCGGCCCAGATCACCCAGCACGCTGCTGTGGTTGAGCCAGATTTCGGCATTGCCGGGTTGATGCCGGAGCGCCGCCGCGAAAGCGGCCAGCGCATCCTCCGGCCGGTTCAGGGCGCGCAATATGGCACCCTTCAGATTGAGCGTATCGGCGGAGGCGGGCTGAAGCCTCAGCGCCTCCTCGGCGCCCGCCAGCGCTTCGGGGGCGCGGCCCTGCAGATAGCAAAGCACGGCGAGCATGTGCCGGGACCGGAAATCGGCCGGCGATTCAGCCGCGGCTTTCCTGCAATATTTCTCCGCGCCGGCCAGATCGCCTTTTCGGTAGAGCGAAACGGCATCCGACAGATCAGGACCGGCGGTCATCAAGCCGGTCCTGGCAAGGGGCCGCCTTCATAGACAATCACCAGCACCTTGCCGCTTTCGTAAGGCGCATAGAAGCGATCCGCCACCTGGAAACGGGGAAATTCCAGGAAAAGGGCTTCTTCGACGGGATTGGCATAGACGATCCGCAGGCGCCGCGGAATTTCTCTCAGGCTGGCGGTGAGTTTTTCCAGAATCGGCCGCATGATTGTCCGGTCGAAAGGGTTGTACATCACGATCACCGTCGCGGCGCTGTAATCCTGGTCACGGGCATCGCGGCAGTGAACCGCCGCCGCCCGCGCTTTCCTGCCGCGCAATCTTTCCAGATTCAAGGCCGCAAGCGAAGCGAGGCGTTGGTCCAACTCAACACCCACCACCTGCCGGAGCGGTTTGCGGGCGAAATAGCAGATGATCGCACCCATCCCCGCGCCGAGATCGAACAACACATCCTCGTCCGTCATAGGCAGGCGGCGGGCCACCGCCTTCAGCGCCGCATAGGACATCGGCTCATACCAGGTGCCTCCGGGCGCGGTGCTGACCCTCACGATCGGGCCGTCCAGCGTCCTTATGTTCAGCCGGGCATCGTGGAGCCGGTGGCGCAAATAGCGGCCGCGGCGCCGCCAGCCGCCCACGATCGACTTGAGCTTGCGCAGGCGCGGATCCTGTTTCAGCCGGCCGGCGACGCGGCGGAACCGGTTCGCCAGGCGGCGGGTATTTTGCAGAAGAGGATTCAATATCCGCGCCTTTTTGGAGAGCAGGAACATGTGGCTGGTATAGGACGTGACGGTATCGGATAATTTTTCCTTATAGTCCGCGCGCAAGATTCTGAAATCGAAGTCCAACCGGTGCGCCTGCGCCCATGAAAGACTGTGGTCGATCAGGATCTGGCCCGGCGAATAGCGATGATAATGCTGATCGAAGGCGGTGAAAAAGAACTCGAAACGCCTGCTTCCGATAAGGTTGATCTGTGCCGCGATGGGTTTTCCGTCCAGCGCCAGGAAAGTCACCAGCGGGACGGCCGTCAGGTCCAGCCGTGCCGCCAGTTTGGTGAAAAAGAAAAGAACCTGGTCGTCGTCCAGCCAGCCGACATGCAGGTGCCGCGCCCGCGCCCATTCCCGTTTTGCGTCGAAAGCCGTCCGCAAGACCTCTTGCACGGCCTGCGGTGTCCGGCAGGCGCCGATGGAAATTTCGCCCAGATCCGCGAGCCGCCGCAGGTCGTGACGCAACCCCTTGCGATGGGAAGCTGACGCGTGGGCGAGATAATCGTCCCAACACCGGTATTTGGAGAGCGACAGCGAATAGCCGGAGATGGTTTCCCGTCTGGCGGGGATCGCGGAAAAAGGCACCGACGACAGGATCGGCGCCAGCGGGTCGTTCTGCGGGACATTGTAAAGATAAAGAATGTCGGAGTTCAGCGACACCGCACGGTTCACGATCCCGGCCAGGACTTCCGTTTGCCGCTCAGGGGCCGCCAGCGGGCCGCTATATTCCTCGTTTGTGCCGCAACTTGCCGGCCTGATGACGTTCAAGCCGCCTTCTTTCATGCGCAGCAGCGGCCAGACACCGGCCAGGCCGCTTTGGCCGCGCGCGGCCACCAGATAGGCATGCCCGCCCCGCCCGGCCGCCATCTGCATGGCAAGCTCGCAATAGGTGGGGGTCTGCGCGAGGGAATAGCAGGGAACACGCCGCAACAGATTTTCCCATTCTGTCCGCAATAATGACGACACGCCCTGCTGGCCGATTTCCAGAGTTTCCGTGATCATTCCAGGCGGCCGTTGCACCTTTTCCGCCGCGATAACGAGCGTGCCGCGCGAAGCGCTCCCGAACCTAGCAAATGATATGCGGAACGCGGTTGCCGCTGTTCATGCAGCGCTCGCGAGAATATTATCGACGCGCCGCGAATTTTTTCGCGACGATGTTCGCATCATTCTTCCGTCTCAGCGTTCCGCTCGAACCAAGGGAGATCCGCCATGCGTTCAGCAATCCGATCGTTCCGCAATTGGGTGTTGGCATCTTGCGCCGCGGCACCGCTTTTCTCCATCGCACCGGCGCTTGCCGCCGGAGTGGAGCAGACCAATCTCGTTTCCGATATGCCGGGTCTCGCGCTCGTCACCGACCCGTCGCTGGTCAATCCCTGGGGCATGGCGACGTCGGGAACAAGCCCCTGGTGGATTTCCGACAACGGCACCGGTCTTTCGACGCTTTATAACGGAACGACCGGGGTGAAAAGCGCGACCGTGGTGACGATATTGCCGGAAGCCGGCGGCGTGCCCCCATCCGCACCGACGGGCCAAGTCTTCAACAACACGTCGGGCTTTGTCTTGTCCAACGGCACCAAGGCCTCGTTTATGTTCTCGACCGAAAACGGCACCATCGCCGGATGGAACGGCGCTGCGGGCTCCACGGCCATAACCATGGCGGACCTGTCCTCGCAAGGCAGCGTGTTCAAGGGACTGGCGATCGGCAGCGTGGGTTCCGCGAACTATCTCTATGCCACGGATTTCGCCCATGGCAGCGTCCAGGTGTTCAACACCGGCTTCACCCCGACCACTTTGGGTGGAGGCTTTACCGATCCGAACCTGCCCTCCGGCTATGCGCCCTTCGGCATCCAGAATCTCGGCGGCAAGATCTACGTGACTTATGCCGAACAGGGCGATAACGGCGACGAGATCGATGCTCTCGGCCTGGGCCTTGTCGATGTCTTCGATACCGGCGGCAATCTCATTTCCCGCGTCGCGACCGGCGGGACACTTGACGCGCCCTGGGGCCTGGCAATCGCGCCGTCCGGGTTTGGCGCCTTCAGCAATGATCTCCTGGTCGGCAATTTCGGCGACGGCACCATCAACGCCTATGATCCCGACACATTCGGCTATCTGGGCCAGCTCCTTGATAGGGACGGCAATGTGATCTCAATCGACGGCCTCTGGGCTCTTGGCACCGGCAATGGCGGCAACAGCGGCAACCCGAATGGCCTTTATTTCACCGCCGGTCCCAATGACGAAAGCAATGGCCTGTTCGGTGTCTTGAGCGTGCCCGAGCCCGCCACCTGGACCCTGTTGCTGATCGGCTTTGGCGCCGCCGGTTTCGGGCTCAGGCGCCGGCGGGTTTGCATCGCATAGCTTGGACGGAGCGGGGTTTCCGGAGGCTGGCGCATTTGTCGCCGCCGGATTGCTGCCCAATGCGCTATGTTGCCACTGGCAGGTCTGTCTGGCTAAACTGCCTTTAATTTACAGGCAATAATAGCAGGGCGGAATCTCCAGAGTGACAGATGAAAACGTTACGCGGCGTTCCGGCGCGCGGGCGGGCGCCGGCCTGCATTTGACCGCGCGCAGATCGCGGCGCCATCCCGGCAACACGCTTTGCGCCCTCCTCCTGCTTGGCGCCTTCACGATCGAACCCGTATCCGCCCAGGAGGGTGTGACCAGCTTTCCCGCTTCTTATTTTGCCGCCAACCAGCCGGCCACGGCCTATGACATGGTCGGGCTCCTGCCCGGTTTTCACTTGCAGAACGGCGACAGCAGCGTGCGCGGTTTTTCCGGCACGGTGGGCAATGTGCTGATTGACGGGCAGCTTCCCACCAGCAAGGAGGAAAGCGTTGACGATCTGCTGCACCGCATCGCCGCCTCCTCGGTGGAGCGGATCGAGCTGATCCGCGGCGCCGCCGACATGCACGGCTATACCGTGCTGGCCAATGTGGTGCGCAACAGGGGCGCCACGTTCCGGGGCCGCGCCGAACTGGAAGGCGCCGTCACCCATTTCGGCACCACCGAAGACAAGATCGCGCTGCATCTGTCCCGCCAGGGTTCCGAGTCGCTGCTGGAGGCGTCCGGCACCTGGAGCCGGCAGATCGGCTCGCAGAACCAGAACGGCTTCGGCACGCGGCTGCGCTATCTGCCCAACGGCACGCCCCTGCAATTGTCGAATTACGACTTTCCCAAGATCCCCGAATCGCGGGAATTCAGTTCTTCCTACCGCCAGCCTGTGCTGGGCGGCGACATGGTCCTGGGCCTGGCCCTGAAGCAGGACCGCAACTATTCCAACGTCGTCGAGCACATCTATTATCCTTCCACCTCGCTTTCGACCGGGGTGGAAAGCACGCTGGCACAGAACGCCGAAGCCCGGCTGGATTACCGCCGCCCGCTGGAGGATTGGGGCCAGGCGCAGCTGTTCGCCGTGCATCGCATCACCCACCAGGACGAACTCAGCCAGACCGCCACTTCGACCGCCACCAATATTTCCCGCGGCCTGTTCAACCAGCGCGAGGATGTGGCGCGACTGGCCTGGTATTCGCCCTCGCCCTGGACATTGAAGCTGGAAGCGGGCGCGGAAGGCGCCATCAATGTGCTCTCCAGCCGCAGCACACTCACGCTCGCCGGCGTGCCGGTGACCCTGCCGGCGGCCAATATCCGGCTGCAGGAAAAACGCGTCGAACTGTTTTCGACCGCCACCTGGCGTTTCGATCCCAGCCTGATGACAGAACTTGGCGCCCGCTATGAATTCTCCACCCTCACCCAGACCGGCGACAGCAACCTCGTCAAGGATCTTTCCTTCTTCAAGCCGCGCTGGCTGACCACCTGGAATTTCGCCGCCAACAGCGAACTGCGCCTTCTGCTGGAGCGGCAGGTCGGCCAGCTGGTGTTCCGGGACTTCGCCAGTTCGACTTCGCTCAACAGCAATCTGATCACCGGCGGCAACAAGAATCTCGAGCCGGCGCGCCTCTGGACCGCCTCTTTGGCCTGGGAGCAGCATTTCTGGGAGCATGGCTCGCTGGTGGTGGAAGCCAGGCGCGAATTCATCTCCCATGTGGTGGACCGGGTGCCGGTATTTTCCGGCGGCCAGGTTTTCAATGCCGTGGGCAATATCGGTTACGGCATCCGCGACGGTTTCCAGGTCAACCTGATCACTCCGCTGGACCGGCTCGGCCTGACCGGGGTCACGCTGACGACCGAAGCCGATACCCATCACAGCAAGGTGCGCGATCCCGCCACCGGCACGTTCCGCCAGATCGTGGGCGGCCAGGTGGGCGCCACGGAGTTCACCTTCAATTCCACCTCCGAAATGACCTACGACATGCCGGCGCAGAATTTACGGCTGGGCGTGACGCTGCACACGCACGCCTCCAGCCACGAAACCGACTACCGCATCGACGAGACCGATCCCAGCCGCCATGACCCCAAGCTGGGCCTTTTTGCGGAGTACAAGCCGACCCGCGACTGGATTGTGCGTGTTTTCGGAAATGATGTCGCCCAAACCTCGGCCTATCGCGACCGTTATGTCTATGCGGGCTTACGCGGCACGGCGCCGCTGAGCTTCATTGAATACCGCAAGCTCAGCAACGGCGCGGTCTGGGGGTTGGATATCCAGCACGAGTTTTGAACCGGCTGCTTCAATGGAAATTGATGCCGGGCTTCAGTCCGAGGCGGCGAAAGATGATGGCGGCGGGGCACCAGCCGCTCATGCCGGCCTGGATCATGTTGAGCGCGGCAAACAGGTCGAGCAGCAGCCACCAGGGGCTGAAAAGCAGGGCCAGAGCCAAGCCGAGCAGAACCACGGTTCCGGCAAAGGTCAAGACCGCTCCGTCGATGTTCATCTCATCCTCCTTCAGCGGGCCCGGTTGAGGCGCCGGATTCCCAGGCCTTCCATGACCCAGCGTTCGTAAATCGGCTCGCTCAACCCCTTGCGGATCTTGCGGATGAAGTATTTCTCGAACGCCACCTTGGCGTAATGCACCCAGCTGCCGCTGGCCGACCAGTTGACATTGCGGGGCGGAATTTCCGGCTCGGCCACGAAGGCAACGCCGCCATCGCCGAAATCGGCCAGGCAGACCGCGTTCCAGCTCGCCTCCGCCTTGGGCTCCTCGCCGTGCAGCAGCGCATGAATATTCTGGGCCGTGGCGGTGACCATGGATTCGATCATGAAGCCGGTCTTGGGCACGCCCACCGGTACCGGCGTCGGCCCCACCGGCGGAATCGCGATGGCCACGCCGACACCGAAGACGTTGGGAAACCTGGGATTGCGTTGCTTGCGGTCGACGACGATAAAACCGCGCGGATTGGTGAGGCCTTCCAACCCGCGGACCGCTGCGGCACCGCGGAAGGCCGGCAGCATCATGGCATAGGCGAAAGGAAGGTCATGGGCCTTCTTCAACGCGCCGTGCTCGTCCAGTTCCTCCACCGCCATCTTGGCCTGCTCGACATGATGCACCCGCGCGTTGGTGATCCACTTGATGTGGCGGCGGCGAAACTCGCTTTCCAGGAGCCCTTTGGTATCGCCCACCCCGTCCAGGCCGAGATGGCCGATATAAGGCTCCGACGTGACGAAGGTCATCGGGACCTTGTCGCGGATGCGCCGCTTGCGCAACTCCGTATCCAGGATGAAGGCGAATTCGTAGGCCGGACCGAAGCAGGAGGCGCCTTGCACCGCTCCCACAATCAGGGGACCGGGATTGCGGCTGAAGGCTTCCAGGGCCGCGAAAGCCTTCTCGGCATGATCGACATGGCAGATGGACTGGGTGAAGCCATTGGGCCCCAGTCCCGGGATCTCGTCGAAGGCGAGTTCCGGTCCCGTCGCGATCACCAGATAATCGTAGTTCACCGAGGCTCCGTCGGTCAGTTCGACGCGATTCTCGTCCGGATGCACCCTTGCCGCGCCCTGCCCGAGATAAGCGATGCCCTTGCGCGCCATGACGCCGGCGATGTCGATCTCGATCTCGTCGCGGTCACGCCAGCCCGCCGCCACCCACGGATTGGACGGCACGAAATGATAGCGCGGACCCTGGCCGATCACGGTGAGCGCATCATCGGGGCCCAACTCCGCTTTCAACTCATACGCCGCCAATGTTCCGCCGAGCCCGGCGCCAAGGACCACGATCTTAGCCATGCGCATCTCCCTTTTCTTTGATTTTTTTGAGGCCTTCGGCGAAGAAGGGCTTTGACTTCGATCAAGGCGCCGGCGGCCCGGCAAGGCGATTTTCAACCGGTAAGGAGCAGGTCATGGCCGCAGCCGAGCTTAAAGCCAAAGACGTCGCACGCTGGATGGCGGAGCGCGCCATTCTTTTGATCGACGTGCGCGAGCCGGAGGAATATGCCGCCGAGCGAATTCACGGCGCGCTGCTCTATCCGTTATCGACCTTCGATGCGCGCGCGCTGCCCGATACGGGCGATGTCAAAATCGTCTTCCATTGCGGAAGCGGTATGCGCTCGGCCAAGGCGATTGCGGCCGCCGAAGTGGCGGGACTGCCGATTGCCGGCCACCTCACCGGCGGCCTCAAGGCCTGGAAGGATGCCGGGCTGCCGGTGATCGTGCTCGATCCCGCCACGGGAAAACCGCGCGAGCGGCGCTAGCGATGCGATTGCTTGCCGGCCTTGTCGCGCTCTTCGGCTTCGGCTCCGCCCTCGCCGCGGCGCCGCCGCCTTCGGTCTACACGGTTCAGAACCGGCAAATCGAAGACGAAAAATCGGTCTTCGCCACGATTCGATCGACCTACACCGTGCCGGCCCGCGTGCGCACCGGGGGCACCATTCTCTCGCTGAAGGTGCGCCAGGGCGATTCCGTCACCCGCGGCCAGATCATCGCGACGGTCGGCGATCCCAAGCTGGGGCTTCAAAGCAATGCCTACGCCGCGCAGGTCGCGGCGGCGCGGGCGCAGCTCGATCAGGCCAAGGCCGATTTCGACCGGGCGCAGCGGCTGGTGGGCGCGGGCGCCATCGCCCGCAACGCCTATGACCAGGCGGTGACAGCCTACAATGTGGCGGAAAGCAACCTGAAATCCATCACCGCCCAGGGCGCGGTGGTGCGCGAACAGGCAACCGAAGGCCAGGTGGCGGCGCCCACTTCGGGCCGCGTCATCACCGTTCCCGTCACCGCCGGAACGGTGGTGATGCCGGGCGATACCGTGGCGACCGTCGCCGAACAGAATTTCGTGCTGCGGCTGGAGGTGCCGGAACGTCATGCCCGCTTCCTGAAGGCGGGCGATCCGGTGCGGCTGGATGGCGCCGATATCGGCCTTTCCGGCACACGCTTCGGCACGATTACCCTCATCTATCCCGATGTGGACAACGGCCACGTCGTGGCCGATGCGCTGGTCAGCGGCATGGGAGATTATTTCGTCGGCCAGCGCGTGCGGGTCTGGATTCCGGCGGGGACCCGTAACGCCATCCTGGTGCCGGAAGCGTTGATCGCAACCCGCGCGGGGATCGACTATGCCAGGGTCTGGACCGCGGAAGGCGTGATGGATGTGCCGGTGCAAACCGGCCCGGAACATGTCACGCCGGGCAAGCCTGCCGAAAGGGAAATTCTCTCGGGACTTTCGGCAGGCGACCGGCTGCTGAAACCGTGACCGTCCCATGAACCTGGGCTTCTCCGGGCGGCTTGCAAGCGCCGCCATCCGTTCTCCCCTGACGCCGCTGATCCTGATGGCGGCCGTGATCTTCGGCCTGATCGCGCTGACGGTGATCCCGCGCGAGGAGGAACCGCAGATCAGCGTGCCGATGGTGGACATCATGGTTGAGGCCAACGGCCTCAAAGCCCCCGACGCGGCCGAGCTCGTCACCAAGCCGCTGGAAGAGATCGTCAAGGGCATCAATGGTGTCGAGCATGTCTATAGCCAGACCCAGGACGACCGGGTGATGGTCACGGCGCGCTTCCTCACCGGCACCAAGGAAGACGACGCCATCCTGCGCGTCCAGGCCAAGGTGCGGGCCAATTATGACCGCATACCGCTGGGCATTCCCGAACCGCTGATCGTGGGACGCGGCATCAATGATGTCGCCATCGTGACGCTTACGCTTTCGGCCGAGCCCTCGGCCGGAGGCCGCTGGAACGAGAAAGATCTTGTCCAGCTCGCTGAAAAAGTCCAGGCCGAACTCGACAAGGCGGACAATGTCGGCCTGACCTATATTTCGGGCGGCGCCGCGGATGAAATCGGCATTCAGCCGGATCCTGAGAAGCTTGCCCTGTTCGGCGTGACCCTGCAGCAGCTGGAAGCCAAGATCAAAGGCGCGAACCGTTCCTTCCTGGCGGGTTCGCTGCGGCAGGACGGCCGCATGGTGGAGGCGGTCGCGGGCAAGACCTTGTCCGGCGTGCCGGATATCGGGCTCCTTCTGGTCACCACCCGCGACGGACGGCCGGTCTATGTTCGCGACCTGGCCGATGTGGTGATCGGGCCCGCTCCGGCCGAGCAGCATGTCTGGTCGTTTAGCCGGGCCGGCAACGGCTGGTCCAGCGCGCCCGCCGTCACCATCGCCTTCGCCAAGCGGGCGGGGGCCAATGCCGTTGTGGTGTCGGAGGATCTCGTCTCGCGCGCCGAAAGCCTGAAGGGAAAGCTCATCCCGGCCGGCATCCGGGTCGAAGTGACACGTGATTATGGCAAGACCGCCGACGACAAGGCCAATGAGCTGCTCTTCCATCTCGGTCTCGCCACGATCTCCATCGTGGTCCTGATCGGACTGGTGATCGGATGGCGGGAGGCCGCCGTCACCCTGGTGGTCATTCCCACCACCATCCTCCTCACCCTCTTTGCCGCCAACCTGATGGGCTACACCATCAACCGGGTCAGCCTGTTCGCGCTGAT
>CAZEFQ010000079.1:0-38949 GCA_964511505.1 uncultured Rhizobium sp.
GGCTGGCCGGCCACATTCAGGTCCACCACGCCTTCTGAGGTGGTGACGAACTCGCCCCGCCCGTTCTTGCGGCGCTCGACCGAGACTTTGAAGGATTCCACCGCGAAATAATCCGGCACCTGGCCCAAAGCGCGGCGGGCCAAAAGCTCGAAGGATGCTTCCGCCCCGTCATAGGCATAGCCCAGATATTCGCGCTGTTTGACCTCTTCCAGCAGGCGTGACACCCGCGCGTCCTTGGCATCGATATCAATGCCGGCTTCCGCCAGCCGCGCCATCAGGTTGGAGCGGCCGGACTGGTCCGACACCGGGATCACCCGCTTGTTGCCCACCAGTTCAGGCTTCACATGTTCGTAAGTGGCCGGGTCTTTCAGCACCGCGGAAGAATGCAGACCGCCTTTGTGCGCGAAGGCCGAGGGCCCGACATAGGGCGCATGCCGGTTGGGCGCGCGATTGAGGATTTCATCCAACAGCCGCGACAGCTGGGTGACACGCGCCAGGCTGGCCATGCTGATGCCGATTTCGAACTGGCTGGCATAAGGCTCCTTCAGCATCAGATTGGGGATCAGGGAACAGAGGTTGGCGTTGCCGCAACGTTCGCCCAACCCGTTCAGCGTACCCTGGATCTGGCGCACACCCGCGCGCAGCGCCGCCAGGCTCACCGCCACCGCCTGTTCGGTGTCGTTATGGGCGTGGATGCCGAGATTGGCGCCGGGCAGCTTCGCTTTCACCTGGGAGACAATAGCGTAGGCCTCTTCCGGCAGGGTGCCGCCATTGGTGTCGCACAGCACCAGCCAGGTGGCGCCGGCGTCATGCGCGGCGCGCACACAGTCCAAGGCATAAGCCGGATTGGCTTTGTACCCGTCGAAGAAATGTTCGGCGTCGAACAGGGGTTCGCGCTTTTTCGCTTTCACCGCTTCGATGGATTTGGAGATATTGTCCAGATTTTCTTCCAGCGGAATCTCCAGCGCGGTCTTCACCTGGTAGTCCGAGGTCTTGCCCACCAGGCAGATGGACTCCGCCTTGGAATCCAGCACCATGGCGAGCGAGGGATCGTTCTGGGCGCTGCGGCCCGAGCGCTTGGTCATGCCGAACGCCGTGAAGCGCGCGTTTTTGAGCGGCGGCCGTTCGGAAAAGAACGCCGTGTCGGTGGGATTGGCGCCGGGCCAGCCGCCTTCGATATAGTCCAGGCCCATGCCGTCCAGCGCCAGCGCGATCTGGCGTTTGTCTACCACCGAAAAGTCAACGCCCTGGGTCTGCGCCCCGTCGCGCAAGGTGGTGTCGAAGAGATAAAGGCGCTCTTTCATCGCTTGATCTCCCAGGTCGTGCCCTCCGGCCCGTCCTTCAGCACTATGCCCTTGGCCAACAATTCGTCACGGATGCGGTCGCTTTCAGAAAAATTCTTGGCTTGACGCGCAGCCTTGCGAGCAGTGATCAATTCCTCAATCGCAGATTTTCCTATGCCAACAAAAGCCAGCGAAGAACGCTTAAACTCCGTCTTTGTTTGTTTCAGAAGGCCCAATAGTCCTGCACAAGTTTTCAGCCGCTTCGTGGCCTGTTCCACATTCAAACCATCGACAGCACTAATGCCAGCGACCATACGTCCCGCCACTGCAGGATGGGCTAATTGATGCAATCTTGTTATCGCCGCCGGTAAGTTTAGATCGTCATATAGAGCATTAAGAAAATGATCGTCCCAAACTACCGAATATTCCTGGTCGCCAACGGCATCATACCAAGTGTTTAAGATTACGGATGACTCGCGCAGAGCTTGTAATGTCCAGTCAATCGGCTGGCGGTAATGGGTGCGCAGCATGTTGAAGCGCAGCACCTCACCCGGCCAATCCGCCAGCAGCTCGCGGATGGTGAAGAAATTGCCCAAGCTCTTGGACATTTTCTCGCCTTCGACCTGAAGAAAACCATTGTGCATCCAAACATTGGCCAGCGGTTTGCCATGATGGGCGCATTCGCTTTGCGCGATCTCGTTTTCGTGATGCGGAAACATCAGGTCGATGCCCCCGCCATGGATATCGAAAGTGTCGCCAAGATATTTGCCCGCCATGGCCGAGCATTCGATATGCCAGCCCGGCCGCCCGCGCCCCCAGGGCGAATCCCAGCCCGGCAAGCCGGCGTCCGACGGCTTCCACAGCACAAAGTCCATCGGGCCTTTCTTGTAAGGCGCCACATCCACCCGGGCGCCCGCGATCATCTCGTCCAGGGAACGGCGCGAGAGCTTGCCGTAATCCGGCTTGGAGGAGACATCGAACAACACATGCCCCTCCGCCGGATAGGCGCAGCCATCCGCGACCAGTTCACCGATCATGGCGACCATCTCGCCGATATGCTCGGTGGCGCGCGGGGTGATAGAAGGCGGCAGGCAGCCCAACGCCGCCACATCCTGATCATAGATGCGCGCGGTCTCTTCGGTCAGTTCGCGGATGGAGATGCCGCGCTCCGCCGCGCGCGCATTGATCTTGTCGTCAACGTCGGTGATGTTGCGCACATAAGTCACATGCGCGTCGCCATACACATGGCGCAACAGCCGGAACAGCACATCGAAGACAATCGCCGGCCTGGCATTGCCGATATGGGCGAAGTCATAGACGGTGGGCCCGCAGACATACATCCGCACATTTTTGGGATCGAGCGGAACGAAGTCCTCTTTCGACTTGGTCAGGGTGTTGAAGAGCTTAAGCGCCATGGGTGTTTCTTATCTGATTTGCATCCCCTCACCCATCCTTGCGGCTCTTGCCCCTCTCCCCCCATGGGGAAGAGGGAGTCCGCAAAGCGGACGGGTGAGGGGGAGATTTTTTTGAAATTTTGGGGCGAGCAGAAGGGTTTTTGCAGCGTCAGCTGCAAATCGAAATCCGGATAATGACGATAAGCTTCGTCACGCGGTGTTTCCTTCCAGCCGGGCCTTGGCTTTGGCCCGCCCGATCAGGGGTAGCAGCTTTTTGAGTTCGGGTCCATCGCCCCGCCCGGTCAGGGCCAGCCGCAAGGGGTGAAACAAGCCCCTGCCCTTGACCCCGGTTTCCTTTGAGACCGCAGCGGTCCAGGCCGGCCAGGTGGTTTCATCCCAGGGCTCCGGCGGAAGAAGCGCGGCAGCCTTGGCGGCAAGCCCGGCATCTTCCATCACCGGGGCGACCGGGCCGGTGACCAGGCGCGCAAGCTCCCCGGCATCCGAGAATTTATTCAAATTGGGCCGGATCGCCTGCCACAGCTTTTCATCCACGCCCAGCGGCACGAGCCGGGCCGCGTCATACGGCATCTGGTGCAGGGTGCGGGCATTGAGCGCCTTCAATTCTTCCGGATCGAAATGCGCCGGCGCCCGGCCGATCTTGGCGAAATCGAATTCCCCCGCCAGTTCATCGAGCGAAAGCCGCGGCTCGACCGGATCGGAAGTGCCGATCTTGGCGAGATAGGCGTTGACCGCCATCGCCTCCATGCCGTCCTCGCGAAGGGATTCCAGCGACAGCGAGCCCAGCCGCTTGGAAAGCGCCTCCCCGCCCGCGCCCACCAGAAGCGGATGATGCGCGAATTGCGGCACCGCCCCCCCCAAGGCCTCGAAAATCTCGATCTGGGCCGCGGTGTTGGTGACATGATCCTCGCCGCGGATGATGTGCGTAATGCCATAGGCGGCGTCGTCCACCACCGAGGGCAGCGTATAGAGAAAGCGCCCATCCTCCCTTATCAGCACGGGATCGGAAATGCTGGCGCTGTCGATCTCCACCTCGCCCCGGATCAGGTCGCGCCATTTCACCGGCCGCTGCGAAAGCTTGAAGCGCCAGTGCGGTTTACGGCCTTCGGCCTCCAGCCGGGCGCGTTCGGCGTCGCTGAGGGCGAGCGCCGAGCGGTCATAGATGGGCGGCTTCTTGCGCAATTTGAGGAGGGCCCGCTGGCGTTCCAGCTCTGCCGGCGTTTCATAACAGGGATAAAGCCGGCCCGCCGCGGCCAGGCGATGCTTGGCACCTTCATAGACCTCGGCGCGCATGGACTGGAAATCGACATCGGTCCAGGCCCGGGTGCCGAACAGCCAGTTGAGGTCGCGCACGATGGCCAGCTGGAATTCCGGCCGGGAGCGCTCGAAATCCGTGTCGTCAATGCGCAGGATGAATTTGCCGCCATTCTTGTCGGCAAACAGCCAGTTGAGAATGGCGGTGCGGGCATTGCCGACATGGAGCAGGCCGGTGGGCGACGGTGCGAAGCGGACGACCGGCATCAGTGGCGATTCCCCTGCAATACTGCCGCCCTTCGCTTACGCTCCGGGCATTCGTCGCTTGAAACGATCCACTGGATCGTTTCATTCGCCGTTGGCGAACCGCTCCTCATCATCTTGCGTCCCGAAACGCATTGGTGATGGGATAACGCCGGTCGCGGCCGAAATTGCGCGAGGAGATCTTCACCCCCGGCGGCGCCTGGCGCCGCGTATATTACGAGACATACAGCAACAGCTCGACCTTCTTCACCCTGGCGGGATCGAAGCCCGTGGCCACCCTCTCCTCAAAGCCCATCTCACGCTCCACCAGGCACTCCAGGACGCCGTCAAGAATGTCATAAGGCGGCAGGGAATCCTGGTCGGTCTGGTTGGCGCGCAATTCGGCGGTGGGCGGCTTTTCGATGATGCGCTCGGGGATCACCCGCCCCACCGGACCCAGCGCGCCTTCCGGGGAAAACTGGTTCCTCCAACGCGAGAGCGCGAAGACTTCGGTCTTGTAGATGTCCTTCAGCACATTATAGCCGCCGCACATATCGCCATAGAGCGTTGCATATCCCACGCTCATCTCGCTTTTGTTGCCGGTGGTCAGCACCATGGGACCGAATTTGTTGGAAAGCGCCATCAGGATCATGCCCCGGAGCCGCGACTGGATATTCTCCTCGGCGATATCCGGGCTCCTTCCCGCAAACGCGGGAGAAAGCGTTTCCCCCATCGCCGCCACCGCGCGCTCGATCTCGATGGTCTCATACGCCACGCCCAGGGCCCGCGCGCATCCGTCGGCATCTTCCAGGCTTTCGCGGCTGGTGTAGCGGGAGGGCAGCATCACGCAACGCACCCGCTTCGCACCCAGCGCATCCACCGCCACCGCGGCGGAGAGCGCGGAGTCGATGCCGCCGGAAAGCCCCAGCACCACGCCGGGAAAACGGTTCTTGTTCACATAATCGCGCAGGCCCAGCATCATGGCGTGATAGACCTGACTGCTGCGCGCCTCCTCGCCCGCGATCTCGCCCGGCGCGCAGAACCATTTCCCGGCCGCATCACGCATCCAGTCGGTGAAGACCAGCTTCTCCCGCCAGCCCGGCAGGCGGCAGGCAAGCTTGCCATCGGCATTGAGGACAAAGCTGGCGCCGTCGAACACCAGTTCGTCCTGGCCGCCCAGCTGGTTGAGATAGATCAGCGGCAGCCCGGTCTCGGCGACGCGGGCACGCGCCAGGTCCAGCCGCAGCTCTTCCTTGCCGGCCTCGAAAGGCGAGCCGTTGGGCACCGTCAAGATTTCCGCTCCGGCGTCTTTCAGGCAGGCGGTTATCTTGTCGGTCCAGATATCCTCGCAGACCGGCACGCCGACCTTCACGCCGCGGACGGCGAACGGAACCGGCCGCGGACCCGGCGCGAAGACGCGCTTCTCGTCGAACACGCCGTAATTGGGCAGATCCACTTTGCGGGTGATGCCCGCGATCCTGCCGCCATCCAGCAGGAGGAACGCATTGTAGAGTTTGCCCTCCTCCAGCCAGGGTGCGCCGATCAGAACCGCGGGACCATTTTCGCGGGCCAGGCTTTCAATGGCGGCGCGGGCATCGGCCTGCAGCGCCGGCTTCAAGACCAGATCCTCCGGCGGGTAGCCGGTGATGAAAAGCTCGGAGAACAACACCAGGTCGGCGCCGGCTGCGCCCGCTTCGGCGCGGGCGGCGCGCACTTTGGCTTCATTGCCCGCGATGTCGCCCATAACGGGATTAAGCTGCGCCAAGGCGATGCGAAAGCGGCCAGGAGAATGATCTGCCATCGCCGCTGTTTAGAGCGAAATGCGCGCACCTACTAGGTGCGCACAGCTTTCAGGCGACGGCGCGGCCCACAATGGCAGGCTTGACGGCCGGAAGACCGGCTTCGACGGTCTCGTCAATGCGCACAGCCGTCTCAAGCGCGCGGGCCGCCTGTTCGGCGGAGACCAGCGGCGGTACCCCATCCCGGACCGCAGAGAGGAAATTGGCCACCGATTCGCCCAAGGGGTCGCCCATCTCCAAGGCTGCCAGGGGACGCGGGGTGGTGTTCTTGACTTCGCGGGTGAGGAAATCGATCTCGACCACGCCGTCTTCATAGACCGCGCGAAGCCCACGCTTGCGGGCATCGGCGATGCGGCTGGTGTCGAGCCGGGCCACGGTGCCGTTGGCGAAAGTGACGGCGGCGGAAACCTCATCGGCATAGGGACCGTATTGAACAATCCCCCTGGCCTTCACATCCACCGCCTGGCTGTCCACCAGAGTGTGCACCAGGTCGAGGTCATGGATCATCAGGTCCAGCACGGCGCTGACATCATCGCCCCGTCCGGTCCAGGGACCGCGGCGCCAGCATTGAATCTCCAAGGGCGTCTCGTCATGGTCGAGCAGGCCGGTGCGGGCGAAGACAAAACGTTCCTGATGGCCGACCGCCAGCACCCGGCCGGTCTGGCGCGCCAGCGCCACCAGGTCACGGGCCTCCTCGACGGTGGTGGCGATGGGCTTTTCCACCAGCACAGAGGCGCCGGTGTTGAGGAAAGCGCGCACGATCTCGGCATGGGTGATGGCAGGCGAGCAGACGCTGACCAGATCCACCTTGCCCAGCAATTCCCGCCAATCGCCCACCGCCAACACGCCATATTGGGCGGTGGCGTTGCGGCGCACCTCCAGGTTGGGATCGGCGACGGCAAAAAGCTCGAAACCCTGCTGACCGCCATGGCCCATGCCCGACAAGGCACGGTATTTCGAAGCGTGATGGCGGCCGAAAGCGCCCGCTCCAATCACGGCGGCTTTCAGCGGCCCCTTCTCAGGCACGCGGCGGCGAAAAAACAAGGCAACCCCTCAAGAAAACTGACACCGATAATGGCCGCATATGGCATCGCAGTGCAGCAAAGCACCAGCCACAAGATATTGCGGCTTGTTACACCATGGTTAACGTATTGATCTCTATCAGCTTTCCGGAGAGGCCGCCAGCAAGGAGGCCAGCGCCGCCACGATCAGATAGGACAGCATCAGGGGGAAAAGCCCGATCAGCAACGCTCCGGTGATGTCGGTATAAGCGCTGCAGGCGAACCAGGGATAGGCCGAACCGACAAACAGAAACTGGATGCCCACCACGGCGACAATGCCCAAAAGGAAGGCGCGCAGTGTCGGTCCCAATATCTCCGGTCTTGTGCTGCGCTCCAGCCGCATGATGCCGGCCGCCAGTTTCAGCCGCGATGCCGCCGAGGCCAGGTAGATGACGGACAGAAGCCAGGTGAAGGCAGCCGCGAAGACCCGCCCGCCGTCCATGCTGCAAACCGAGAGCGAATAGACCAGCGCCCGCTGGCCCGGTACCGCGAAATAGATTGCCGCTTCCAGGGCCCCCGAGAGGCCGCCGCCCACCACCTGGGGCGCGAACACCACCTGGGTGACGAAACTGAGCCCTAAGAAAATCACGAAAACGATTTCGTTGAAGCCGGGCAGCCAATGCGCCGGCTTGAGCCGGGCGGAGATCGGCATGCCGGCAATCCCGGAAACGCCGAAGCCGCCCGCGAACAAAAGTCCCATCGCCGCGAACAGCAGCACGCATATGGAAATGGCGAAAGCGGTGGACGGCAGGGGCAAGCCGCTGGCGAGCGCGATGCGCAGGGCATGCGCGCCGGCGAAGACGCAGAACACCACCCAGGCTTTGGCAAGAAGCCTTGCTATTCCCATCAGGCGCCCCTCAAGCCGAAGCCGCGAGGCCCGCGTCCTTCATGCGCTCGTCGCGGATGCCTTGCGCGATCAGGAAGGCCAGTTCCAGCGCCTGGCTGGCATTGAGGCGCGGATCGCAGGCGGTCTGGTAGCGCGCGCCCAGATCGAGCTCCTTGATCGCCTGCGCGCCGCCCAGGCATTCGGTGACATCCTGGCCGGTCATCTCGAAATGCACGCCGCCGGCATGGGTGCCTTCGGCGCGGTGGATGGCGAAGAAGCTTTTCACCTCTTCCAGGATGCGGTCCACCGGCCTGGTCTTGTAGCCCGATTTCAGCTTGATGGTGTTGCCGTGCATGGGGTCGGAGGACCACACCACATCGGCGCCCTCGCGCTTCACCGCCCGCACCAGGGCCGGCATCTTCTCGGCGATCTTGTCGGCGCCGAAGCGGGCGATCAGGGTGAGGCGGCCCGGGATGTTCTGCGGATTGAGAATGGCGATCAGGCGCAACAGATCGTCTTCGCTCAAGCTGGGCCCGCATTTGAGACCGATGGGGTTCTTGATGCCGCGGCAGAACTCGACATGCGCGCCGTCGAGCTGGCGGGTGCGGTCGCCGATCCACAGCATGTGCGCCGAGGTGTCGTACCAGTCGCCGCTGGTGGAATCGATCCGCGTCATCGCCTGCTCGTAACAGAGGAGCAGCGCCTCATGGCTGGTGTAGAAATCGGTGCCGCGCAGCTGGGGCACCGATTCCGAGGTGATACCGCACGCCGCCATGAAATCCAGCGTCTCGGAAATACGTTGCGCGAGACCCTTATATTGTTCGCCGGCCGGCGAGTCCGCGATAAAGCCCAGCATCCAACGATGCACATTGTGCAGGTCGGCATAGCCGCCTTGGGCGAACGCGCGCAGCAGGTTGAGGGTGGCCGCCGACTGGGCGTTGGCCTGGATCAGCCGCTGCGGGTCGGGCACCCGCGCCTCGCGGGTGAACTCGCTGCCGTTGATATTGTCGCCGCGGTAGGAGGGAAGCGTGACGCCGTCGCGTGTCTCCATGTCGTCGGAGCGCGGCTTGGCGAACTGGCCGGCGATGCGCCCCACCTTCACCACCGGCACGCCGGCGGCAAAGGTCAGCACCACCGCCATCTGCAGCAGCACCCGGAACGTGTCGCGGATATTGTCGGGGTGGAATTCGGCGAAGCTTTCGGCGCAGTCCCCGCCCTGGAGCAGGAAGGCCTTGCCATGCGCGGCCTCGCCCAAGGCGGCCATCAGGTTCCTTGCCTCCCCGGCAAAGACCAGCGGCGGATGACTCTTCAGGCGCGTCAGCACGGCATCCAGCGCCGCCTGGTCCGGATATTCCGGCACCTGACGGATGGGCTTGTCCTGCCAGCTTTGCGGGGTCCAGTTCTGGGCCACCGTCTGCTCCTTCCAAAGAGGCCGGATATAGGGGAAGCAAACCGGCATTACCAGCAATTTGGAGCCGCATGGCGGTCCTGCGGCAACGCAAAGTGCGGGTTTGTCAGGGGCTTACGGGCGAAGGCCGGCTCCGGTCCGGGCCAAGCGCGCCCTATTGAGCGGGCGCGGATTGGGCCGGAGGCGCTGTTCCCGCCGCCGTGAGATAGAGCTTTCCTTCCTTCGCCGCCACATAGATGTGCAGCTGACGGATCACGTCCATGCCGATGGAGATGTCCGGTACCTGGATGTCGTCCTGCCGCTTCACCCGGCTGTCGGTGCGGCCGCCATTGTTGGGATCGTTGCGCCCCATCACATCCGGCAAGACCACGACGCGGGGGTTATTCACCGTGACATCGCCGAACGCGATGCTCTTGAAGGTATAGCCGAATACTTTCTTGCCCGCCACGGTGCCCAAAGGCACGGTGCCCGCGGTGTCTTCGTTGACATTGTAGATGACGGCGGTTTTTGCGTTCATCTGGCTTCGCGCCGCGGCGGTGTTCAGCGCCGCCAGCAGGTCTTTTCCGTCCAGCGTCACATGAAAATAGATATGCGTGTCGCTCCGGTTCAGCGATCCGGGCAACTCATGGCGGAACGGGATGACGGACGGCGGTTGCGTGGTCCAATAGACCACATGACCGTCGCAATGATCGGGCAAGAAATAGCTCACCTTCCCGCCCGCATAATCCAGATCGAGGTCGTAATTCTCCATGATGTCGTTGGCCAGGCCCCCATCGACCGGCAGTTGCGGATTGCCGCCGAAATTCGGGTTGGGCGAAACCAGGAAAACGACATTCTTGGCCTCCATCCCGCCGATGACCAGGGAATCGATGGTACGGAGCGCTGCGAGGCATTGCCAGCGCGGTCAAGCAGCTTGACGTTGCCGTTCACCGCATGCAGCCCCAGCGAATCCAGTGCGCCTTGCGAAAGCACCGAGCGGCCGCCGGCGGTATCGAACTCCAGGCGGCGCTGCGAGCCGTTGATGGTGACCGGTATGCTGGCAACGCCGCTGGGGGCCGCCGTCAGATCCAAGGAAAAAAGCTTTTGCAGCGGGCCGCAATCGGCGGCACGCGCCGGCACGGACAAGGCGGATAACGACAGAAGCGCTGCGGCCAAGGTGAGCCGATGCGAAGTCCCACATGTCACGCCCATGGTGGCCCCTTTCAGCTGTCATGCCCGCGCCGCCGGGCCGCGTCTTTGATGACTTCGGAAAAACCATATTCGCCCGCCGACCAGTCGCGCGCGTGCCGTGCGCCGTCCTGCATGTCTTCCTGGCTCACTTTTCGCGCGATCTGGTTCTGGACCTGGAGAATGCGCGGCCTGTCCATGGGCAGGGCATGCTGCACCGCCAGGGCGATATAAAAAGCCGCCTTCTCGTTGCTCTGCGGCAGCGCATCGCCCAGGAAATAACTCCAGGCGATATTGGCGAGGGCGGTCGCATCGGCCTGTTTGGCCGCCTGGATGGACCAGAGCAGACCCTCATATTTGTCCTGCGCCACCCCTCGGCCGGAGAGATAGAGATACCCAAGAGCTCTTTCCGCGCTCGGATTGCCTGCCGCCGCGGCCTTCGACAAAAGCGTGAACGCCTTGTTGTCGTCCTGGGCCACGCCATTGCCGTTCATATAGATGATGCCGAGTTGTGCCGTGGCGGGGATGTCGTTGGCGTCGGCGGCCTTGCCGAGCCACAGCATGCCTTCCTTCTTGTCCTGCAGGCCGGTGCAATCGGTCATCAGCAAGCGGCCGAGATTTCTCTCCGAAGGCACATCGCCGCTCTCCGCCAGGGGGCGGAAATTCGCTTCGGCCAGCGCCCAGTTGCTGTTGTTGGCCGCATTGTTGCCGGCGGCGAAAGACGGTGTCACCGGCGCCGGTACCGGATCGGGCTTCGCCACCTGGCATTTGACGCCGATCGCGGCAAGGGCCGGCAGGTCTTGCGCAAATGCGGCAAGTCCGGGAAGGCATGCCCACACCATGGAGCCGGCCATGCAGCTGGCCGCAAACAGTCCCCGGCGCATATTTCCCCCTGCAACCACAGGAGGTTAAATCCGCGCCGCGCAAGCTCCAACAAAGTTCCGATTACATCGCCGTAACGATCAGGCGGCAGGAGACTTGGAATAGCTGATGTTGCGCATGGTCACCAGTTCTTCAGCGGCCGTCGGATGAAGCGGCATTGTGGCATCGAAATCTTTCTTGGTGGCGCCCATTCTTACCGCGATGGCGGCGGCCTGGATGATCTCGGCGGCATGATCGCCGAAAATATGGCAGCCCAGCACCCGGCCGGTTTTCGCATCCACCACCAGCTTCATCAGGGTGCGCACATCGCGCCCGCCCAATGTGTGCAGCAGCGGCCGGAAGACCGATTGATAGACATCGATGCTGTGGCCCTTGAGGAGCGCCATCTCTTCCGAGAGCCCCACCGTCGCCAGCTCCGGCGTGGTGAAGACCGCGCTGGGCACGTGACTATAATCGGGTTTGGTGGGGTTGTTCTTGAAAACGGTTTCGACAAAGCACATGGCTTCGTGGATCGCCACCGGGGTCAGTTGCTTCCGGTCGGTGACATCGCCGATGGCGTAAATATTCTCCGCGCTGGTGCGGGAATAATCGTCCACCCTCACCTCCCCTTTCATGCCCAACTCCACCCCGGTCTTCTCGACATGCAGCGCCATGGTGTTGGGCATGCGGCCGATGGCGAGCATGATCTGGTCGCATTCGATCACGCTACGTTCACCGTTTTTGGCCTTGTTGGTTTCGGCATGGAGGCTTTGGCCCCGCTTTTCCACCCTGGTGAATTCGCAGCCCAGCAGCACTTCCAGCCCCCGCGCCTTCATCGACGCGCACAGCGCGTCGCGCAGCGAATCGTCGAAACCGCGCAGCGGCTTCTCCCCGCGATAGACCACCGACACATGAGAACCCAGGCCATGGAAGATGTGGGCGAATTCCATGGCGATATAGCCGCCGCCCGCCACCAGGATGCGCCTGGGCAATTCCTTCAAATGGAAAGCCTCGTCGGAGGTGATGCAAAGCTCGCCGCCGGGGATCGGATGGGAGGTGCCCATTTCGCGGGTGGGGCGGTTGCCGGTGGCAATGAGGATTTTCTCCGCCGTCACTTTCTTTCCGGAATTGAGCAGCCGCAGCGTATGGGGATCTTCGAACACGGCGCGGTCCTGGATGATGGTCACGCCGGCGGCCTGGACGTTCCTGGTATAGAGACCTTCCAGCCGCGCGATCTCCCTGTCCTTGTTGGCGATCATGGCTGGCCAGTCGAAGCGGGCGGCGCCGAAATCCCAGCCGTAACCGGCGGCGTCCTTCACATTCTCGGAAAACTGGCTGGCATAGACCAGGAGCTTCTTGGGAATGCAGCCCCGGATCACACAGGTGCCGCCCATCCGGTATTCCTCGGCCAGCGCCACGCGCGCGCCCGTCATGGCGGCCATGCGGCTGGCACGCACGCCGCCGGAACCGCCGCCGATTACGAAAAGATCGTAATCGAAGTTCACTATTGACGCCCTCCGCCCTTCGCATCGCAAGCGCTGCTACGGGCACCTCCCCCTCTAGCGCTACGCGCGAGGGGGAGGGGGGCCGGTGTCCGGATCATGTGGTTCTCTCGATGACTTCGACTTCGCCGGGGCCGGCGATCAGGAGCGTGGTGGCGATGCCGATGAAGAGGCCGTGATCCACCACCCCCGGCACGGCCAGGAGAGCGCCGGCCAGCTTGGCGGCGCTCTGGATGGCGCCGAGTGCGCAATCGTAAATCACGTTGCCGCTGTCGGTCTTGAACGGTGCGCCGTCCTTCTCGCGCAGGCGCAGCGGCACATCCTGATAGCCCAGCGTGGCGAGCGCCTGTGCAAGGCGTGCGGCCGTGGCCTTGTGGCCGAACTCGATCACCTCCACCGGCACCGGGAATTTGCCCAGCCGCGGCACCAGCTTGGTTTCATCGGCGATCACGATCATTTTTTTTGACGATGCCGCCACGATCTTCTCGCGCAGCAGCATGCCGCCGCCGCCCTTGATCAGATCCAGGTTGCGGTCGGCCTCATCGGCGCCGTCAATGGTGATGTCGAGCGGCGCCAGTTCGTCGAGCCCGGACAGTGTGATCCCGAATTTGCGGGCAAAGGCGGCTGTGCGCTCCGAGGTGGGGACGCAGAGCAGCTTCTGGCCGGCGCGCACCCGCGTCGCCAGCATCTCCACGAACATTTCCGCGGTCGAGCCCGAACCCAGGCCCAGCTTCATGCCGTCCCGGACATAATCGAGCGCCTTGGCGGCAGCCGCGCGCTTGAGAGCGTTCTGATCGGTCATGGGCCGGGACCATAATGGGCCGCCCTGATCGGGCCAAGGGCGCGCCTGCGATTATTCCACCGTCACCGACTTGGCCAGATTGCGCGGCTGATCCACGTCCGTCCCCTTTGCCAGGGCGGCATGATAAGCGAGCAGCTGCACCGGAATGGCATAGACCAGGGGCGTGATGAAGGGATCGGTGTCCGGCACGGTGATCGAGGCCCAGACCGCGCCCGCTTCCGCCACCCCGCGCGCATCCGAAATCAAGAGCACCTTGCCGCCGCGCGCCATCACCTCCTGCATGTTGGAGATGGTCTTCTCATAAAGCTCGTCATGCGGCGCGATCACGATGATGGGCACCGCCACGTCGATCAGGGCGATGGGACCGTGCTTCATTTCGCCCGCGGCATAGCCCTCGGCATGGATGTAGGAAATCTCTTTCAGCTTCAGCGCCCCTTCCAGCGCCAGCGGGAAGCTGGGACCGCGGCCCATGTACAGCACGTCGCGCGCCTTGGCGACGTCCTCACCCAGCGACCGGATCTGGGGCTCCTGCTTCAGGAATTCCGCGACATGGCGCGGTGTTTCCAGCAGGGCGGCGCAAAGGCGTTTTTCGGCGGCCGGGCTGAGCGTGCCGCGCGCCACAGCCGCCGCGATGGCAAAGGAGGCGAGCGCCGCCAACTGGCAGGTGAACGCCTTGGTGGAGGCGACCCCGATTTCGGGCCCGGCATAGGTGGGAAACACGATATCGGCTTCCCGCGCGATGGAGCTTTCCGCCACATCGACGATGGCCATCGTGGCCTGGCCTTGGGCCGCCGCGTCGCGCAACGCCGCCAATGTGTCGGCGGTCTCGCCCGACTGGGACACGAACAGCGCCGCGCCGTCCTTGGGATAGACCGGATTGCGGTAACGCAGCTCGGAGGCGACATCCATCTCCACCGGCAGGCGCGCCAGCTTCTCGAACCAGTATTTGCCCACCATGCCGGCATAATAGGCGGTGCCGCAGGCCGAGATGGTCAGCCGCGATGCGCGCTTGAGCGTCTCGCGCAGGCCCACCCCCAGCTTGCGCACTTCCGGGCCGGCCGGATCGAGATAATGCGCCAGCGTATGCCCGATCACCTCGGGCTGCTCATGGATCTCCTTGGCCATGAAGTGGCTGTGGCCGGCCTTGTCCACCAGGGCGGCGCTGGCCGAGGTGATCGTCACTTCGCGGTTGGCGCGCCTGCCTTCGGCATCGAAGATCGAAACCTCCGTGCCGTGAACCACCGCCACATCGCCGTCTTCCAGATAGGCGACGCGATTGGTGAAAGGAGCCAGCGCGAAAGCGTCGGAGCCGAGATAGGCTTCCTTGTCGGAATAACCCACCGCCAGGGGCGCGCCTTTGCGCGCGCCGATCAGAAGCCCTTCATGATCCTTGAAGATCATGGCGATGGAATAGGCCCCGGTCAGCCGCCTCACCGCCGCCTTGGCGGCTTCCTCCGGCGCCTGGCCATCCTCCAGATTGGCGGTGACCAGGTGGGCCGCGACTTCGCTGTCGGTCTGGGATTCGAACTTGTGTCCCTTCGCCTTGAGCTCTTCGCGCAATTCGCGGAAATTCTCGATGATGCCGTTATGGACGATCGCCACCCGCGCCGTGGCGTGAGGATGGGCAGTGGTTTCCGTGGGCGCGCCATGGGTGGCCCAGCGGGTATGGCCGATGCCGGTGCGGCCGCTGAGCGGCTGGTCTTTCAGCACCTGGTCCAGGCGGGACAATTTTCCCGGCGAGCGCCTGCGCTCGATCTTGCCGTTCACCAGGGTGGCGATCCCGGCGGAATCATAGCCGCGATATTCCAGCCGCTTCAGGGCTTCCAGGATGACCGGGGCTGCATCCTTCACCCCCGCAATGCCGACAATGCCGCACATTATTTCTTCTCTTTTCGCTCTCTAAAGGCCTTCGCCCAGCCCGGCTTTTCGGTCAGCACGCCGCGGGCGATGGCCAGCGCATCCGGCGCCACGTCTTTCGTAATCACCGAGCCTGCGGCGGTGATGGCGCCCGCGCCCACTTTCACCGGCGCCACCAATGCGGTGTCCGAACCGATGAAGGCGCCGGCCCCGATTTCCGTCACCGCCTTGGTATAGCCGTCATAATTGCAGGTGATGGTGCCGGCGCCGATATTGGCATTGGCGCCCACCAGCGCATCGCCCAGATAAGAAAGATGATTGGCCCTGGCGCCGCTGCCGATCACCGCGTTCTTCACTTCGACAAAATTGCCGATATGGGCGTTGCCGCCGATCTTTGCGCCCGGCCTCAGCCTTGCGAAAGGCCCGATGATCGCGCCGGAGGAAACCTCTGCGCCCTCCAAATGCGAGTGGCTGCGGATGCGCGCGCCCGAACGCAGGACCACGCCGGGGCCGAAGACCACAAAGGGCTCGATCTCCACATCGGGTTCGGCCAGCGTGTCATGGGCAAAAAATACCGTCTCGGGCGCCGTCATGGTCACGCCGTCCGCCAGCAGGCGCGCCCGCATCCGGGCCTGGAATTTCGCTTCGGCCCCGGCCAATTCGGCGCGGCTGTTGACGCCCAAAACCGAGATCTCGTCGCTGAGCGCGATGGCGCATTTGACCCCTTCGGTGCGGGCTATCGCCGGCACATCGGTCAGATAATATTCGCCTTGCGCATTTTCGTTTTGAAGCGCGCCGGCCCAGCGGAAGACGCCGGCGGCACGGCCGGCATAGAGGCCGGCATTGCAAAGGGTGAGGGCACGCTCGGCCGCGCTGGCGTCCTTATATTCGACAATGCGGTCCAGGAATCCGTCCGGCGCCGGGAGCACCCGGCCATAGTGCCCGGGATTGCCGGCCTCGAAAGCCAGGATGGCAAGACCGGTGCGCGCCTCCGCCTTCAGCACGTCTTCGACCGTCTCTCGCGTGATCAGCGGCATGTCGCCATTGGCGATTACCAGCGTTCCGTCGAAATTCTTGAGCGCCTCTCGCGCCATCAGCGCGGCATGGCCGGTGCCCAGCTGGCGCTCCTGCACCACGTTTTCGCAGCCCAGGCTGGCCGCATAGGCGCGCACCGCTTCTCCCGCGGCGGAAGTCACCACCACCAGGCGCCCGACGCCCGCGCCTTTGAGCGCTTCCACCACATGGCCGAGCAGCGGCAGGCCGGCGATTTTGTGCAGCACCTTGGGCAGTTGGGACTTCATCCGGGTGCCGGCGCCCGCTGCGAGAATGATGCCCGCTTTCGTCATGGTTTTGCGGTAAGCCTCTCTCCTGCAAAGGTGAAATAACGAATTCCAACAATATATTGTCGCGCCGCCGGACGAAAAACGTCGCTACACTGCCGCCAGCGACCACACTGTTCCTGGCCGCTCTCAATATAATGCCGCGATTCTCGGGCGGATTCCTTAAGACATGGCTTTGGCGCTCATTTTCGACCTGGACGGCACGCTGGTGGACACGGCGCCCGACCTTTTGGGCGCCACCAACGCGGTGCTCGAAGCCGAGGGCCGCGCGGCGATAGACACTGGCTCCCTGCGCCATATGGTCGGCTTCGGCGCCCGCTCGCTGATCGCCCAGGCCATGGACGCCACCGGCGCGGCCGCGCGGGAGGAGGAGATGGAGCGCCTGGTCGGCATCTTCATCGCCCATTACCGCGACCATATCGCCGATTTCAGCCGTCCTTTCGCCGGAGTTGAGGAGACGCTTCGGGCACTGCAGGCCGAAGGCGCCAAGCTGGGCGTTCTCACCAACAAGCCGGCGGACTTGACCCATCTCCTGCTCGCCAGGCTCGGCCTCGACCGCTATTTCGGCGCGGTCTATGGCGCGGGCAGGAAGAGCTACACCAAGCCCGATCCGCGCATCTTCCACGATGTGACAAGGGATTTGTCGTCCGGCGCGGGAGGAGCCGTCATGATCGGCGATTCCATCACCGATCTTTCCACCGCACGGGCGGCCGGCGCGCCTTGCATCCTGGTGTCATATGGCTATACGCCGGTGCCGGCCGCCGAGCTGGGCGCCGACCTGGTGCTGGACGATTTTCTGCTGTTGCCGGAAGCGCTGAAAAAACTCCGCGCCTCTCTATAAGGAGCCCGCTTATAGTTCCCAGGTCGCGGAACTGTTCGGCCGTTGCGGCGCGCTTGACTGGACCAGCCGGTTCATGCGGTCGAGCAGCCGGTCGGGATGGAACGGCTTCACCAGATAATCGCCGGCGCCGGAGCCCATCGCCCGCATCACCGTGTCACTGTCGCGCTCGCCGGTCAGCATCATCACCGGCAGCTTGTCGGTGGCGGGATCGGACTTGATCGCATCCAGCACTTCGATGCCGTTGCGGCACGGCATCTCGATATCCAGGATGGCGGCGGACGGTTTGGCTTCGCGGATCAGGGCCAGCGCCTCTTCGCCATTCGCGGCGGAAAGCACTTCATAGCCGCCGATTTCCAGGCGTAAGCCCACCAGGCTGATGATCATGGGATCGTCATCGGCAATGACGACGCGGCGTTTCATGAGCGGCCCCCTCAAGATGCCCATAATGCCGCCAAAGGCCTTAACAGGCCGCTTACGCTAAAGCCAAAGGTTGTCCAAAATTCTAGCCGCAACCTCTTGCAGGGGCGCACGAATCGTCCCGTAACATGCGGGCATTGGGGGGCAGGAATGCGGGCTTGGGCGGGTGAGAAAAGCTGGGCCAGAGGAATGGGGCTGGCGGCGGTCACCTTCGCCGGATTCTTTGCCCTGGGCTATGGCGGCATCCTGGCCACAGGCGGCAATGGCCACCAGGCTTCAGCCGTCTGGCCGGCCACCGCCTTCGGTCTCTGCCTGCTGTTGCGGCTTTCACGTTCCCGGGCAGACGACTTCGCCATGCTGGCGGCCATCCTGGCAGCCGGGCTGCTGGCGAATGGATTGGGCGGCCAGTCCGCTTCACTCACCGTCGGGTTCAGCCTGATCAACCTCCTGGACGTCGTGGTGGGTCTTGTCGCCATGCGCCGCCTGGGCCCGCCGCGCTTCAATTCCATCGCGTCGGGGGCGTGCTTTATCCTTGCCGCCGCCATCAGCCCATCGCTCTTCGGCGCCGTGTCCGCCTACCTCCTGGTTCTTCTCACCGGCGGCGACGCACCGGCGGCGGGCGCGGAGTGGTTCTTCGCCAATGTGGTTGGAGTCGCGATCGTCTTTCCCTTCGGCATGGCGGTTTCGCTGCACCAGTTCGCCAAGTTGAAACTGGAGCGCCGCTTCCTGGAGGCGATGGCGGTGTTCACCGTGCTCGCCGCAACGGCGGTTGCGGGATTTGGGCCTTCCCTTTATCCGCTGCAATTCCTGGTGCTGGGCGCGGTGATCCTTTCGGCCGCGCGGTTCCGTCTGCTGGGAGCCGGCGCGGCGATGATCGTGATCACCATCATCGCCTTTGCCTCCGCCCGGCCCTTCGCCACCGGCAACCAGGTGGCCGGAATGGAAATGCTGCAGCTCTTCCTGGCGGTGGCCAGCATCCTCTCGGTGCGCACCGCCATGGTCCTGAATGAGCGCGACCCGCATATGGCGGTGATCGAACGGAGGAGGAGGCAGGCGCTGCGCGCCTCGCGCTTCAAGAGCCAACTGCTTTCCCATGTCAGCCATGAAGTGCGGGGACCGCTTTCCGCCATCATCGGATTTTCCGGCATGCTGGAGTCCGGCACCTTGCCGCTCGACCGCGCCCATGAGTTCGCCCATGTCATCGGCCATAATGGCGGGTTGCTGCAGCGGCTGCACGACGATCTGCTCGACCTGTCGCGGGCGGAGGCGGGGGCACTCGCCATTCTTTCCGAACGCGTTGCGGTGCAGGCGGCGCTTGAGACCTGCATCAGCAACCTCCAGCTGGAGACCGCGCTGGGCGGCAAGCCGGTGCTGCTGGAGGAGATGGAGGAAAATCTCGCGGTGAATGCCGATCCCATCCGGCTGGCCCAGATCATCAACAACCTGATCACCAACGCCTACAAGTACGGCGACAATTTTTCTCCCATCCGGGTCCGGGCGCGCCGGGTGGAAGGCTATGGACGCATCGAAATCGCCAATGCCGGCCCCGGCATCGAGAGCCAGGACCGCGACAAGCTCTTCCGCCCCTTCGGCCGGCTGGCCAATGCCGGACGCAATGTGCCGGGGGCTGGGCTTGGTCTTTCGATCGCCAAGATCCTGGTGGAAAAGCAGGGTGGGCGGATCGATTTTGAGAGCATTCCCGGCCGGCAGACTTTGTTTTGGATCGACTTGCCGCTTGCCGCCTGAATGCGGGTGCAGAGACTGGAACCTGCGGCAAATCGACATTCCCCACAGGCCCGGTTCCACATTAACCCTGGTTTGCGGCATTTCCTGCCTAATCCTCTGAAAAACCTCGGGCTTTGATAAGGGCAGGAACTTTTTTTGTTAAAAAATGGACTCGCTTTGGGTTGCAATCCGAGGCAAACGTCCGCTTCGGTACAGCTGTTGAGGGTAATCGCATGCGTAAGATTGCAGGGCTTTTAGGTGCGGCGGCGGCAGTGGGTTTGACGGCTTTTGCCGGACCCGCCGCGGCTGCGGTTATTTTCACAGCGTCCGACGGCACACATGCGTCGGTCAGCGTCTCCGTCATCAACGCCACCACGCTCAGCGTCGCGCTTTCCGATTACAATACCCCTGTAACCGATGCCGGCGCACTCAGCGGCATTCAGTTGTTGTTTAGCAGCGCGCCCAGCGCCGTAAGCCTCACCGAGGTGGTCAATCCGCTCATTACCTTTACGTCCGGCGGTACCTTTACCACCTCCTCCGGAACGCCCGATCATTGGGGCGTGGGATTGAATGGCACGACCCTCACCCTGGAAACGGTGGGCCCGTATGCGGCAGGGGGCCAGCCGAGGAACTTGATCGTCTATGCCCCGAACAGTCCCGTCGCAGAGAATGGAAACCTGACGAATTTTGATCCGTATATTCAGAATACCGGTACATTCGACCTGGTCATGTCCAGCGCCGACATTAGTGCGTTGAGCGCCGGCAGGATCACAATCACGGGCGCCAATTTCCAGTACAGCACGACCGCCGGCTTTACCACCGGGGTCCCGGAGCCCGCGACCTGGGCGATGATGCTCACGGGTTTGTTCGGCATGGGCTGGACACTGCGCCGGGCGCGCAAGAACGGCGCGGCTGCCGTCACCGCCTGAAACGCAAAACACCGGAAAGACGCCCGCATCTCCACCGGGACGCGGGCGTTTTTGCGTCCCTGGACTTGCACCTTCGGCAAGCTCGCTCCGCTTGCTGAGAGAGGCTGGCGCTTGACGGCCTTGGTGCCCTGCCCCCATAAAACCAGCCCCTGCCGCAAGGCGGGCGCGTAGCTCAGCGGGAGAGCACTCCCTTCACACGGGAGGGGTCACAGGTTCAATCCCTGTCGCGCCCACCATCCACTGCGCCGCCGTGCGGCGCAGTTGATGGTGCCTGAAGCGGCGCTAGCGCCAGCGTAGTGCGCCGCGAAGGCGCGGCGAGGAATTTGGGCAAACGACGCGCTCCTTCAACGCCGCCGTGCGGCGCAGTGGATGGTGCCAAGCGGGGCCCGAGCGTCAGCGTCCAGGGCCCGCCACCCTCGCGACTCATGCTGCTCGAAGTGGGGCAAGCTTTTCTAGGCTCGCTATCGCTCGTCAAGAAAAGCTAAGCCCGCGGCAGGCGAAACCTCAGTCCCAACATTCCGACCCCATTGCGATTGGGAAATGGTGCCGAGCCCGCCGCCACCCTCGCGGCTTACGCGCTCGAAGGGGGGCAAGCTTTTCTAAGCGCAGCGCGAGCAGAGGCGGACGAGGCGCGGCGGAATGGGGCCGGACGCGCTCCTTCAAGGCGGGGAAGCAATCGTGCTCAACTTCAACGTGCTGTTGGTCCCGTCCGCACCGCGCCTTGATTGTACGGTCCCGCACGTTCTCCCGCCGCGATGAACTGTTTCTTAAATGAGCCGGTGCAAATGTCCGGGAAACCGGCTCTGGGGCCATGGGCACGCGTATCGAAACATCATCGCATTTGGCGCTGCCGAGATATTTCGGAGTGTGGCAGGACATCGCCGCCTTGGGCCGCGGCGTGGCGGTGAGATTCGCCGACGGGTTCACACCGGACTCGTTGCGCCTCGACCCGGAAACGCGCCGCCGCGTCCTGTTGTTTCTGGCGAGCCATTTTTTGGGGCCATGGATCGGCTTTGCCGTCCTCGGCGCCCTTTATCTGATCGACCCCCATCCCGGAATCCCGCTGCTGGTGGCGGCAGCCGCGACCGGTCTGTTCTGGGCATACCCCTTCCTGCTCAGGGCGACGGGGCGGCTGAACATCCTGGCCCTGGCCTCGGTCCAGAACCTCGCTTTCATCGTCCTCTATGTCTCCTATTATTATGGCGGCCTGAGTTCGCCTTTCCTGCCCTGGCTGGTCACCGTGCCCATGCTGGCTTTCTTCTATCTGGGCGACCAGCCCAGGCTGCGCAATCTCGCGCTTGCCGGGCTGGCCGGCGATATCCTGCTTTTTTATCTGGTGCACGCGGCGACGGGAAAATTTCCGCAAGCCGTGCCGCTGGAAGCGCTCTCGGCCGCGGGCATGATCTCCGTGTTCTGCGCCGGCCTCTATGTCACCATGATGGCCTTCAACTATGGCCGCATCGCCGCCTCCAACACCGAACTCGGGCTGGAAATCCAGCGCCACAAGCAGACCGAGATCCTGCTGCTGGAAGCGAAGGAGGCGGCGGAATCCGCCGGCCGCGTCAAGGCGGAATTCCTCGCCACCATGGGCCATGAATTGCGCACGCCGTTGAACGCGATCATCGGCTTTTCGCAGCTGATGGGCCAGGAGGCGTTCGGCCCGCTCGGTCATTCAAACTACCAGGAATACGTCAAGGATATCGAGGACAGCGGAACGCACCTGCTCGATATCATCAACGACATTCTCGACATTTCCAAAGCCGGTTCGGAAACGATCGAACTGGATGAACGCCTGCAGGATTGCCAGGCCATCATTGTTTCCTCGTGCCGGATGGTCAGGGCCAGGCTTAAAAAATCGTCTCTCACCCTTGATCTCCAGCTTCCGGTCGAACTGCCCAGGCTTCGCGCCGACAATTCGGTCGTCAAGCGGATGCTGCTCAGCCTTCTCACCAACGCGATCAAGTTCACCACTCCCGGCGGGAAAATCACGGTCGAGGCCGCCGCCGATCACGCAAGCGGCCTTGCCATCACCATCCGGGATTCCGGCATCGGCATTGCCGAAGCCGATCTCAGCCGGGTGCGCGGCCTGTTTGTGCAGGCGGACGGCAGCCTCACCCGCCAGCATGAAGGGATGGGATTGGGCCTTCCCTTCGTCGAGACCATGATGCGCGCCCATGGCGGTTCGCTTCGCCTCGAGAGCAAATTGGGCGAAGGCACCGCCGCCACCCTGCTGTTTCCGGCCGGGCGGCTGGCATGGCCGGTGCGCTCCGGCGGCGACATTGGCTGGGCGGATGAGGGCGGCGATACCGTGATATCCCGGCCCCTGTCGGGGCCGCGCGATATTGCCGCCGCGCCTGAAAATCCCGACATCCAGCGCCTCCTGGTCGTCGAGGACGACGAGGGCCTTTGCGAACTCATCCGGCGCATGCTGGAACGGGCGGGCTTCATCACCATCGGCGCGCAAAACGGGCGCGACGCCCTTCGCCATCTGGACAGCCAGCAAATCGACCTCATCATCACCGACATGGTGATGCCGGACATGGACGGGGTCGAGCTGATGCGCACCCTGCGCAGGGACAGGCCGCGGCTTCCCATTGTCACGCTTTCCGGCGTCGAGGATTTCCGGGAATACCGGCGCATCTCGAAAAATCTCGGGGCGCAGGCGGCCTTGCGCAAGCCCGTGAGCCGGGCGGACTTGATCCTTACCGCCAAAAACGTGCTGGCGGCCTCTCTCTAAGCTCCGCAAAGTACCGGCCGGGAAAATCCCGGGCCAGAGTCGCTTTCTCAAGGCACACCATGCCACCTAGGACGAAGGACTATTTCTTTGCCAACCCGTCCTTCAAGGTCGGATCGAGTTCCGTGGCTTTCTCGATATCCGCTTGCGCTTCTGCCTTATGGCCCAGATGCTCGTGGGACTTTGCGCGCATCAGATAGGCCTGGGTGGTGAAATAAGGCGACAAGGCTTCCGCCTTCGCCGTGATCACATGGGTGAAATCATCGACGGCCTCCGCCCATTTGTCCGTGGACATATGAATCATGCCGAGATTATAGGCGGCCCCCGGGTCATCTGGCTGAAGCTTCAGGACCTGATTTTCGTCTGCAAGAGCGAGTTCGTTCAAACCCTTCGCCATATAAGCCGTGCCCCGCTCACGATAGAGAATCGGATTATTGGGCGCCTGCCGAACCGCTTCATTGAAATCCAGAATGGCGGCGTCATATTGTTTCTCGCGCATAAATACCTCCGCGCGATTGAAGTATGCCGCTCCGAATATTGGATTCAGGGCAATCGCTTTGGCTAAGTCCGCCTGCGCCTGGTCCAGCTTTCCCGTCATCAGATAATTGTAGCCACGGCCGTTATAGGCAGAGGCATCATTCGGGCTGAGCTTGATTGCCGAATCATAGTCCGCGCCGGCGCGATCAAACTCGCGCAGGTTGCCGTAATTTTCAGCGCGCAGTTCGAGGTAGGGGGCATTATCCGGCTTCAGGCTTATGGCCTTGTCGAAATCGGGCAATGCCTTCTCATATTGCTTCATGCGTTCAAAAGCCAGGCCGCGATTGGCATATGCGCCCGCGTCATCCGGTGTCAATGAAATGACCTTGTCAAAGTCCTGGACCGCCAGATCATACTGACGAGCGTTGATGTGCGCCACGCCGTTGTCGAACGTAACCTCCGCTTCGCTTGGTTTGGCGGCGGCGCCCGATCCGCCCTTCTTGAAGGAAATATTCGTGTTGTAGCTGTCGGCGATTTTCTTCAGCGCGTCGGCTGTCTGCTGCCGGACCCGGCCGGTGCAAAATTGCTGATCGATCCTGCTGGTGAAATCGCGATGGACGCTTAACGTGTCGCCATCCAGCGACCAGTGTGCCGTGAATACCAGATTGGGCGTTTCGACCCTGGTATCTTTTGGCACCTCCGAAAACTCGATTCCGGACGGCGCTTTCAACGACAAATCCTCATTCGCCTCCGCGCTGAAACACAGGGTCGGATCTTCAGGCTTCAATTTCCCCGGCTCAAATGGTCCCATGATTCCGTCGCCTGACAGGCCGAACAGGCGCAAACCGCCGGGAAGATAGAAATTCGAACCGGAAACCGCATCCGACCAGCCCGAAATCCGGAACGTGCCGGTAATGGAATGGCTGGGCGTCAGCGCAACAGGCGAGTCCTGGCTGAATTTTCCTTCCGCATCCCTGTAGCCGAGATTGATCAGCAGCTTGTTGGCAGCCTCCGGCCCCAAGGCCTGGATGCCGAGCCCCATAGCCCGCAAGCTAAGCGCATATGGACCGGTGGCGCTTGTGGTTGTCGTTCCCGTCAGGACGCCGTTCTTGTCCATTGCTTCCACGGTCTTGGTGGTGATTTTCGCCACCCCCGGCACCAACAGCGGCATCGTGCCCTGCCCGGCGGAGCCAGTGGTGGCGATGACCATCGGCTTTCCATACTCGGCCATCGGCAGCGTGCCGAAGGGCGCGACGGACGCGCTGCTGTCCATGTAAAGACCGAATTCCGGCACATAGGTGATGACATGATCGAGAGTCGAAAACGTCGCCGCCTCCGTCAGGGAATATGCGACCGCGCTGTTTATGAGGATGCTTTGCGAGTCGATGCCCTTAGCTTTGAGCAGCGCCTGCAACAAAACGTCATGATCCTTGCAGTCGCCGTAACCGTTGGCCAGGATCGAATCCACCTCATGAGGCACGAAGGAGCCGGTGCCCAATTCGATGCCGACATACCGGATATGCGCGCTCACCCATTCATAGAGCTTCTGAATCTGCATCTTCCGGTCGCCGGTGCCCGCCGTGATCTGATCCGCCAGCGCGCTGACCTTCGGCGTGACTATCTTCCGGCCTTCCGTCAGCGCCCCATAGGCTCTGCCCAGCGCCGCGTAATCCTTGAAACTGGAAACGAAATAGCGCGGCAGATGCTCAAGCGGCGAGAAGGTCACCGTTTCTTCCGGTGAAGTTTTTGGCGCCGAATAATGCCAGCTATAGACGATATCGTTGCCCTCCTCCCGTTTGCTGGAGGCGACGTCATGGGTCTCAACGGTGAGGGGCATGCTCTTGGGAGCGGTAATGGTCTCGCGCACCTCGCCATAGGCGATATTGCGCAGAAAGACCTCGCCGCCCACGAATTGGCCCTGGAAGAATGGCTGTTTGGTGACCAGCTTGATGGTGTAGACAGCGGTATCGCCCGCGGCAAATTGCGGAAACACGATGACCTTAGACCGCATGCCGGTCAGCATGTCCTGCTGACCAGCCGGCATCTGCTCGAAAATCGCCGAAGCCTCGACTGGCACGCTCTTGCCGTCGGCCTTGAGAGTATGGGCCTCGGAGACTTCTATCTCTTGCATTGTGGTGTCGAACGGGAAACTGGTCTTGCTGACGGCCGCCACCGCGGCATCGGCGGTTGCGCGCACTTCGAGATGGATGGTCTCAGTGGACGTGCCGTCGGCTGCCACCTGCGTGTCCTTGGTCATCAAGCTTATGACCGCCGGATCGGAGGATGTTTCCTGAGCCTCTGAAGCTGACGCAAAACAGCAAAAGAACGCCACGCCGACTAACGAGATATGGCGAGCCTTCATGATACCCCAACCCAACCTGCAAGCCCCGAAATCAGAATATTTCAAAAAGGACAGCAAATGAAGGCGGCCGGCGCCGGACCCTAGCGATGCGGCCGGCGGACTTGGTTACTTCGCTGCCATCAGCGTGTCGTGCGCCACCTGCATCAGGGCCTTGGCCTGCGCGGGCGAGATGCCGATATCTTCCGCCACCTTGTCCTTGCCCGAAAGCACCATCGGGTCCAGCCCGGTGATGCGGCCGAAATCCATCAGCGCCTCCAGGTAATAGCCGAAGACGCTGGCGTGGTAGTGGTCATAGGCCCAGAGGTCCATCTTGCTGGCGCCGATATCGTCATAAGGATTGTTGTCGGCAATCCCGGTATCGATGGCGCGGTTCCAGGCCAGCCCTACCGGCACGATGCCGGCAAAGCGCGGCTCTTCCTTCACGGCCTGCTCATAGGCCGCCTGGACATCCTTGCCCATCTGCTGGATCGGCTCGCCATGCCAGGGCGCACCGTCGGGATAAGTCTGGTCGGCGCGGCTCCAGGTGGCGAACAGCCAAAGCTTGGCGTTGGGATTCTGCTTCAGGAACATCTCGGCGATGCGCTTGGACGAAGACAGCAGCAGCGCCGGGTCCTTGGGATGCGCCTGGTCGAGGGTGGAAAAGCCATGCATCACCACCGCATCCCAGGGCTTCTCGATCCTTTTCAGGGTGTCGGGAACGGTGAACCAATATTCCAGCCCCTTGCCGCCCACCAGTTCGGAGGAAATATCCCAGTCATTCTGCCCCGCTTCCAAGGTGAATTGCTTGAAGATCGCCGGCACGCCGCCATAGGTGTCGCCGCGTGCATCCGGACCGTTCAGGTCGTGCACCGTCTCGGGCCGGTAATGCTGCACGGCGGTGTGCGCGCCATAGGTGAAGCTCGAGCCCAGGAAGAGGACCGTGCGCGCCGAAGCCGGAGCCGCGCAGAGAACCGAGATCGCACCCGCACAAAGAAATTTCCAAAGCCTCATTCCCGCCTCCCGGATATTTTTCTGAAATTATCACGTCCGCCGCAAAAGAACACGGCCCGCCGCTTGTAAGCAGCGGGCCGTCGGATTGTTCAGCGGACGCTCACATCTTCTTCATCGCCGGACCGGCCATGGAGGGCGCGGCGGCCTGGTTCGGACGCGGCATGGCCCGGCGGCCGTTCACCACCGGCGGCAGGCCCTTGCTCTCATAATAGAGCGCGGTGAGGAAGCGCTTGGAGCTGGCCTCATCCTCACCCTTGTTCTGTCCGGCATAAGGCTTGAGGAGATCGGAGGCCTGCACATCCTCCAGCGTCTTGCCTGCATCCACCATCTTCTTGGTCTTGGCCAAGAGATCCACGATCATGGCGCGATAAGGCGCCAGGTCCTTGCGGTGGATGGTGGTGCCATGGCCCGGCACCAGCAGGGTCTGGTCGTTGGAGACCTGGTTCATCAGGTCGATGGCGTCCAGCATGCCCTTCAGCGAGCCGCCATTGCCCTGGTCGGCGAAGGGATAGCCGAAGTTGCGGTAGAAATCCTCGATATAGATCACATTGGCCTTCTCGAATTTGATGATCGAGTCGCCGCCCATATGCGAGGGCATCATCGGGATCACATCCACCGTCTCGCCATTCATGTGGACGACGAAGGCGGGCTTGCCCCTGGTGGCCGGGTCGTAATTGTAGGTGACGACCGGCAGGCTCATCGGATCCACCGGCTGAGGTGCGGGCGCGCCGGCCGGACGCGGACCGGCATTGGGATTGGGCATCAATTCGTCACGCAGATTCTCCTGCGCCATGATGATGGCGCCCTGGCGCGCGAAGAAGGCATTGCCGCCCGTGTGATCGGGATGGGCATGGCTGTTGATCAGCATCTTGATCGGGCCCTTGTCGAGGGCGCGCACCGCCGCCAGCACCTTGTCATGCACCTCCTCGTTGTTGTCGTCGATCATCAGGATGCCGTCCGGGCCGTACAGCATCATCAACCGGCCGCCCGAGGCGTCGGGATGGCTGGTGTCCACGCCGGGATTGCCATGCAGAATGGCGAGGTTGTTGCCGATCTTCTGCTCGGTGGAGATCACCACCTTGTCCCATTGCGCGAAGGCGCGCGGCGCGGGCGCTTTCGGCGCGCTTTGCGCCCATACACCGGCGGAAAGAAGCGAAGCAGCCGCGATCCCCCCCAAAAGCAAAAACTTGACCTTCATCATCTGTCCTCTTTCGTTCGACGTTTCCCTGCGTCCGGGACCATTCCCGGCGCGACACTCTTATAACTGCCTGTTTTTATTGAATTTTCTGTGGTACACGAAGCCAGCCCGCTTCAGCCATTTGCCGGCCGCCGGTTGCTTTTCTTTTGTCCCATGCTAGTCCAACCATGAGACAAATCAAGCAGTCCGCCAGCGGCTTGCCCGATAATTGATAATCGTGAAACCAAAAAAGCCCGCAAGCCCATGGACATCCTGGAAACCCGCAAACAGGCCGCGCGAAACTGGTTCGAAGAGCTGGCGGCGCGGATCATCGCCACCTTCGAGGATTTGGAGCGGGACGCGCCTGCATCGCTGTATCCGGGCGCGCCCGGCCGCTTCGTTCGCACGCCCTGGCAGCGCAAAGAGGGCGGCGGCGGCGTCATGGGGATGATGCGCGGGCGGCTGTTCGAAAAAGTGGGCGTGCATGTCTCGACCGTGCATGGCAGTTTTTCCCCCGACTTCGCCCGCCAGGTGAAAGGGGCCAGCGAGGACCCGCGCTTCTGGTCCAGCGGCATCAGTTTGATCGCCCATATGGCCAATCCCCATGTGCCGGCCGTGCATATGAACACCCGCATGATCGTGACCACGGTGGGCTGGTTCGGCGGCGGCGCCGATCTCAATCCCATGCTGACGGTGGCGCGCACCGATACCCATTCCGATGCGGTGGATTTCCATGCCCGCATGAAGGCCGCCTGCGATCCCTTCGATCCCGGCTGGTATGCCAAATACAAGAAATGGGCGGACGAGTATTTCTTTCTGCCCCATCGCGGCGAACATCGCGGCGTGGGCGGCATCTTCTACGACCATCACGACAGCGGCGACTGGGAGAAGGACTTCGCCTTCACCCGCAGCGTGGGCGAGGCCTTTATCGACATCTATCCCAGGATCGTGACCCGGCGCTGGAACGAGCCATGGAGCGCGGCCGAACGCCATGAACAGGCAAAATGGCGCGGCCGCTATGTCGAGTTCAATCTTCTCTATGACCGGGGCACCACCTTCGGCCTCAAGACCGGCGGCAATGTGGAAAGCATTCTTTCTTCCATGCCACCCGTTGCTGAATGGAAGTAGGGGGCGGAATGGCGATGAAGCTTGGCACCCGCGGTTCGCCCCTGGCGCTGACTCAATGCCGCCTGGTGGCGGCGCTGCTGGCGCGCACTTCCGGAAAAAACCCGGATGATTTCCCGCTGGAAAGTTTTGTCACGAGCGGCGACAAGCTCAAGGACCAACGGCTGCAAGAGGCGGGCGGCAAGGGCCTTTTCACCAAGGAACTGGACGAAGCCCTGCTCGATGGCCGCATCGATGCCGCGGTTCATTCCATGAAGGACCTGCCCACCCGGCTGCCGGACGGCATCGTGCTGGCGGCGGTGCCGGACCGCGAAGATCCGCGCGACGCCTTCATTTCGCATAAGGCCAAAACGCTGAAAGATTTGCCGCAAGGCGCGGTGGTCGGCACCGCCTCGTTGCGCCGCCAGGCCCAGGCGCTGCATCTGAGGCCCGACCTCAACATCGTCACCTTGCGGGGAAGTGTGCAAACGCGGCTCAAAAAACTCGAGGATGGCGTGATCGACGCCACTTTTCTGGCGCTGGCCGGCCTCAACCGGCTTTCGCTTGCGGGCCATGTTACGTCGGTGATCGATGCGGAGGATATGCCGTCCGCGCCGGGCCAGGGCGCGCTGGCGATCACCTGCCGCGCCGATGATGCCGGGGCACGCGCGCTGCTGAAGAAAATCTCCGTGGCCGAAAGCGAAACCGCCACCGCCGCCGAACGCGGCTTCCTGGAGGCTTTGGACGGCTCCTGCCGCACGCCCATCGGCGCGCTGGCCACAATCAAGAACGGCAACCTTTCCTTCCTGGGCGAAATTCTCTCGCCGGACGGCGCACGGCGCTGGCGGCGCGAGGAAACCATCGCCTTGACGGATGCCCAGGCGGCCGCCGCGCCAAAAGCGGCAGAGCTTGGCCGCAAACTGGGCGCCGCCATCCGCGCCGAAGCCGGCGAGGCTTTCATCCAGAGCCTGGAAAAACGCGGATGGTGAAAAAACTTCTCTCCGTGCTCGGCGGCGAGCCGTCTTCCGTGCCACCCATCTGGCTGATGCGCCAGGCCGGCCGCTATCTGCCCGAATATCGCGCCCTGCGCGCACAAGCGAAGGATTTTGTCGCCTTCTGCCTCAATCCGGAGCTGGCGGCGGAAGTCACTTTGCAGCCGGTCAACCGCTTCGATCTCGATGCCGCCATTCTCTTTGCCGACATCCTGCTGATACCGCATGCGCTGGGCCAGAAACTCTGGTTTGCGGAAGGCGAAGGGCCCCGGCTTGAGCCGCTCAGGGAAGAAACCCAACTGGCGAAGCTCGCCTACCGGCCGGAAATTCTTTCGCCGGTGATGGAAACCATCAAACGGGTCCGCGCCGCCCTTCCCGCCCACACCGCTTTGATCGGTTTTGCCGGATCGCCCTGGACCGTCGCCACCTACATGATCGAAGGCGCCGGCGGCACCGATCATGAAACCATCCGCCGCCTCGCCTGGACAGAGCCGCAATTCTTCCAGCGCCTCATGGATATTCTGGTCGAAGCCACCAGCACCTATCTGATCGCCCAGGCCGATGCGGGCGCCGAGGCGCTGCAATTGTTCGAGAGCTGGGCGGGGACTGTGCCGGCGGGACTTTTCGAGCGCGCCGTGCTGCAGCCGACCGCGCGCATCGTCAAGGCCGTGAAGGCGAAACATCCCGCCCTTCCCATCATCGGTTTTCCCCGCGGCGCCGGCGCCTGGCTGCCGCGCTATGCGGAACAGACGGGCGTGGATGGCGTGGGCGTTGACCAGATGACAGATATCGCCGCCCTAGAGCTGCCCGCTTCGATTGCGCGGCAGGGTAATCTCGATCCCGTGCTGCTTAAGGAAGGCGGCGGCGTCATGCGTGCCGAAGCCAAAAGATTGGTGGAAGCGATGAAGGGCCGGCCCTTCATCTTCAATCTGGGGCATGGCGTGCTGCAGCCGACCCCGCCCGAGCACGTTGCCGAACTGGTCGGAATGATCCGCGCTTAAGCCCGCTTCTGGATATAAGAGCTGTCCAACCCCGCCACCGAGCGGCAGCCGATCAGTTTCATCGTCCTGAGCAGATCGGCGCGGAAGATCTCCAGCGCCCGGTCGATACCCGCTTCCCCTGCCGCCGCCATGCCATAGGCATAGCCGCGGCCGATCAGGACACCTTTGGCGCCCAGGCAAAGCGCCTTGACGATATCGCCGCCGCGCCGGATGCCGCCGTCCATCAGGACTTCCATCTCCTTGCCCACCGCCGCGACCACTTCGGGCAGGGCGGCAAGGCCGCTTGCCACCTGGTCGAGCTGGCGGCCGCCATGATTGGACACCACCAGGGCGCTGGCGCCCAGGTCGCGCGCGCGCCGCGCGTCTTCGGCGGTGAGGATGCCCTTGATCGCGATGGGTCCCTTCCAGGCATCGCGAATCCATTTGAGGTCGTCCCAGGTCACCACCGAAGTCTCCAGCGCCTTGGCGACATCGGTGAGCTGGAAACCCTTGCCGTCAGGCAGGATCACGTTCGGCAGCCGCTTCATCCCGCCATTGAGCAGATAGTCGACCAGCCAGCCGGGGTGAGCCAGGATGTTGGGCAGATAAGGCAGCATGGCGAAGGGATTGCTGCCCATCAGCTGCTTCATGCCGTTGCGCGGGTCGCGCTCGCGCATGCCGGCCACCGGCGTGTCGATGGTGAGGAACAGGGCCTTGTAGCCGGCGGCCTTGGCGCGGGCGATGGAGGCTTCGCCCGCTTCGCGCCCGGCCAGGAGATAGACCTGGAAGAACAGCGGCGCGGTGGTCGACTGCGCGATGGTCTCCAGCGAATAGCCGGAAATGGTGGACATGGCGTAGGCGAGGCCGAAACGCCCTGCCGCCCGCGCCGCCGCGCGTTCGCCGTCGGAATGCATCAGCTTGGAGTAGCCGATGGGGGAAACGACAATCGGCATGGCCAGCTTCTGGCCCAGGATGGTGACAGCGAGGTCGGGTGCCTGGATATGCACCGCCTGGCGCGGCCGGAAGATATAGTCGCCAAAGACCCGCTCATTCTCCCGAAGCGTGATTTCATCCTCGGCGCCGCCATCCAGATAATCGAACACGGCGTCGGGCAGCCGGGCGCGGGCCATCCGGCGCAAATCGGCGATATTGACGGCGCGCGGGCTCGCCACCTTGGAACTGGCGCTCATGAGAGGTTCCCCTGTTTTTGGGGGTTTATGCGGACATTAAGAGGTCTTGTCCATGGGTTGGACAGCCGGTGGAACCGGAATGGCAGGAACGGCAAAACCGCGCGGGGGCTCGCCGTTAAGGCATGTTTCCCACATGGTGAAATAGGCCGCTTCGATATGGCGGCGGAAGCGGGCGGTATCGAACAAAGGCATGGTGCGGCGATTGACCGCCAGTTTTTCCCGCAACCGCTTCAGCCGCGCCGGATCGTGCGCCAGGTCGAGCGCCAGCTCGCGGTATTGCGGCAGGTTTTCCGTCACCAGTTCGGAAAGCCCGACGGCATGGTTGAGGCTCGCCGCCACCCGGCCGGGAAAAGCACCGCCCAAACAGGTGACGAGAGGCACTCCCGCCCAAAGCGCATCGCTGGCGGTGGTATGGCCGCCGCACGGCACCAGGTCGAGGAACAGGTCGGCTTCCTGCATCCGCGCCAGGTGCTGGTCGAGGGGGACCATGGGCGCGAAAACCAGCCGCCCGGCCATCGCTCCCGCCTGCCGCCTCAGATTGGCGGCAAATTCTTCGTTGTTCTGGAGCAGCCACAGCACGCTGCCCGGCGTTTCCTTGAGAAGCTCCAGCCACGCCGCGAAGACTTGAGGCGTGAGCTTGTAGCTGCTGTTGAAGCTGCAAAAGACAAATCCTTTTTCCGGAAGTCCGCAGGCGGCACGGCCCGGCGACAGGCCGGGACGCGCCCGCGCCGAATCGTTCGCCTGGTAACTGTCCGGCAGCAGCACGGCTTTTTCGGTATAGAATTTTTCGGCTTCGGGCGGGATCAGCACCCGGTCGGCGATGATGTAATCCATATAGGGCGCGCCCATGCCGGCGGGCGAACCCAGGTAATTGACTTGCAGCGGCGCCGGCCGGTGGGCGAAAACGCCGGTGCGGTGCAGGCCGACATAACCGTTGAGGTTGATCAGGATATCGATCTCGCGGCTGAGGATCGCCTCCGCCGCCTGCCGGTCGCCCATCCGCGAAATGTCGAGGATCTCCGAAAAAGCCGCATTGAGCCTTGCGCGCACCGCGCTCTTGTCGTCCCAGCCATTGTCGAAGGCGACCAGTTCGAATTTTTCCCGGTCATGTTGCTCGAACAGGCCCGCCATCAGCCAGGAAGTGGCATGTTCGCGGAATTCTCCCGCCACATAACCCAGCCGGATTTTTGTCCGCCGCCTGGGCGCCGCCGCCAGGGGCGCTTGCGGCGGGAAGCGATGCCGGGTGAAAATCTCCGCGCAGGCCTGAAGCTCGGCGGGTGAATCCGACATCACGGTAAAATGAAAAGGCTGCACCATCCGCCGGCCTGCCCGCACGCCCGCGATGATGCGGGAGCGCAGGCTTTCAAAATCGCGCCAGTCGGCGCCGTGGAGGCGCAGATAGAGAAGCTCGCCCAGGACATAGTCGAAGCCGGGATTGATGGCCGCGGCCTTTTCCAGGTCGCGCACCGCCCCGGCGTAATCGCCAAAGAATTGCCAGCGCATGTTGCCGCGGTTGTAAAGCGTCTCGACATTGTCCGGCTCAAGCGCCAGCGCCCGGTTGTAGCTTTCCAGAGCCTCTTGATTCCGCCTGAGGCCGCGCAGCACATTGCCGCGATTGTTGAGGGCGGCGGCATAATTCGGGGCGGCGGCGAGCGCGGCGTCGTAACTTGCGAGCGCCTCTTCGAACCGGCCCAGATCCTGAAGCGCACGCCCGCGGTTATAGAGCAGCACCGCGTGAAACGGCTCCAGCGCCAGGGCCTGGTCATAGCTCGCGAGCGCGTCCTCCGGCCGGTTCAGCATCTGCAGCGCCGCGCCGCGATTGCTCAAGGTGGCGAAGCCGGGACGCAGGCGGGCCGCGCGGTCGAAAAATTCCAGCGCCTCCTCGGTCCGGCTTTCCTGGAAGCAGATCACGCCCAGAAGCTGGGTGGCGGCGAAATCGGAGGGCGCCGCCTCCAGCACCGTCCGGCAAAGGCGCTCGGCTTCACGGGGCTGGCCGGCCTTGAGCAGCTGGGCCGCCTGTTCAGTCGGGGACATGCCCGACTATGGCATTCGGGAACCCGAAAACGCAAAAGGCGGACGGGATCGCCGTCCGCCTCTGTGCCGCCGTCGCCGGCGCCGGGTCTTACATCTTGCTGGTTTGGCCCGCCGCCTCGTTGCCCGGCGACGGTTTGGTCTCATGCATGCCGCCGCTGGAGGGTTTGGAGATCGGGCCGTCATTGCTGGTATCGGTCTTTCCCGCATCAATGGAAGAAGGCGGACGATGCAGCGGTCCGCTGCCTTTGGGGTCAAGGGACTTTTTGCCGTCGATGGACATGGTTATCTCCGCAGAAACTCCGATAGAGATAACGGGCTCCAGCTATTTGGGTTGCGCTGCCGGCACCTTCGAAAACACCCAGTCGGCCAGGTCCTGGTTCACTTTCGGACCTTCCAGGTCGCGCAGCAGCATATGGTAGCCGTTGTCGTAGCGTCGGACATCCGCGCGTGTTCCCAGCGCCGCGATCACCTCCGCCGTGGCATCCTGCGGTATGATCTGGTCCTTCTTTCCGGTCATCAGCAGGATCGGCGGCAGCACAGACGGCAATTTTTTGGGAGCCTCGTGCGCCTCATCCATCAGGTTGACCAGCCCGAACACCGCGTCGGCACGGGTCTTTTTCTGGAACAGGGGATCACGGGAAAGTGCGCGCAGCATCTCGATATTGTCAGACGGCACGATGGTCACGACATGGCTGGCGGCGCTGTTGGAAAGGATCAGGCCCGGCAGAAGATGCGCCGCCAGGAACAGGGCGGCGCGATAGGTGAGCGGCATGTCGGCGCGCGACCAGACGGCAGGCGCCACCAGGATCACGCCATCTACTTTCGGCATCTCTGGCGTAGCCAGCGCCGAGAGCAGCACCGCGCCGCCCATGCTTTCGCCCAGCGCGAAGAGCGGCACGCCCGGATAGCGCATCCGTGCCGCGGCGACGAAATCGGCGAGATCGGCGCGCATCACCTCCCCGCCCGCCCACAGTCCCGGGTTGGGGCCGGCGCCGAAGCCGCGCTGATCGAAAGCGAGCGTGGTGATGCCCAGCTTGGCCCATTGTTTCGCCGGCATGTCGAAGGCATTGGAATAGTCGCTCATGCCGTGCAGCGCCAGGATCAGCGCGCGGGGCTTGGCGTTTCTGTCGCTCGAATTGGCTGCGTCCCACCGGCGCATCGGCAGCCGCATGCCGTCGCGGGCGACAAAAACCTCGCCGGTCAATTGCGGCGTGGTCGGCGCGGTCCCCGGCGGCGCCTCCACAGCGGCGCATCCTGCCAGCGTCAAGGAGATCGCGAGGAGGAAAAATACTCTATGAAAGACAAACGCCAATGCTTTCTCAGCCTGTCAGGTCCGCCTCCCCGCATGCGGAGCATCGGCGGGGGAGGTGCCCGTAGCACGCCCTCGGGCGTGCTACGGGCGGTGGGGGTAATTAAGTCAGCAACCCGATCATGCAGGCGGAAAGGCCGCTCGCCAAGGTGCCGGAAATCAGCGCTTTGAAACACAGCGGCACGATCTCCGCCCTGCGTTCCGGCATCAGGCTGCTCATGCCCGCGATCAGGATGCCGACGCTGCCCAGGTTTGCAAAGCCGCACAGGGCATAGATCATGATCAGGCCGGCGCGGGGATCGAGCGTGCCTTTGGGCAAGCCGGCCAGGTTGATATAGGCAACCAGTTCGTTGAGCACCGCCTTGGTTCCCATCAAGGCCCCGGCGGCGGGCGCTTCCCGCCACGGCACCCCGTAAAGCCAGACCAGAGGCGAAAAAAGCCAGCCCAGGATGCGTTCCAGGGTGAGCGGTGCGCCGCCAGCCGCCGGGAGCAGCTTGAGCAGCTGGTCCGCCAGCGAGACCAGCGCCAGCATCACGATCAAGAGCGCCATGATCTGCAGATAGATTTTCAGGCCGTCCTCGGTGCCGCGCGCCACCGCATCCATGCTGGAGCGGAAGCCCAGCTCCGCGGGAATCTCCTCGGTGGCGGCGTCGCCCGGCACCATCAGCCGCGCGATCAACACCGCGGCGGGCAGTGCCATCATGGAAGCCACCAGCACATGCCCCAAGGCGCCGGGCACGGTGTTGGCCAATACCGTGGCGTAAAGCACGAACATGGTGCCCGCCACCGAAGCCAGCCCCACGGTGAACAGGATGAACAATTCGCTGCGGCTCATCTTGGAAAGACAGGGCCGGATCAGGAGCGGCGCCTCGATCATGCCCAGGAATACCGTGGTGCCGGCACCGAGCGCAGTGGCACCGCCCAATTTGAGCGTTTTGCGCAAGATAAAGGCCAATCCGCCCACCGCCAGGGGCAGGATGCGCCAATACCATAACAGTGCCGACAATGCCGAGATCACGATCACCAGTGGCAGCACGGAGAAGGCGAAACTGGTGAGCGCTCCCGGGCTGGTGACGGCAAAGGGTGGCGAGGCGCCGCCGACATAGCCGAAGACAAACGACGTCCCCGCCCTTGTCGCCTCGGCCAACGCCGTCACCACGCCATTCAAACCCAAAAGCGCGTCACGCGCCGGCGGCAGCTTGAGCAGGAGAAGCGCGATCGCCGCCTGCAGCAGAAGCGCGCTCGCCATCAGGCTGGCAAGCCTTCCGGGCCTGAGCGCGCGGCGATCCTCCGAAAGCGCCCAGGCGATAAAGAGGATGACGATGATGCCCAGGACCGGCTGCAGACGGGTGAGCCCAAAATCAGACATCAGTATCAGACATCCGCCCTCGCCTCGTCCCATCATAGATATCTGATTCGCGCGCGGCACGTTCCGCGTTTAGACTTTCGCCCGGAGGGCATGTGGTGACAAAGGACAGACCGGGAGCAATCCGCGCCCTGGCCGGCGCGCGCGCCTTTCCTCCGCTGGCCATTGTGCTGTTCCATTTCGGCGAGGGGCATCACTATTACGGCAATCCCTGGCTCGATCCGATCGCGGCGCGCGGCTATCTCTGGGTGGAATTTTTCTTCGCGCTTTCCGGCTTCATCCTCACCCATGTCTATGGCCCGCGCCTGGGCCAGCTCTTCACCCGCAAGGGCTATCTGATTTTCTTGCGCGCCAGGCTGACGCGGCTTTATCCCATTCATCTGTTCATGCTCCTGGCGCTGCTCGCACTCCTGGTCACCGCCCGCAGCCTCGCCCATCTCGGCGGTTACACTTCGATCTACGACCTGCCTTATCACGCCAATATGAGCGCGAAGGGCTTTGTCCTCAGCCTGTTGCTGGTGCATGGCTGGAACACCATGAACACGCTGACCTGGAACGGCGCTTCCTGGTTTGTCAGCGTGGAATGGGCCCTGTGTCTCCTGTTTCCGCTTTTCCTCTGGCTGGCGCAGGGCGGCGCCTGGCGCGGTCTTGCGCTGATCGCGGCCGGCATCGCCGGACTCGCCGCGCTCGATGTCTCCACCCGCTTCGGCCTGGATATCACCTATCACAACGGCGTGCTCAGGGGCGCCTGCGACTTCGCATCCGGCGTGGGCATGGCGGTGCTTTACCGCGAACTGAAGCCGCGCGACATGCTTGCCCCCTGGATTCACTCGCTCGTCCAGGCAGCGCTGCTTTTCGCCCTGCTCTATGCGCTTTATCACAATGGCTGGGCGCATAACCGCGGAGACATCTGGTGCGTGCTGCCGATGCTGGCGCTGGTGTTGGCGCTTTCCTTCGATCGCGGTTTCCTGGCTGAGGCGCTCAAGACAAGGCTGCCGCAGATGATGGGCGCCTGGTCTTACGCGTTTTACATGGGCCAGACATTCTGGCTGCAATCCATCCGGATTTTCGAACAGCGGCTTTATCCGCCGGCGAGCGCGCTTGGCGCACGCCATGCCGGCCTGATCTGGTGGCTCGAGCCCGCGCTTCTGGTTTCGGTCTGCATCATTTGGGGCGCCCTGCTTGAAAATTTCATTGAGCGGCCCGCTTCTGTGGCGCTGAAGCCTCGCGCAAGCGAATAGATATTATATTTTCTTCTTGCTCCCTGTTCGCGCTTGCTGCAACACTTGCGCCCATGAACGATCTCGCGCTGAGTCTGAGACAGGCGCGGCCTTCAGACGCCGCCGACCTGGCGCGCATTTACATTGAATCCTGGCAGGACACGTATGCGGGCATCCTGCCGCATAGCCTGCTCGCGGCCATGTCGCTCAAGACCCACACCATCCGCTGGCAGAGCCAGATGCGGGGAGCGGGCCTGGAGCTGGTGGCGGAAGACCGCAATCATGGC
>CAZEFQ010000080.1:0-50714 GCA_964511505.1 uncultured Rhizobium sp.
AGCGCGACGGATGCAATTTGATGTCTTCGAGCAGCTTTTTCTTGGCCATGGCGGCATCCGTCAGACGCGTCCCATCAGCGCCAGCACCAACACCACCACCAGCACCAGGCCCAGCCCGCCTGACGGGTAATAACCCCAGCCGCGGCTATAGGGCCAAGCCGGCCATGCGCCGAGCAGGAGAAGCAGCAGGATGACGATCAATAAGGTTCCCATGCAAATTCCTTCCCTTTCCATAAGGAACTCGCTGGGAGAGGGCCGGTTCCGGTTTCGCGGCAGAAACCGCGAGAAACCCGGAGCTTTCCGTGACCGTTTTCTCTCCATGAGGCCACGAATGGAGTGAGCCATGAACAGAATCGGAAAATTCGCGATCGGCACCGCCCTTGTTCTTCTTTCGGCAGCGGCGCGTGCGGACACCAGCGCAGAGGGCCGCATGAACAGCAGCAGCGGCATCATCGCCCTCAACAGCCTTCCCGACCCGCCGACCACATTGGCGACCGCAAAAGTGGTGGACGCCAAGGGCGCTCCCGTCGGCGGGGTCCAGAAGGTGGTGATGGACAAGGCCGACAAGCCGGCGACGGTTGATGTCGCCCTTCTGGGCACCGGCGCAGTGGTGGCGATAGACGCCGGGCGGTTCAACTATGATCAGGCCCACAATGTCCTGACCGCCCAGCTGGACGCCCAAGAGATTGCCGCCGCACCCCGCGCCCGGGGCTGAGACCGGCGACACCGGCCGACGCAGGATCGGCGCTCGCAGCCAGCACTTGACGTTTGAACTACGACGCAGCGCAACATAGGGCGCGGGCCGCCGATCGGGCGGGAAATAGTCAGGCCGGTTCCGGCGCGCCATAATCGCGCTATAATAGCGACGAGTTGGGAAGCGTTCATGGGCTTGTCGTCATCCCTTATCGCCGCCAAATGGCGCAATGTGCTCGCACATATCGATACCGGCGCCCTGACTTTCGTCGCGCCGGACGGCGAAGTCACCATCGCAAAAGGTCCCGTCCCAGGCCCCGCGGCGCGCTTCCACATCCATGACTGGGATGTCCTGCGCCGCATCTTGGCGCGGGGGGATATCGGGCTGGGCGAGGAGTATATCGCGGGCACCTGGGAAACCGACAATGTGGAAAACCTGGTCAGCCTGTTCCTGCTCAACCTGGACAAGCTGGAAGATTTTTCCCACGGCAATTTCCTCAACCGGCTGGGCTTTGTGATCCACAACGCCCTGGTCCGGCGTAATTCCATCGCCGGCTCGGCCCGCAACATCCAGGCCCATTACGACGTGGGCAATGATTTCTACCGGCTCTGGCTGGACGAAAGCATGACCTATTCCTCGGCGCTCTATCAGGGCACCGACCAGCTCTACCGGGCGCAACAGAACAAGTATGAGCGCATCCTCTCCAAATTCGAGACCGCCAAGGCCTCGGTGTTGGAGATAGGTTGCGGCTGGGGCGGGTTTGCCGAACGGGCCAGCGCGGATTGCCATCACGTCACGGGCTTGACGATTTCGCCCGCTCAGCATGATTTCGCGGTCAAACGGCTCAAGGGCGCGGCCGATATAAGGCTGGAGGATTACCGCCGCGCCAAGGGGCTTTTCGACAATATCGTCTCCATCGAGATGTTCGAAGCGGTGGGCGAACATTACTGGCCGCAATATTTCGCCTGTATCGCCGAAAGGCTGAAACGCGGCGGCCGCGCCGTCATCCAGACCATCACCATCCGGGACGATCTCTTCTCCGGCTACCGCACCCGCTCGGACTTCATCCGCCATTACGTCTTTCCCGGCGGCATGCTGCCTTCGCTGGCCCGCTTCCGCGAGGAAGCGGAAAAGGCGGGGCTGAAATTCGCCGGTGCCTTCGCCTTCGGCACGGATTACGTCCGCACCTTGCGGGAATGGTCGGCGCGCATGCAGGAAAGGAAGAACGAGATCATGGCGCTGGGCCATGACGAATGCTTCCTGCGCAATTGGGAATTCTATCTGGGCATCTGCGCCGCGGCGTTCCAGGTCGCGCGCACCGATGTGGTGCAGGTGGAACTGGTCAACGCCTAAAGCGATCTACGGAAGTTGCCCAGCGGCAGCGTAGCGACGCTTCACACTTTTCCGGATCGCGCGCCGGCGCCCTTCATCATCGGCACCAGCAAGAGCGCCAGCGCGAACAGCGCCGCCAGCAGAAGCCAGCCTTCGTTGAGCGACTGGGTGAGCGCGGCGCGCTGGATCAAGGGCGCCACCATCTCCTTGGTGGCTTCGTCCACCGGCCCCATGTCGTGGCCGCGGAACATCTGGGTCGGCAGGCCCACCAGGGCCGCGGCGGAAGCATCGCCGGCCTGAAGCCGCCGTCCCAGCGCCATGAAATGCCCTTCGGTGCGCGACTGGATCAACGTGTCGATCAGGGCGATGCCGATGGCGCCGCCCAGGTTGCGCATCAGGTTGAAGATGCCGCTGCACTCCGGCACTTCCGCCGCGCTCCAGCCTTCCAGCGCCAGCCGCGTCACCGGCAGGATGCACAACATCACCGCGGCCCCGCGCAGGATCTGCGGCCAGAGCAACCCCCAGAACTCGCTCCTCGGCGTTTCCAGGCCGTTGGCGTAGAGCCCGAACCCGAACAAAAGAAACCCGACAGCGGTCAGCAGCCTTGCATCCAGACGCGGCTCCAGGATCGCCGCCAGAGGCGCCATCACAAGCTGGGCCGCGCCGGAGACCATCATGACTTCGCCGATTTCCAGCGGAGAGTGGCCGCGCACCAATCCCAGGAACAGCGCCAGCATATAGACCGAGCCGTAAAGCCCCATGCCGAAGACAAAGGAAAGCGCGCAGCCCAAGGAGAAAGCCCGGTTCTTGAAGCGCCTGAGATCGACAAAGGGCGCGGGGCTCGTCAATGCGCGCCAGACCGCGAGAAACGCAGAAAGGACAAGCACGGCCGCAACCGTGAAAACGAAAGCGCCGCGCCAATGCCGCCCCGGCGCCTCGTTGAGAATGAGTTCGAGAGAACCCAGGAAAACCGCCATGAGCAGAAAAGTCGTATAATCAATGACGGCCAGGACGCGCGGGTTGGCCTCCCCCACCCGGACGCACAGCGCCACCGTCAGGGACACGATGAGGCCGGGGACGATGTTGACCAGGAAGATCCAGTTCCAGGAGAAATGCTCGGTGAGATAGCCGCCGACAAAGGGGCCGATGGTGGGAGCGATCACCGCGAACACGCCCGCCATGGCGGTGGCCAGTACCTCCCGCTCCCTGGGCATCATCACAAAGATGGAGGTGAAGACGGCGGGAATCAGCATGCCGCCGCAAAACCCTTGCACCACCCGGAAGGCGATCAAAAAACCGATATCCGGCGAAAACGCGCAAGCCAGGCTTGCCAGGGTGAATCCGAGGGTGGCGGCGGCGAACATCCAGCGCAGCGAAAGCGCGCGGGTGAGAAGCCCCGTCAGTGGTATGGCGATCACTTCCGCCATCAGGTATCCGGTCTGGATCCAGCCCAATCTTTCCGGCGCGATATGGAGCGCCGCGCCGATGGTGGTGAGCGCGCTCGCCACCACCTGGATATCCAGCACGGCCATGAACAGGCCGAGGCACATGGCGGTGAAACCGAGCCAGAGAGTGAAGGTCCCGATTGCCTTTCCCGGCGCGGGGGCACAGCTGCCGTTTGCGGCCTGCAACGCCTCGCTCACGGTGTCCTGCGGGCCGCAAGACCCGCCTCTTCCGCCCGGATGCGCCAGGCCAACATCGCCGCATTGGCGAGCGTAAAAGAAACCGCCACGCCGGTTTCGCCAAATACCAGCGGCAGAACCGCAATCTCGGCCGCCACCACCAGGTAATTGGGATGGCGGACAAAGCGGTAAGGACCGCCGGTCACCAGAGGGGCGCCGGGCAAGGTGATGATCCTTGTGGTCCAATAAGGCCCGAGGCTCGCCAACACCCAGAGGCGCAGGCCCTGCAACAGAATAAAGACGGCCAAAAGCGGCCATTGGATCGGTGCGGGCGTCGGCAGGAACCAGGCGATGGCGGCAAGCCATGCCAGGTGCAGCAGGACGATCAAGGGATAATGCCCGGCGCCAAGCTCGATCCCGCCTTGCGCCAGCAACGCCCTGGTGTTGCGTTGGGAGAGGAGAAGCTCGCCCAGGCGCTGCAATGCCACCAGCACCAGGATGGCATAGTCGATGGCGTTGGTGCTCACCGCCCGTCCAGCATCAGGAAGGCGGCGGTGAAGCCCGGACCCAGCGCGGTGAGCAAGGTCTGCTGACCCATCAGCCGCATCCGCTCGGCGACAAAAAGGGCGGTCACGGCCGACATGTTGCCGAAATCCTTGAGCACGCCGCGGCTTTCCTTGAGATCGCCGCGCTGCATGTCCATCGCGTCTTCCAGCGCGTCAAGCACCTTGGCGCCACCGGGATGACAGGCAAAACCGCCGATATCCGACAAGGCGACGTCGTGGCGGGCGAGGAATGCATCCAGCAATGGGCGGAAATCGCTGGCCACCAGATCCGGAATGCTTTTGGCGAAGCGGGCCTTGAGGCCGTCTTCCGCCATATCCCAACCCATGACGTCAAGGGAATTGGCCCAGGTATATTCGCCCGCGGCACGCACCCTTGGGCCTTCGCCTTCGGTGGAAAGAATGGCGCCGGCCGCGCCGTCGCCGAAAAGCGCCGTGGCCACGATATTGCTTTTGGAAATGTCGTTTTTGCGGAAGGTGAGCGCGCAAAGTTCGACCGCCAGGAACAGAACCTTGCTGCCGGGCTCGGCACGCGCCAGCTGGGCGGCGCGGGAAAGCCCGATCACGCCGCCCGCGCAGCCCAGGCCGAAGATCGGCAGGCGCTGGATATCGCGCCTGAGGCCCATGCGTTCCACCAGCAGCGCATCCAGGCTGGGGGTGGAAATGCCGGTGGTGGAGATCAAGACCACCGCGTCGATGTCGCGCGCCTGGAGGCCGGTCTCGGCGAAAAGCTTCACGGTGACGGCTTCCAGAAGATCGACCGCGTTGGAGACATAGAGTTCGGTGCGGTCCATCCAGCCATGCTCGCCCAGGTACCAGTCGATCGGCACGCAGGAATAACGTTTGTCGATGCCGGTATTCTGGAAGACCGTGATCAGGCGGGAAATGTCGCGCACTTCGCTGAACAATTGACGCGCATAATGCGCCGCCTGGTCCTGGGCGATGACAAAAGCAGGCACGGCGGATTTAAGTCCCAGAAGCTGGGCGTTTCTCGCATTCATCTCGGTTTACCGTGTTGGGCGTGGCCGGCACTATGCACGCTTGCCAAGGCGCTTGCAGCCAAGAAAGTTCCCTTCGAGAGTCTGGTGTTTTCAACCTGAAGGGTGGGTGAACGGGCATCGCAATTGTGGTGGATTTGCGGCGTCCTCACCTTCCCATTCTCCGGGCTGTTGCGAGGTCAAGCCTCCCATTGTAAAGGAGCGGCCTGGGGCCACACCAATTGATGGAAATCCGATACATGCGTGTTTTCGCTTTCGCCGCCGCCTTGCTGTCTTGCGGCGTGTTGTCCAGCTTCGCCTATGCCCAGGACGACGAAGCCGCCGAGGGCAAGGCGGTATTCCAGCGCTGCGCCATCTGCCACAAGGTCGAAAAGGGTGCTGCGGGCGGGCTTGGTCCCAATCTCTTTGGCGTGGTGGGCCGCAAGGCGGCTACCCAGCCGGGATTTGAATATTCCGGCCCCCTGAAAGCCGCCAACATCACCTGGACCAACGACAAGTTGGAGCAGTGGATCGCCGGTCCCGCCAAAATGGTACCGGGCACCAAAATGGCCTTTCCCGGCATCACCAGCAAAGGTCAAGTGCGGGAAGTGGTGGCTTATCTCAACACCTTGAAATAAGGGAATTCCGGCCCTTTTTGCCGGAACCCGGCCGGAATTAAGCATCTTTGCCGCCATGCGGCAGAGCCTCTTTTTGCCGCCCTTGTTTCGTTGACAGGGGTTCGGCCCCTGCATAGTTTTTGCGCCGCACAAAACCAAAGCGGCCAGCCTTTCCAGGCACGGCCGCGGGATTCGATAACGGCATGAAAATCCTGGTGCCCGTGAAGCGGGTGGTCGACTTTAACGTCAAGGTTCGGGTGAAGGCGGACCAGACCGGCGTCGATCTCGCCAATGTCAAAATGTCCATGAACCCTTTTGACGAGATCGCGGTCGAGGAGGCGGTGCGGCTGAAGGAAAAGGGCAAAGCCGGCGAAGTGATCGCGGTCTCGATCGGACCGGCTCAGGCAAGCGAGACCATCCGCACCGCGCTCGCCATGGGGGCGGACCGCGGCATCCTGGTAAAAACCGATGGCGAGATCGAACCGCTGGCGGTGGCGAAAATTCTCAAGGCGATTTGTGACGAGGAAAAACCCGGCCTGGTGATCGCGGGCAAGCAGGCGATCGACGACGACTCCAACCAGACCGGCCAGATGCTGGCGGCGCTGTTGGGCTGGGGCCAGGCCACCTTCGCCCATAGCCTGGAACTTTCCGAGACAGGCGCCAAAGTGGCGCGCGAGATCGATGGCGGGCTGCAGACGGTGGAGGTGAAGCTGCCCGCGGTGATCACAACCGATTTGCGGCTCAATCAGCCCCGCTATGCCTCGCTTCCCAACATTATGAAGGCGAAGAAAAAACCTGTCGCGGAAAAAACACCAACCGATTTTGGTGTGGATGCGTCCCCTCGCCTCAAGATTCTGAAAGTCAGCGAGCCGGGAAAGCGCGGGCCCGGCGTGAAAGTGAAAAGCGTGGCCGAACTCCTGGACAAGCTCAAGGAAGCCGGAGCGCTGGGATGACCACGCTGGTTGTCGCCGAGCATGACAACAAGGCGTTGAATGACGCCACCGCCCGGACGGTGACGGCCGCGGCGGCGATTTCCCCGCCCGTTCATGTGCTGGTGGCCGGCGAGAATTGCAGCGCGGTGGCCGAAGCGGCCGCCAAGATCGCCGGGGTGGAGAAAGTCCTGCTCGCCGACAATCCGCTTTATGCGCGGATGCTGGCCGAGGCGATGGAAGCTCTGGTTTTGTCGGTGGCAGACAAATACGACGCCATCCTGGCGCCCGCCACCACCAATGGAAAGAATATCCTGCCCCGCGTGGCGGCCAAGCTGGACGTGCCGCAGATTTCCGAAATCACCAAGGTGCTCACGCCCGACACCTTCGAGCGGCCGATCTATGCCGGCAACGCCATTCAGACGGTACAGGCGGCGGCCGGCAAGAAAGTCGCCACCATCCGTACCACCGGCTTTGCCAAGGCTGCCGAAGGGGGAAGTGCGGCAATCGAAAATCTTTCCGCTGCCGCCGATCCCGGCCTTTCCAAATTCGTGGGCGAGACCCTGTCGCAATCATCGCGGCCGGAACTGGCTTCGGCCCGGATCGTGATTTCCGGCGGGCGCGGGCTGGGCTCGGGGGAAAATTTCAAGCTGATCGACAGAATCGCCGACCGGCTCCATGCCGCGGTGGGCGCCAGCCGCGCCGCCGTGGATGCGGGCTATGTGCCCAACGATTACCAGGTGGGCCAGACCGGCAAGATGGTGGCGCCGGAGCTTTATCTGGCCATCGGTATTTCCGGCGCCATTCAGCACCTGGCGGGCATGAAGGATTCAAAGGTCATCGCCGCCATCAACAAGGATGAGGAAGCGCCGATTTTCGGGGTCGCCGATATTGGATTGGTGGCCGATCTTTTCCAGGCCTTGCCGGAGCTGGACCAGGAACTGGCCAGGCGGGGCTATGGCGAATCCACCAAGTGAAGTGAGGGTTGAGTCATGACCATAGAACGCATCGGCATCATCGGCGCCGGACAGATGGGTACCGGCATCGCGCATGTGCTGGCCCTGGCCGGCTATGACGTGGTGCTGGACGATGTGAACAAGGAGGCACTGGGCAAATCCCTGGCCCTGATCGAAAAGAACATGCAGCGTCAGGCCGCCAAGGGCACCATCGCGATGGACGCGATCAAACCGGCGCTGGCGCGCATCCGCACCACCCAATCCTTCGACGACCTCAAGGACCGCGAATTGGTGATCGAGGCGGCCACGGAAGATGAAGCCATCAAGAAGAAAATTTTCCAGGACCTGTCGGGCCGCCTCAACGACAAGGCGATGATCGCCACCAACACCTCCTCGATCTCAGTGACCAGGCTGGCCGCCGCCACCGACCGTCCGGAGCATTTCATCGGCCTGCATTTCATGAATCCGGTGCCGTTGATGCAGCTGGTGGAAGTGATCCGCGGCATCGCCACCGACGACACCACCTTCCAGGCGGCGCTGGAGATCGTGCGCCGGGTGGGCAAGACGGCGGCCTATGCCGAGGATTTCCCCGCCTTCATCGTCAACCGCATCATCATGCCGATGATCAATGAAGCGGTTTACACGCTCTATGAAGGCGTGGGGAATGTGGATGCCATCGACACCGCCATGCGACTGGGCGCCAATCACCCGATGGGGCCGCTGCAACTGGCGGATTTTATCGGCCTGGATACGTGTCTTGCGGTGATGCAGGTGCTGTATGAAGGCCTGGCGGATTCCAAATACCGGCCTTGTCCCTTGATGGTGAAATATGTCGAGGCGGGCTGGTTAGGAAAGAAGACGTGCCGCGGCTTTTACGATTATCGCGGGGAACATCCTGTTCCCACGCGATAAGTATTTTATGGTCGCTCTGGCTTCGCCGACGCTCCGGCGCGCCGAGGATCAGCCTGCTAGACTCTTAAAGTAGGCTATTGAATCCGGCGACGCCCACTCGGCCGGACCGCTGGCGACGGCAATCACTTTGCCTTTGGGATCGATCAGGATGGTGGTCGGAAGCGCAAAAGCGCCGAAGCTGCGCATCAGGGTGATGTCGGTATCCCGCAAGGACCCCAGTTCGGCGACGTTGTGGCTTTTGAGAAAGCCGGCCGCATCCACCTGACCTCGGTCCATGTCCACCGCCAGCACGGTCAGCTTGGGCACCGCCGCCTTGAGCTTGGCCAGGGCCGGCAGCTCCTGGACGCAGGGCACGCACCAGGTCGCCCACATGTTCAAAAGCACATAGCGGCCCTGATAAGAGGCCAGGGTGTGCTTGCCCGAGGCATCGCTGAAAGCCACGGCCGGCGCGGGCTTTGGCGCCTTCTCAGCTGTCAGCGGTTTGGGCATGCCAGGGGCCGCGTGGACAGGAGCCAATTGGACAGGTGTAAGGCCAATCCCATATAGAACGGCCAGGATTGTTGCGATTTTGCGGTTCATTGGCGTTTCCAGGCTAGGGCCCTAAAGTTCATATCATGAGTTCGAACAAGATGTGGGGCGGGCGGTTTGAGGCCGGTCCCGCGGCGATCATGGGGGAGATTACCCCCTCCATCGATTTCGACAAGCGTCTGGCGGGTGAGGACCTCCAGGGCTCCAAGGCGCATGTGCGCATGCTGGCCAGCGAAGGGATCATCTCCAAGGATGACGGCCACGCCATCCTGCAAGGCCTGGACCAGATCGAAAAGGAGATCGCCCAGGGCGCGTTCGTCTTCAAGCGGGAACTGGAGGACATTCATCTCAATATCGAGGCGCGGCTGGCGGAAATCATCGGTCCGGCAGCGGGACGGCTGCACACCGCGCGCTCGCGCAACGACCAGGTGGTGACCGATTTCCGCCTCTGGGTGCGTTCGGCTTGCGAACGGGCCGACCACGGGTTGCTCAAGCTGCAGAAGGCGCTGTTTGCCCAGGCCGAGCGCCATGCCGGCACCATCATGCCCGGCTTCACCCATATGCAGGTGGCGCAACCGGTGACCTTTGGTCATCACATGCTGGCCTATATCGAGATGTTCGCCCGCGACCGGGGGCGCTTCGACGACGCCCGGAAACGGCTCAACGAGTCGCCATTGGGCGCGGCGGCGCTGGCCGGCACGAGTTTTCCCATCGATCGCGACGCCACCGCCCATGCGCTGGGCTTCACCCGCCCGATGCGCAATTCCATGGACGCGATCTCGGCGCGGGATTTTGCGCTGGAATATCTGGCGGCTTGCGTCGTCCTGGCCACCAACCTGTCGCGGCTGGCGGGAGAACTGGTGCAATGGTCCACGCCCGCTTTCGGCTTTGTGAAATTGTCGGACGCTTTCACCACCGGCTCTTCCATCATGCCGCAGAAGCGCAATCCCGACGCGGCGGAGTTGATCCGCGGCAAGAGCGGGCGTGTGCTGGGCGATTTCGTGGCGCTGGCCACGGTGGTGAAGGGGCTGGTGCTCACCTACGGCACCGACCTCCAGGAAGACAAGGAGCGGGTGTTCGACGCCGCCGACACGATCGATATTTCGCTCGCGGCGATGGCGGGAATGATCGCCGATCTGTCGGCCGATCCGGAGCGCATGCGGGCGGCGGCGGAACAGGGCTATCCCACCGCCACCGACTTGGCCGACTGGCTGGTGAAAGCGTTGAAGAAGCCGTTCCGCGATGCCCATCATATCGCCGGCAGAATTGTAAAGCTGGCGGAGGAGAAAGGCATTGCCCTGGACAAGCTGCCGCTGTCCGAGATGCAGGCGGTCGAACCCGGCATCACCAAGGATGCGCTGGCGGCGCTGTCGCTGGAAGCCTCGGTGAATGCGCGCATGAGCCTGGGCGGCACGGCGCCGGCGCGGGTCAAAGAGCAGCTCTTCCATTGGCGGGGGCAGCTTCAATGAGAGGCTCGGTGAGAGTCAGGGCCATTCTTCTGCTCGCCGCCTTGAGCCTGATGGTCGGCGGTTGCGCGGTGAAAAACGATCTGGTGCGGCCGGACGGCAAGCCCACGCCCAAGGACGAGCCCGATCCTTCCAAGCCGCCGTATCCGGTCGGACGCTAGAGAGATGCACTATTTTGCTTACAAGAATGGCGTGCTCAGCGCCGAAGAGGTTTCGCTCGAAAGTCTGGCGCGCGAGGTGGGGACGCCTTTCTACTGCTATTCCAGCGCCACGCTGACCCGGCATTACAAGGTGTTTGCGGATGCGCTGCCGAAGGATTCCCTGATTGCTTTCTCGGTCAAGGCCAATGGCAATCTGGGGGTGCTGAAAACCCTGGCGCAGTTGGGCGCGGGCGCGGACGTGGTTTCAGGCGGCGAACTCAAGAAGGCGCGCGCCGCCGGCATTGCGGCGGATAAGATCGTCTTTTCCGGCGTGGGCAAGACAAAAGCGGAAATGCAGCTTGGCCTCGCCGAAGGCATTTATCAGTTCAATGTCGAAAGCGCGCCGGAGCTGGAAGCCCTGAACCAGGTGGCGCTGGCGATGAACAGACGCGCGCCGGTGACGTTGCGCATCAATCCCGATGTGGATGCCAAGACCCATGCCAAGATCACCACCGGCACGGCGGAGACCAAATTCGGCATCCCCTTCGGGGAGGCGCGGCCGATGTACAGGAAGGCGGCGGCGCTTCCCGGCATCGAGATCGTGGGCGTGGATGTGCATATCGGCAGCCAGATCACCGATCTCACGCCCTTCGCGGAAGCCTTCGCCTTGGTGGCGGAACTGGTGAGAGACTTGCGCGCCGACGGCCACGCCATTGAGAGGCTTGATCTGGGCGGCGGGCTGGGCGTGCCTTATGAGCACAACAATATGCCGCCGCCCGATCCCGCCGCTTATGGCCGGGTGGTCGCCAAGGCGACGGCCGGACTCAACTGCCGGCTGATTTTCGAGCCCGGCCGGCTGATCGCGGCCAATGCCGGGGTGCTGGTCTCGGAAGTGCTGTATGTCAAACAGGGCGAGGCCAAGGCCTTCCTGATCCTGGATGCGGGGATGAACGACCTGATCCGGCCCGCCCTTTATGAAAGCTGGCATGAGATCATGCCCGTGCGGGAACCGGAACCGGGGGCTGCCAGGGTCACTTACGATGTGGTGGGGCCGGTCTGCGAAACCTCCGATCTTTTCGCGGCAAACCGGGCGCTTCCGGCCCTGAAAGCCGGGGATCTGGTGGCGATCATGACGGCAGGGGCTTACGGGGCCGTGATGGCCTCGGCGTATAATGCCCGACCGCCGGCACCGGAGGTCTTGGTCCGGGGCGGGGAGTGGGGCATTGTAAGAGCCAGACAGGATCATGACGACCTCATCGCCCAAGACACTATTCCCGGCTGGCTCAGGGAGTGATTCCGGCAAGCGGGTGGAGCGCGCCATTTGGCGCTCGCGCGGCAGCTTGGGGCTTGAGCGTTTCCTGCCCGGCCTGTGGCCGGGTTTGGGCTTCGCCGGGCTTTATCTCAGCCTGGCCTTGTTCGGGCTCTTCGCCTTCATTCCCTGGACCGTTCAGGCGCTGCTCCTGGCGGCCACCATCACCGCCATCGGTCTCTCGCTGGACGGCGGCTTCAAGGATTTTTCCTGGCCGCAATGGAAAGACGGCGCCCGGCGGCTGGAACGTGACAATGGGCTCAAGCACCGGCCGATCTCGGAAGGCCATGACACGCTGATCGGCGACGACCCGTTCACGGTCGCCCTGTGGAAGCTGCACCAGGCACGCCGGCTGGCCCTGACCGGGCTCAAGGTGCGCCTGCCCCATCCCGATGTCAGCGCGCGCGATCCCCGTTATCTGCGCTATGGCGTCCTGGTGCTGGTGGCGGCGAGCCTGGCGGTGGCCGGGGTGCATTGGCGCGAAAGACTGATCCGCGCCTTTGACAGCGGCGCGGCCTTGGGGGTGAGCCTGGATGCCTGGGTCGATCCGCCCGCCTATACCGGCCTGCCGCCGCTTTACCTGGCGCCCGGAGACAACAGCCTGATCTCGGTGCCGGTGGGATCGGTGCTGAATTTGCGCGTCCATGGCGCGGCGAAGGCGCCCGGGTTGCAGCTTGGCATCGGCAATCCGCCGCGCTTTGTGGGCCAGAATGGCGAATATGCCGGGACATCCAAGATAACCCATGACGCCAGAGTAAGAGTGCGGTCGGCCGGGCATTTGATCGGCAATTGGCACCTGCGCGCCGTGCCGGACCGGGTGCCCAGCATCGCCTTTGACGGCCTGCCCAGCGCCACCGAGCACCAGGCCTTGAAGACATCGTTCAAGGCCAGCGACGATTATGGCGTAACCAGCGCCAAGCTGGTGATCACGCCGCATAACCGGCCGGGGCCGCCCTTGGTGGTGGACCTGCCGGTTGCCGCGGCGAAAAGCATCACCCAGACCAATTACAACGATCTCACGCCCCATCCCTATGCCGGGCTGGCGGTGGACGCCCATCTGGAAGCGCGCGACGCCAGCGGCCAGGTGGGGAAGAGCAAAACCGTCAGCTTCAAGATGCCGGCGCGGGTGTTCACCGATCCCCTGGCACGTGCGCTGATCGAGCAGCGGCAGAACCTCGCCACCAGCGATGCCAAGGGAAGAGACCTGGTTGCGGTGGCGCTCGACGCCCTGGCCATCGCGCCGGAGAAATTCTATGCCGACAAGCCCAGCCTCTTTGTCGGGTTGCGCGCGGCCTATTATGGCGTCAAGAACGCGCGCAGCGAGCCGGACATCGCCCATGTCGAGGACCTGCTCTGGCAGATGGCGACCAGCCTGGAGCAGCAGGGGCTGGCGGATGCGGCGGCGGAGTTGCGCCGGCTGCAGAATGAGATCAGCCAGGCGCTTCAGATGCGCGCGCCGCAGGACGTGATCGACAATCTTTTGCAGCAATACAACCAGGCGATGCAGCGCTATATGCAGGCGCTCGCCAACAATCCCGGCGCCCAGCAGCAACAGCAGGAGATGCAGAGCCAGGACACCAAGCAGCTTACCCAGAAGGACCTGCAGGACCTGCTCAAGGCCATCCAGCAGATGGCGGCGGCGGGCAACCGCGAACAGGCGCAGCAGATGATGGCGATGCTGCAGAACCTGCTGGAAAACCTGAAAGTCTCGAAAGGCGGCCAGGGCGGGCAGGAGAACAAGGCGCTCAATGACGCCATCCAGAAGCTGGGCGACATGATGGGCAAGGAGCGCGGCCTTCTGGACAAGACCATGCGGGAGAAGCAGGGCAATGGGGACCCCAAGGATGGCGGCACGCAAGGCCTGGCGCGGCAGCAGAGCGAACTGCAAAAGCAGCTGCAGGATGCAGCCAAGGGCATGGACCCCAAGCTGGGAAGCCAGATGAACCAGGCCGGCCAGGCGATGCAGCAGGCGCAGGGCGCGCTCCAGCGCCAGGACCTGGACAATGCCAGCAATGAAGAGAAGAACGCGCTGGATGCCTTGAAACAGGGCGCCCAGGCGCTGGCGGAGCAGGCGCAGCAGCAGGACCAGAGCGGGCGGAGCGACGCCGACCCCCTGGGCCGGTCCAAGGGCATGGCGGGAACCGGGGTGAAGATTCCCGGCATCACGGACCTTGCCAGGGCGCGCGAGATTTTGCAGGAATTACGCAAAAGGGCGGGACAGCGGGCGCGCCCACAAGAGGAACTGGACTACTACGACCGGCTTCTCAAAGAGTTCTGAAAAGAACCGCACAGCAGGGGAATAGGAACGTTCGTGTGGGTGCATGATCGCGTGCGCCCTTTTGGAATTATGGAGATGTTTCGTGACCATCAGCGCCAATCAGCTTGAAGCCCTGTTCCCCACTTTGGATGCCATTCCGGAGAAGCATCGCCCGGTGCCGGTGCACCAGGATTACACCCTGGTGAATGGCGAATTCCGCCATGCCGGCGGCGAGCGCAAGAAAATCTATTCGCCGATCTTTGTGCGGGGCCAAGACGGCAAACTGGCGCCGATGGAGTTGGGGAGCCTGCCGGCCGGTTCGGATGCCGACACCAAGGCGGCGCTGGATGCGGCGGTGGCGGCCTATAACAATGGCCGCGGCCAATGGCCGACCATGAGCGTGGCGGGGCGCATCGCCTGTGTCGAGAAATTCGTGCGCCAGATGCTGCCCAAGCGGGAAGAGGTGGTCAGGCTTCTGATGTGGGAGATCGGTAAGACTTACGCCGATGCCGCCAAGGAATTCGATCGCACGGTGGAATATATCCGCGCCACGGTGAATGCGCTGAAGGAGCTGGACCATACCAGTTCGCGCTTTGTGATCGCGGACGACACGATCGGCATCATCCGCAGGACGCCGTTGGGCGTGGTGCTGTGCCTGGGCCCCTATAACTACCCGCTGAACGAGACCTTCACCACCATGATCCCGGCCTTGATCATGGGCAATTGCGTGATCGCCAAGCCGCCCAGGCATGGATGCCTGTTGTTCAATGCGCTGTTGCCGGCCTTTGCCGAGGCGTTCCCGCCCGGGGTGGTGAACACGGTCTATGGCGGCGGCTCGACGGTGGTGCCCAGCCTGATCCAGACCGGGTTGATCGATGTGTTGACCTTGATCGGCTCTTCCAAAGTGGCGGGCGAATTGAAAAAGCAGCATCCCAAGGCCAACCGCTTGCGCGCGGTGCTGGGGCTGGACGCCAAGAATGCGGCGATTGTGCTGCCGGATGCGGATATCGAGCTTTCGGTGAAGGAATGCATCGCCGGTTCGCTTTCCTATAACGGCCAGCGCTGTACCGCGATCAAGATGATCATGGTGCACCGGAACATCGTGGACAAATTCCTGGAGCGCTATCTGGCGGAGCTGGAGAAGCTCAAGATCGGGATGCCGTGGGAGGAGGGCGTGAAGATCACGCCGATGCCGACACTGGACAAGATCAAGTATCTCAGCGAATGCCTGGAAGACGCGGCGGCCAAGGGCGCGAAGATCTTGAACAAGGGCGGCGGTTCGACCAGCCACACGCTGATGAGCCCGGCGGTGGTTTATCCGGTGAAGGACGGGATGAAGCTTTACCGCGAAGAGCAGTTCGGGCCGGTGGTGCCGGTGATGGCGTTCGACCGCATCGAGACAGCGCTGGATTACATCATCAGTTCGGATTACGGCCAGCAGATCAGCATTTTCGGAACCGAGCCCGACCAGATTGCGCGGCTGGTGGACCCGCTGGTGAACCAGGTCTGCCGCGTCAACATCAATTGCCAGTGCCAGCGCGGGCCGGACGTGTTCCCATTCGCGGGGCGCAAGGATTCGGCGGAAGGCACGCTTTCGGTTTCGGATGCGCTGCGCAGCTTCTCCATCCGCTCCATGGTGGCGGCGAAGCAGACCAGGGCGAGCGAAGATTTGCTGGACGACATCGCCGTGCATCACAAGAGCAACTTCATCAGCACGCGATATTTGTTTTGAGATGAGGAGCGGTTTGCCGTCAGGCAAACGAATTGGTCCAGTGGACCAATTCGAGCGACGAATGCCGTGAGCTTAAGCGAACGGCCGAGCCAGGCGGCGCGCAGCGCCGCTCATTTTATTTCAACGCGTTTTCTGAAATCAGCTCAGACACTTAGCCCGCATTTCTGGGGTTTTTTTGTGGACCTCGAGTTAGACTTGATCGGCGGACACAACGACTTCGAATGGGACACCAAGGACATCAAAATGGCGTTGGCCGCAGCGAACCTTGTCGGCTTCCGTCGTGCGTAGTTTGAGGAAGTCTTTGGTGCCCTTGGTCTCACGAACCAAATATACCGTTTGATCGTCGTGCTTCACGATCGCCCAGTCTGGATTATAGGAGCCTACGGGCGTGTCCACTTTGAACCAATCAGGCAGCTTAACGAACAATCGAATGTCTTCTCGCTGATCGAGCTTGCAAGCGAATTCGCGTTCCACCTCGGAGTCATAGACGACATAGTCGTAAATGGATTTTTTGACTTCAAGCGCAGTTAGCGCGTTGATGAGTTCCTCGTTCTTGAAAAGAACCATCTCCCATTCGGCTTCCGGCCCAGCCCCATTTATTCGCTCGTACTTGATGCCATCCACCAAGAGGCGGTGCAATTCGTATTTCAGGATAGACGCTACTTGGTCCATGAATCGCTGCGGGTTAACCAGAAAATCGCCAAGGCGGCCAGACTCTCTTAGAACCCGAACGAGTGTGGAGCGGGTCAATTCCGTTTCGTTCTGCAAATAGGTCAGAATGTCGGGCAGAGGAATAAAGGGGATGTAGTCGGCCGCCTCTTCTGCAGCACTTACGGCTTCAGTGGCTACGCCCCCTTTGCGCACTTCAACGCGGCCGGCCGTCACCCGTATTTTGGGATGTTCGGTCTTTTCCATCTTTTTAACCGCGGCTATTGCCCTGCTAGCGAGTGTCTCGGTTTCAAATTCAACCCGATAGCTCGTCTTTGGTTTGATCCGCTCCCACAGCGCCACAAATTCGGGGCTAACGGTAACTTCCTTCTTGAGCTTGTTCGGCTTCTCGTCCTTATCCTTACGGATATGCCGTTCGATTTGATGCGCAGCCAGAAGGTCCACAACTGAAGCTTCCTGGCCCGCGAACTCCGCCGGCAAAGCCAGCTTAAAGTCCTTAGCGCGCGGGTTGAACGCCGACCCTAGCCGGCCATCGGCCTCCAGCATCTTTTGCCCCACCAGAGCGTCGCGGATAGCTTCAGCCGCCTCCTTGCCAATGGGGACCTCCTCGCCGTCAACCGCGCGGGTGATCCGCGCCAAGGCGGTTAGCGGCACCTTCCCGAACGTGACGCCGCAATCCTCCTCATACTCGGTCTGCAAGGCGCGCGCGAAGTCCTCATAGGATTCGTTCGCCATGACGTAGAGCTTGTTGATCGAGTCATCGAAAACCCGCTTGCCATCCTGATCCACAGGAAGCCGCAGACCACGCCCAATCTCCTGGCGCTTTTTCATCGCGCTCTTGGTCTCGTTCAGTGTGCAAATCTGAAAGACATTCGGGTTATCCCAACCCTCCCGCAAGGCGGAGTGGCTGAAGATGAACCGCAGCGGCTCGTCCAGCGAAAGCAACTGCTCCTTGTTCTTCATAATGAGGTTGTAAACGTCATCATCGGCCTGGGTATCGCCCTTGGTGTCCTTCAGAACCCCCTTCTTGTCCTGAGCAAAATAGCCATCGTGCAGCCGCTCGATTGGCAGTTTCAGCCATTCCAAAACTTTGTAGCGAGGGTCTTTGGCAAGCGCAGCCAGTTCTTCTTCAAACCATTTGGCGAACTTGCCCTTCTCCGGCGTGCCGGCAGTATCGTAGTCGCGGTAGCTCGCCACTCGGTCAATGAAGAACAGGCTCAAAACCTTGATACCGCGATTGTGAAGCTGCAATTCCTTTTCCAGATGCTTCTTCACTGTGTGCCGGATTTGCACCCGCCAAACATCATCGCGCATCCCGCCCACTTCGTCGCCAATGCGCATAGTTACGCCGCTTGTGAAGCGGATAAATTCGCCGTCCGGTTCGGCGTTGATCTCCGCCACCTCATAACCCTGCGCATAGGCGGCGCGCTCATTGGAACGGGCGAACAGGTCATCCCCATCCTTAATGGCGACGACCTTTTCCTTCGGCCCATCGGCAGTTTGCACATGGAGGCGCAGCTTCGCCTTGATGGACGGCTTATAGGTGATGCTTTCAACGCGGATGAAAGGATGGTTCGCACCGCCCTCGCTTGCGGCGCTCGCCACCACGATTTGCTTCACCAGGCGCAGTTCAAACGCCCGCACGGGGTCAAGACGATAGATCAGGTTGTACGGGTTCTTGTGTGTGGCCGAGTAGCGCAGCGTGCAAAGGGGATTCAGAGCCTTGATAGCCTCCTGCGCCCTATCGGTGCTGTCTACCGACTGCGGCTCGTCAATGATGACGATGGGCCGGGCCGCCTGCACAAACTCAATCGGCTGGCGACCAGATAGCTTGTCACTTTCCTTATAGATGACATTGCTTTTCTGCTCGGCTTCGGTGCCGGTGAAGTTCTTGCGGAAGGCGTCAATGTTGATGATTTGGATTTGCAGGGTATTGCCAACGGCGAACTGACGCAGCCGGTTCACGCGCCGGGCATCGTAAACAAAATGCTCAAAGGGCATGTTGTCGTACAGCGCCTTGAAGTGATCCGCCGTGATTTCGATGTTCTTGAGGACGCCCTCGCGGATAGCGACGCTAGGCACCACAATGACAAACTTCTTGAAGCCATAGCGGCGCGAAAGCTCGAAAACCGTGCGAAGATAGACGTATGTCTTGCCGGTGCCGGTTTCCATTTCCACCGAGAAGTGCGGGCAGAACCGGGGTGCATTGGCTGGGGCATCGAATAACTCCCACCCTTCCAGGGCCGTACCATCGTCCGCCACCTCAATGTCGTTGCGGGCCTGCACCGAACGGGCGTTGGCGCGCAGCTTGGCGTCATCCAGCAGGAGGCGGTTGCCGACACCCAATTCAGTGCGCTCCTGCCCCGCGAACAGCTCAACCTTTTCAATAGACTTGATGACTGAAAACTCGGGCGCGTCCAAAGGCTGGCCGTCGAACAGGTCCGCTACCGCCGCAATAGCGTCGAGTTGGAATGCCTGGTTCGCGTCGAACTGAAGCTTCATGGCTTATACCGTCCGAAAGACAATACCCTTGTTTTTGAAGGTCTGAACGGCGTTGGTCTTGAGTTGATCGTTGCCCGCGAACCCTTCGTCCAGGCAGACAGCCCGCTCAGGCTTCTTCTCCGCCATTGCGCGAATGAGGTCCAGAGTTAGCTCATGCTCAAGGCAGACGAGCATGGCTCCATCAGCGACCGCGAACACCTCCTTACCGACCAGTTGAAGCTTTTCGACAGGAGCGGTAAGCGGAAAGCCGCTTTTCAGGAGAACCTCATAGAGAATATCCGCTCCGGTGCGCCCTTTCTGCACATGCTGAATGTGCAGCGTTAGCTGCTCACCCAAGGCCGCCGCATCATTAGGAGCGCCCGAATCCCAAGCTTTGAAGTTTGAGTCAGCCAGTTTGAAGCAGCGGAATCCTAAGTCACGTTTTTCATGGCCCAACTTCGGGCTCTCGGCCTCTTGTTTGGCGAGCTTATCTATCACCCGACGAACCCGTTCCTTTGTGAGGTCCCCAACCGTGAGGTATCCAGCGCGGGAAGCGGCAGTTTCTTCCCATGCGCCATCCGGCCTTTTGGTTCGCGTCGGCTCTGGCAACTGAACAAGAATAAACTTCCGGCTACTAATGCGTTCGTTATTTTCTGCAAGGACGGCGTGCGCCGTCGTACCTGACCCAGCAAAAAAATCCAAAACGATATCGTCATCGCCGGCAGCTTGCTCGATGAATTTCCTAACTAGCGACGAAGGCTTTGGAAATGGAAAAAGCTCCTCTCCAAAAATTTCATTCAACTCCCTAGTGCCCTGGGCGGTATTCACATCAAGAATGAGCGAGGAAATATTTTTGAACTCACTCGCAATTTCCTGAGCGAATAGCTTGTGGCGAGGTCGCCCCGTACTGTCAGCGGGCCAGAGGATGCGCTTCTCCACAATCTTCTGCGCCATAGTCTTTGGGTCATATCGCCAGCCCTTGGGAGGGCAGCCATAATTTATCTTGGTCTCTGGATTGACGAGATCGTAATGAAGATTTGGCCGCGCGTCTTTCGTGGCAAGCCCGGTAAGGTCGGCGCTCCGCCACGGGCCGCGCGCGTCCTTATCTGGGTTAGCAAACTTTGACGTGTCCTTCTCTGCACCGCGAAGGGCCGCCGCTCCATAGCACACTATGTACTCGTGATCGCTGGAAACCCCTGTCTTTGCTCTTGTGTCCTCGCTCACGCGGGACTTCCAAACAAATTGGGTGACGAAGCTTTCCTCGCCAAATATCTCATTGCAAAGACGGCGCAGATTCTCGACCTCCGTATCGTCAATGCTTACAAAAATGAGACCGTCATCGCGCAATAAGTTCCGCGCAAGATACAAGCGCGGATACATCATGTTCAGCCATTTGGAGTGATAACGGCCATCCGCCTCTGTGTTGGTGCCGAATTTGCGCCCTTCCGCGTCCACCTGTCCGGTATATTGCAGGTAGGTTTGCAGGCTTTCAGCATAGGTGTCGGGATAGATGAAATCATTGCCCGTGTTGTAGGGCGGGTCTATGTAAATCATCTTGATCCTGCCCAGATATGACTTCTGAAGAAGCTTCAGCACTTCCAGATTGTCGCCTTCGATAATCAGATTTTCGGTGGTGTCGAAGTTGACGCTTTCCTCAGGGGCGGGCCGGAGCGTAGCGAGGCTTGGCGCCTGGATCGTCTTGAAGCACTCCGCCTTGCCGGGCCAGACCAGACCATAGCGTTCCTTGCCAGCGTCAACGGCTTCACCCAGCGCACGCTTGAGTTGGTCGAAGTCAATCTTGCCGCCATCCGTCCGCGCTTCGGGGAACAGCCGCAAAATTTCGTCCCGCCTTTCGGCTGAAATGTCGAGTGATTCGAGGGCGAGCTTCTCCGCTTCAGTCTTTATTTCCTCCGCCATTTATCGCCCCGACAATTCCCACATTTTGTTATAAGCCATTAGACCACGCCCCAACGGATGGTGAAAAGAGCTTCGTCTTCTATGTGCTGCTCCAGCCGCTTTGCGATGTCGTCCAACAGCCCGTCTTTCTGCTTCTCAAGCTCCTGACTCGCCTGGTCATAGGCCCGGAAGGCTTCATTGCGCTTTGCTTCCAGGCGGCGGACCTCGCTCTGGCGCTTGAACTTCTCTGGCAGGGATGGCGCCGTGCGCGCCGCTTTGCGCGCCTCCTTGAGAGCGTCGTCAACTTCATCAAGCTCTGCCTTCAACGCCACCCGGCGGTCTTCGGCCCAATGCTCCAGCTTGTCCATCTCGGTGTCGAACCAGCGACCGTTGCGGACGCTCATTTCCTCCAGCGTGGTCTGGCGAACCTCCGCCGCAATCCCATCAAGCCGATTGGCGACGGCATTGTCCGGCGCGGCCTCGCCTGCATCAGCCGCAAGCAGGTCAAACAGCCGGCGGCATTGGGCTTCGTCCAGTGGGGCACCGTCATCGGCAAAGGCGGCAAACTGGATATGATCCTCAGTCTCCAGTGCCGTGACGGCCAGCCGCATGACACGCAGCCACCCCTTCTTGCCCACGAAGGGCGAAAGGATGGCGATGTTCTTGCCGCTTCCGGTAAGGTCGAAGGTCAAAGTGCGGGCAGGTGTCTCAGCGCCCTTGGCGCGGGCGAGCACACGCTGCGCCAGGGGATGACCCGCGCGATAGGTGTTAGCGTCTTCCACATTCTTACCTATGCGATAGGGACCTGGATGAATCGTCTCGCCCGCAAAGGGATTGTCATGCAGCATGAAGCTGTAATCCGCATCTTGGAAATGCGCGTGACCATCCAGCACATGCCGGGTGGTAAGCCATAGCTGGCGGTTGAAGCGATCCAGCACCGTGTGACTTTGAACTTTGACCTTTTCCACTACGTCTTGGTCGAAATTGTCCAAAAGCTTTTCGCGGGCATCGCGCTGGCCCTCAGCAATGTCGGTTTCAAGCTCCTTCTGGAGCTGATCGAACTCGAATTGTATTTGAACCGGCGAGCGGCATTTTTGATAAATGGCCGCGATACGCTTCTCAAAGTCCACGCCGGATTCCACCGCACCCAAAACTTCGTCGCTCGCGCCGAAAACGCCGTTGAACAATTGAAATTTCTGGTCGAGAAGCTGGTAGACGCGCTGGTCAGCGGCGTTGGTCTTGTTGAGAAAGTTGACGACCACCACGTCGAATTTTTGCCCGTAGCGGTGGCAGCGTCCTATGCGTTGTTCAATACGCTGGGGATTCCACGGCAGGTCATAATTCACGACCAGATTGCAGAACTGGAGGTTGACACCCTCGGCCGCCGCTTCTGTGGCGATCAGGATTGCCGCTTCATCGCGGAAATGCTCTACCAGCGCCGCGCGCATGTCGGCCGATGGCGAGCCGGTGACACGGTCGGTGCCGGCGTGCTTCGCTAACCACTTTTGGTAGATAGCCTTCGATCCGGGATCGTTATTGACCCCGTTGAAAATCATCACCCTTCCCTTGAATTCCGTCTGCTCCAGGATGCGGAACAGATAGTCTTGCGTGCGGCGGGATTCGGTGAAGATGATCGCCTTTTGTTGAAACGTAGCGTTTGCATCCTTGGCCTGGGCCTTCTGTGCCGCGTCAAACCCGCGTCGTAGCGCCGTTAACAGAACCTCACCCTTGGAGTTCTTTACGATGGACGCGGCAAGCTGGCGGAATTCGCGGAGTTGTTGAAGCTCCTCTTTCAACTCCCTGAGTTGCTCTGGCGTATAGCCCTGACCGCCTGGGTTCGCAGCCTTGTCCTCGTCTTCTTCCCATTCATCCGCCAGTTCGTCGAATTGCTCCAGATTGTCGGGAAGCTCATCCGGCGGAGTAGTCACGGCTTCCGCCGCCGCAGCAGCGTTTTCCAATTTTTGCGCCAGACCTTCTAAGGTGCCCGAAATGGCATAGGTGGAGGAGGCGAGCAGCTTGCGCAGGATCAGCGTCATAAGCTGGCGCTGGCTGGCCGGCAGTGCATAAAGAGTTGGGCTTTGCAGATAGTCGCTGACGAGATCATACAACCGCTGCTCGTCCGATGACGGCACAAACTCTTGCACCAGGGCGTGGCGGTTTGTGTAGGGGACGTATTCCAGAACTTGACGACGCAGGGTGCGCTTACAGACCGGCTTGAGCCGTTCCTTAAGCTCTGCAAAATCCGCGTCATTTCCAAGGCGCGCGAACCGTGAACGGAAGCTCTTTAGGTCGCCAAAAGCGTAATCATCAATGATGCTGACCAGACCATAGAGTTCCAGCAACGAGTTCTGAAGCGGGGTGGCCGTCAGAAGAACCTTCGGGAACGGCGCCACGGCCTGCTTGATAGCGAGGGCAATCCGGCTTGAGGTTTTATAGACGTTGCGCAGGCGGTGGGCTTCGTCAATGACTACCAAATCCCACGACACTTGCCGCACATACGGCTCTTTGCTGCGCACAAATTGGTACGAGCAAAGTATGATGCCATCTTGTGCGAATGGATTGAGGTTGCCCTTGCGGATCGCTTCATTGAAGCTTTTGTTTTCCAGCACAACGGACGGCAAATGAAACTTGTCTAGCAGTTCTTGATTCCATTGCTTTCGCAGGTTCGCGGGCAGAATGATGAGAAGCTTGCGTTGCCGTTCCGCCCACTTCTGAGAGAGCAACAAGCCCGCTTCAATCGTTTTGCCCAGCCCGACTTCATCAGCGAGGATGGCGCCCCGAGAAAACGGGTTACGGAAGGCAAACAGAGCGGCTTCCACTTGGTGGGGGTTCAGATCAACCTGAGCGTCGGCCAGCACGCCAGCGAGTTTCTCAATGCTGTCCGAAGCGCTGCGCTTCGTCAGTTCGTAGGCGAAATATTTGGCATGAAAATCAGTTAGATGGCTCGGTTGGGAGCCTTTGCCTTCGCCCGCGCCTTCGGATTCAGCGTTTTGCCGCACCAGTCAGCCCCGCCCTCATGGTCGCGCAACAATAGCAACAAGGGGTAATCCGGCGCTAGCGAGTGAACCTTAGGGTGCTATCAGCAAAACCCCTCCACAACACCCACCATCACACCATGAACATCTGGTTGGAGACCAACGCCTGCGCCATCACGCGCACTTGCTCTAGGTTAACGCGCCCAGGAATTAATCCCCTCTCTCCTTGCAATCCCGCCCCCCAGCACCTATATCCAAGTTCACGTGGTTCTTACGTCCATCAGACGAAGCGCTTCTGTTGCCCACTCGCGAGCGCGCGCCGGACGACCTGAAACCCTCTTTCCTGATGCTGTTGAGCCCTCGGCCGTGGCCGCAAAACGCGCTCATGGAACTTTAAGCAAAGGAAAGTAGTAATATGGCATTAGGTACCGTGAAATTCTTCAACTCCAGCAAAGGCTTCGGCTTCATTGCGCCCGACGGCGGCGCCAAGGACGTGTTCGTGCATGTCTCGGCCGTGGAAGCGGCCGGCCTGCGCAGCCTGAATGAAGGCCAGCGGGTTTCGTTCGACATCCTTCCGGATGCGCGCGGCGCCAAGGCGGGCAATCTGAAAGCCGCTTAAGGCTTGTGACGGGAGCGGTCTCTTCAAAAGGGGCCGCTCTTTTTTCAAAGGAGAGCAAGATGGCCGATTCCGACATGGGGGGCGAACCGAAGCCAGGCCAGCGCGATGCGGCCCGCCGCAAGGCGCAGAATCATTTCGCCGCGCATGACGAACGCAGCCAACTTGTGAAAAACATGGTGGCGCAGGAAAATGCCGCCAGCGACGCCAAGACCGCGAAGCTGCGCGCGCTGCGCCTGGCCAAAGAGGAAGCGGACCGGCAGGCGGCGGCGGATGCGCCGGCACCGAAGCCCGCCAAGACACGGCGGACCAAGATCATCCAGGGGTAAAGGGCTGCTTCGGCGACCGTTCCGGCCGCTCGCCCAAGCTCGCGGCGTTGGCTTAGCTTTTCTTCGTGAGCGAAAGCGAGCTTAGAAAAGCTTGCCCCTCGCCGAGCGAAGCGAGGGAGGCGGCCTTCCCCATCAGCCGCTAGAGTACATATCCCACCACCACGCCGCCAAACATCTGATCCGCCGAGCCGGCAATCCGGGTCACCGGGCTGTCGGCGGCGGCGTTGAGCAGGCGGGCGTAGTGGGCGCGGATGCCGATGCTGAATTTGGGGGAGAGGAACTGATCCAAGGAGAGCGAGGCGCCCGCGCTTTTGACGCCGGCGCCGGCGTTGAAGACGGGAAAGCGGCTTGCGGCCGCGTCGGCGGCGTTCACGCCGAAGAAGGTCTGCATATAGTCGCCGTCGCTCCAGGCGGTATCGATCTCCATGGTGGCGATCAGGCCTTCATCGATGAAGGCGAGCGGGCGGTGGGCCAGGGCGCGCAGATCGATCTCAAGCCCGGTGTCGCGGTTGATGTTGCCGTCGGCGATGGAAAGGGTGATGCGCTCCCCCGAGCGGGGGTCTTGGGCCAGATGCTCATATTCGATGAAGCCGCCGTCGGTGACGGAGTAGCGGATATGGCGCATGGCCGCGACCGCGCCGGAATAGACATCGCCGCGCCCCATGCGATAGCCGATCAGGGGGCCGGCATGAAAATGCTCGTCATCCAGCAGGTTCAATTCCAGGGCGCCGTCGAAGCGCAGGAAGTAATTGCCCAGATTGGCCTGGCCGTCGAAGTAAGGGACAGTGACGTATTTGCTGGCGCCTTCGTAATCGGGGAGCAGGCCGGCGCCCAGCGCGACATAGCCTTGAATCCCTTCCTTTGGGATGCCGCCGTCGCCCCCGGTGGGATTGTCTTGCGCGCAGGCGGGTGCGGCGGCGGCCAAAGTGAAGACCGCCAAAGCGGTGAGGAGGGTACGCATCGGGGACCGGGTCAGGGCTCTGGCAGTCGAGAACGTGTTGTTTCCTCCGCAGTTCCTCCCGGCGCGCGCGCATTACAGGCCGGCAAGGTGCGGAATGGTGCGGAAGGGCACTCCCGCCTCGGCCGTTCTTGCGTTAACATTCGCCAAAGACCCATCGGGAGGGATTCGATGAAAAAGAACATCGCGGCGCTGATACTGTCGTCCAGCGCGCTGCTGGCGCTGTCCCTGGCGGGCGCCGCACGGGCGCAAAGCGCGGGCGATGCCGCCGCCGGCAAGTCGCTGTGGGACGGCAATTTCACCCAATGCCGCAACTGCCACGGCAAGGACGGCGAAGGCGCCTTCGGGCCGGACCTCGCGGGGCGCGGGCTTTCCCCTTCCGAATTCAAGCAGGCGGTGAGGAAGCCCTGGGGCATCATGCCCGCCTATGTGGAGAGCCAGTATTCCGACCAGGACCTCAGCAACCTGGCCGCCTATTTCGCCACCCTGCCCAAGAAGGCCGATCCCGGGCCGTGGCGGTTCACCGCCGACGCCTCCATGCCGCACGGCCAGCAGGTGTTCCATGACGTGGGCTGCGCCCAGTGCCATGGCCCCACTTTCGACATGCCGCGCGGCACGCTGGGCGGCCTCAATGCCGACTTCAACCTCTTCAAGCAGATGGTGTTCACCCACACCGATGTGATGGAGAAGGTGGAAGAGGAGCTGGCACAGGGCAATCCGCTGCCGCCGCTTCAGCCGCCGGGCGGCGGGGCTGGCCGCCGGCCGCCGCTGCGCATGGGCAATTTCGTGCCGACACGGGTGACGGAAGCCGAGCTGAAAGACATCTATGACTGGGCGCATGGCGATATCGGCTTCCGCCCGCAGCTCCAGGCGCGGATGAGCGCGCCCGCAAGCGGCGCGAACGGCGCGAGCTATACGCTGGCCGTCGCCAATAACGGGCTCAAAGGCAAGGGCATCACCGCCCAGGGCATGACCATCGATGTGGCGGTGCCGGCGGGGGTGAGCGTGGTGAGCGCCACCGGCGACGGATACAAGGGCACGCATATGGACGGCGCGGCCACGGTGGCGGAATGGAATGTGGCCAGTCTTGCGCCCAAGGAGGCGAAGAATTTCACGCTTGTCTTGTCGAAGCCGGTGGGCGGCGGGCCGGAGGGGTTGAAAGGCACCATCCGCTGGGCCAAGCCCGGACCCAAGAGCGGCCCCAACAAGGATGTGCAGAACTTCGCCCCGCCGGGCGGCGGGCCGGGCGGCGCGGCGGGCGGGGGCGGGTAGAGGCGGTTCCTCATCCTTCGACAAGCTCAGGATGAGGAGTCTTTTATGCGTTCGCGCAAGCGCTCGTTGCTGCCCGTCGCCCGAACTCGGGGCGTTCGCCTCCTTTCGCAGGTCCGCCGGACCTGCTCACGCGCTTCGCGCGCCGGAGGGCTCAAGGATTCGCTTCGCTCGGGCGGGAATGACAGAAATGCATGTTGAAGCGGCCTATGGAAGGGCGGGTCAAGCCCGCCCATGGAGAATTTGGTTCGGGTTTTCCCCTCACCCTCGCGCACTGACGCGCGCTCTGCCTCTCCCCCAACGGGAGAGAGGGGTCACAGTACGCGGCTGATGAAGGGCAGGCCGCGGAATTTGCCCGCATCGTCCATGCCGTAGCCGATCACGAAATCATTGCCGGCTTCGAAGCCGACATAATCGGCGCGGGCGACCGCGTCGGAGCGCTGCTTGTCGAGCGCCACCGCGACCTGGACCGAGGCCGCGCCCGCCGCCTCGATCAGCGACACCGCTTTCTGGATGGTGCGGCCCTGATCGAGCACGCCGTCAATCACCAGCACATGGCGGCCGGCGATCTGCTCCGAGGGGCCCGCGATCATGGAGATGGCGCTGGCGACACGCTTGTCGCCATAGGAGCGCAGCCAGAGCATTTCCACATCCAGCTCCACGCCTTCTTTCGCCAAGGCGCGGATCAGGTCGGCGGCAAAGATGAAGCCGCCCACCAGGATCGGCATGGCGATGTCGGGACGCAGCCTCGAAGCCGCGATCTCTTTCGCCAGCTCCGTAACGCGGGCGGCGATCTTCTCTTCGCTGTAAAGGACTTCGCGCTTGGATGTCATGATGCCGATATCATGGCCTTGGCGCTCACGATCATGACATTATGATCCGGGCGGGGCGAACCGCACTTCCAGATGACGCGCGCCGGCGGGCGGGCTGGAAAGGCGGGTGGTGAAAGGGGCGGACTGGCCGGGCTTCAGGCTTTGCACCGGCGCCGTGAAGCTCCAGTGATAGATCTCATGATTGGCGGAATCCGCCAGGCTGACGCGCACGCTTTGCGGCACCGGCAATTCGCGCGGTGCGTTGTTGACGATCTGGCCGGTGACGGCGAGCACGACCTCCCCGTCCTCACCCTCGCGGTGATAATCGACATGGACGAAATCGAGGCCTTCGGTGTTGACCTTGAGGCCGAGCTTCTCATAGACGCCGGCCGATTGCGGCCAGATCACCGCGACCTCCTGCCGGTAACGCACCGCGGCATAGCCGATCAGGAGCACCGCCGCGATAAGCGCCGCCCAGCCCGCGGCAACGCCGAGCAGAGGGATGAGAGAGCGTTTCTTTTCCGCTTGTGCGGCAGCCGTGGCATGGGCCTTGGCCGCCATGTCGGAACGGAAGCGGGCCAAAGTCTGGTTGATGTCCGTCTGGTTGCCGTCATGGGATTCGGGCACGGCGGGGGGCGATGCATCCGCCACGGCGGGCTCCGGCGGCTGCTCCCCTTGCGGACCCGGCTGGTGCCAGACATGGCCGCATTTGGCGCAGCGGACGCTGCGGCCCTGGGGCGGGAATTTCGCCTCATCGACCTGATAGCGGGTTGAACAGGCGGGACAGGTGAGAATCATGCCGGAAAATCAGCCCTTTCGAGAGAAAATAGAAGCCAATAAAGATGACCGCAAGCGGGCTATTGAATGGTCGCGACCTTACGGAAGTTGCTTAGCCACAGCGTAGCGGCAACGCTGCACACTTTTCCGGGTCGCGCTCGCCCCTTATGATTCCCGGCCATGGTTCGCTTTGAAAATGTCGGCATGCGCTATGGCACCGGGCCGGAGGTGCTGCGCGACGTCACCTTTGTGCTGGACGGCGGCTCGTTTACCTTCCTGACCGGGCTTTCCGGGGCGGGCAAGACCACGCTTTTGAAGCTGATCTACCTGGCCGAGCCGCCTTCGCGCGGGCTGATCACCCTGTTCGGGCGGGACCTCGCCACCACCAAGCGTACAGAGCTGCCGGGCTTGAGGCGGCGGATCGGGGTGGTGTTCCAGGATTTCCGGCTGCTCGATCATCTCTCGGCCTTCGACAATGTGGCACTCCCCTTGCGGCTGGCCGGCAAGCGGGTGGCCGATTATGCCCATGACGTGGAGGAGCTGCTGTCCTGGGTGGGGCTGGGCGACCGGATGAACGCGCCGCCGCCCACGCTTTCGGGCGGCGAGCAGCAGCGCGTCGCCATCGCCCGCGCCGTGGTGGCGCGGCCCGATCTGCTGATCGCCGACGAGCCCACCGGCAATGTCGATCCCGAAATGGGGGCGAGGCTGATCAGGCTGTTCGCGGAACTGAACCGGCTGGGCACCACCGTCCTGATCGCCACCCATGACCGGGCGCTGATCGAAGCGACGCGGGCGCGCGAAATGCGGCTGGTGGATGGACGGCTGGTGGAATTGCGCGCAGGAGCGGTGCAGGGGCTGACGCCGGGCTTGGGGGCGGGCTTGGCAGCGGGCATGACGCCGGCGGCGAACGCGTCATGATAAAGCTGGTGGCCGCAGGCAATCCGGTGCTGCCGCGCGACAAGGGTGCGGCGCCGCTCGACTTCGTGATCGCGGTGATGGCGTTCCTGGCGGCGCTGGCCTTGGGTGCTTCGCTGATCGCCGACCGCGCCGCGCTTGGCTGGCAATCGGGGCTGGCCGCCAAGCTCACAGTGCAGGTGCTGCCGCCCGATTCTCCGCAAGGGTCTCAGGGGGGCGATGCGCAAAAGGGCTTGCAGGCGCAAGTCGAGGCGGCGCTGGACGTGTTGAATGCGACGCCGGGCATCGCGCATGCGGCGCTGCTGTCCGACACCGACACCCAGGCCCTGGTCGAACCCTGGATCGGCAAGAACAATCTGGTGGCGGAGATTCCCTTGCCGCGCCTGATCGACGCCACCATCGTGCCCGGCGAGGAGGTGGATATCGCGGCACTCACCGCCAGGCTGAAACAAGCGGCGCCCAACGCCATCCTGGACGATCACAACCGCTGGATATCGCGGCTGGCGTCGCTGGCCAACACGGTGCGCTATTCGGCCTATGGGATTCTGCTCTTGATCGCGGGCGCTACCGCGGCGGCGGTTTCCTTCGCCACGCGGGCAGGGTTGAGCGCGCATCACGAAATGGTGGAGCTTTTGCATCAAATGGGAGCGTTGCCGGGTTTCATCGCCCGCACCGTGGAATGGCATTACCTGGTCTCCGCCCTGGTGGCGGGACTGACCGGAACACTGTTCGCGATGGTGTTCTTCCTGGGCGCAGGCGGGCTTGAGCAAATCGGCGTGGAAGCGGTTCCCTTCCTGCCGCCCTTGTCCCTGAAATGGACAGAGATACCGTGGCTGTTGAGCGTGCCCGTGGCGGCGTCGCTGATCGCCTGGGCCACGGCGCGAATCTCGGTGCTTTCCGTGGTGAAAGCCATCTATTAGACTCGGCGTCATGGTGGGCGGATTCATCAAGGCTGTCGTCGCGGTGGCGCTGATTTACGGCATCGCTTTTCTTTTCTGGGTGTTCCTTTTGCCGGTGCCGCCGGATGTGCCGCCGGAAGCGGACGCGGTCGTGGTGTTGACCGGCGGCGATTCCCGGCTGGAGGGCGCGGTCAGGCTGTTCGAGAAAGGCGTGGGGAAGCGGCTTCTGATCAGCGGGGTGAGCCAGCAGACCACGCGCCAGACTTTGCGGAGCCTGGCGCATGGCGGGGCGCGCTTCGATTGTTGCGCGGACATCGACTATGCGGCGCAGGACACACGCGGCAATGCGGCGGAAGCGGCCGACTGGGTGCATATGCACCAGTTCCACAGCGTGGCGGTGGTGACGGCGCGCTATCACACGCCGCGCGCCATGCAGGAATTCGGCCATGCCATGCCGGACGTGACCCTGCTGTCCTATCCGGTGGACGAGGACAGCGTCGATCTCGAGCATTGGTGGACGCCCAGGAGCTTCATGGTCCTGCAGCGGGAGTTCGTCAAATACCTGGCGAGCGTGGCAAGCACCACCTTGGCGTCGCTTACGGCGATGCGATGAGGGTCCTGCGTTCGGGCTTGTTCCTCCTCTGGTTCGTGTTCCTCACCATCGTGATGGGAATCATCTTCCTGCCGATATTGGCGGGTCCCAGGCGCTGGACGGTGTGGATGGCGCGGGGCTGGGCGAACGCCACCTTGTGGGGGCTCAAGATTTTCTCCGGCATCGGCATGCGCGTGGTCGGCGAGGCGCCCAAAGGCGGCGTGCTGGTGGCGTCCAAGCATATGAGCATGTGGGACACGCTGGCGCTTTATATCGCGCTCGACAATCCTGGGATCGTGCTCAAGCGCGAATTGCTGCGCATTCCGATTTACGGCTGGTATTTGTGGAAGGCGGCGGCCATCGCCATCGACCGCGGCGCGGGCGCGGAAGCGCTGCGCGGGATGAGCCAGGCGGCGGCCCAAGTGATCAAGGAAGGGCGGCCGGTGCTGATCTTCCCCGAGGGAACCCGCAAAAAGCCGGGCGCGCCGCCGGACTATAAGCCAGGCGTGGCGGGACTCTATGCCGTCCTGAAAACAAGCTGCGTGCCGGTGGCGCTGAATTCCGGCCGCTATTGGCGGGGCTTTACCAAGGAGCCCGGCATCATCACACTGCAATTCCTGGAGACGATCGGCCCCGGTTTGAAACGCGGAGAATTCATGGCCCTGTTGGAAGAGCGCATCGAGACGGCGACCAGCCGGCTGCTCGACCAGGCGCCATGAGCGGCGTGGAAGGGTCGCCGGCCTTCGAACCCGACACCAGTTGCGGCGACTGCGTGATGTGCTGCGAATGGCTGAATATCGAAACCGGCGAGTTTTCCAAGAAGGCGGGCATTCTGTGTTCCCATTGCACGGGGCGCGGCTGCGGCATCTATGAAACGCGGCCGAAAATATGCCGGAGCTTCCTTTGCGGCTGGCGGGTGATCCCGGCGCTGGGGCCGGATTGGCGGCCGGACCGCAGCGGCGTGATGATCCTGCTGGTCGAAAAAAACGTGCCGCCGCAATATGACGGGGCAAGCACCGGGTTCAATTTCGTGGTGCTGGGGGGGACGCGCGCGATCACGCGCCCCGGCTTTGCCGAATATCTGACGCTTCTGGTGTCGCGGAGGGTGGCGGTCTATTTCTCGGCCGACAGCCCCAAGACCCTGATCAACGAATATCTGGCACCGATGGCGGCGGGAAGAGACATGGAAGGGGCACGCAAAATGCTGCTTCATATCTATGGACTGCATTTGCAGCAGCGCGGAATCCAATTTCCGGGCGCGGTGCCTTTGCCGCCATGAACGAGCCGGTTCCGCAGAACAGCTGCGGCAGCTGCGTGGTCTGCTGCCATGCCCTGAGCTTCAACGCCAAGGAAGGCTACAAGAAAGCCGCCGGAGAGATGTGCCGGCATTGCACCGGCTCGGGCTGCGGCATCTATGAAACGCGTTATCAACTCTGCCGTATCTTTCATTGCGGCTGGAGGAAGCAGCCGCTTCTGGGCGAGAATTGGCGGCCGGACCGCAGCGGCGTGCTGCTGATCGAGCTTGACCGCGACGAGCTGCCGGAAGCCTATCGCGCCGCGGGTGCCGGCATGGAATTCATGATCCTGACCGACGAGCAGGCGCTCCTGAGGCCCGGCTTTGCCGACTATGTCGCCACCCTGGTCGGCCGCAAGGTGGCGGTCTTCATGTCCCTGGTCGGGCGGCCGCGGACCGTGATCAACCCGTTCCTGGAGGGTCTGGCGGCGGCGGGGGATATTGCAGGCCTCACCAAGATGCTGGCGCATCTCTACAAGCTGCATCTCGAGGCGAAGCGGCAAGGAATCGAAGCGCCGGATAAGCCCAAAGCCGGGTGAGCGCCCCACTGGTGGGGGCTGGAACATTAAGAGAACAAGCGCCATATTGGGGAACGTTTGGCGCTTGCGCTTAGTATGGGACGAATGACCGATATTTCTCGCCAGATCTGGGACATGAAATACCGCTTCCGGACGGAAGGCGGCGGCGGCGACCGCGATGTCGCGGACAGCTGGGCGCGGGTGGCGAGCGCGCTGGCGCTGGCCGAGCCGGCGGAAACCCGCATCGCCCGGGCGGAGCAATTCGGCCATGCGCTCGCGGGACACAAATTCCTGCCGGCGGGGCGCATCCTGGCCGGGGCCGGGACGGGGCGGGCCGTGACCCTGTTCAACTGCTTTGTGATGGGCGCGATTCCCGATTCCATGGACGGGATTTTTTCGCACCTGCGCGAGGCGGCGCTGACGCTGCAGCAGGGCGGGGGCATCGGTTATGACTTTTCCACGCTGCGTCCCAAAGGCGCGCTGGTGAAAGGCGTGGGCGCGGACGCCTCCGGCCCCGTCTCCTTCATGGAGGTGTGGGACGCGATGTGCCGCACCATCATGAGCGCGGGCTCGCGGCGCGGCGCGATGATGGCGACGCTGTCGGTGGATCACCCCGATATCGAGGAATTCATCACCGCCAAGCGGGAGAAGGGGCGGCTTTCCAATTTCAACCTGTCGGTGCTGGCGAGCGATGCCTTCATGGCCGCGGTGAAAGCGGATGGCGACTGGACGCTGGCCTTCGGCGGCCGGGATTACCGCACCCTGAAGGCGCGGGTCTTGTGGGACAAGATCATGCGCTCGACCTATGAACATGCCGAGCCGGGCGTGATCTTCATCGACCGGGTGAACCGGGAGAATAATCTTTCCTATTGCGAGACCATCCGCGCCACCAACCCTTGCGGCGAACAGCCCCTGCCGCCTTATGGCGCCTGCCTGCTGGGCTCGATCAATCTCGCCAAGCTGGTGCGCAATCCATTTGACGGCGACGCCCGGCTGGACCTGGATGAACTTAAGGAGCTGACCGGCAGCGCGGTGCGCATGCTGGACAATGCCATCGACGTGTCGCGTTTTCCGCTGGCTGCGCAACACCATGAAGCCTTGGCCAAGCGGCGGATCGGACTTGGGGTCACCGGTCTCGCCGATGCCCTGATCTTCTGCAAGGCGCGTTATGGCTCGCCGGAGAGCCTGGAATTGATCCGGAGCTGGCTTTCGACTTTGAGCCATGCCGCCTATCGCGCCTCGGTGAAGCTGGCGGAGGAGAAAGGCGCTTTTCCCCTGTACGACCGCGATGCTTACCTGGCGCGGCCGCATATCCAGGCGCTGCCGCCCGACATTTTCCAGAGCATCGCGCAGCATGGCATCCGCAATGCGCTGGTGACCTCCATCGCTCCCACCGGCACGATTTCGCTGTTCGCCGACAATGTCTCCAGCGGCATCGAACCGGTCTTTGCCCTGCGCTATGGCCGCAAGGTGCTGTTGCCCGACGGCAGCAGGAGCGAAGAAACGGTGGAAGATTATGCCCTGCGCAAGTTCCGGGTGCGGTTCGGCGCCGGCGCCCCCCTGCCCGATTATTTCGTCACCGCCCAGAGCATCACGCCGGACGACCATCTCAAGGTGCAGGCGGCGGCCCAACCTTATATCGACTCGGCGATCTCCAAGACCATCAATGTGCCGCGCGAGATTTCCTTCGCGGACTTCGAGGACGTCTATCGCAAGGCTTATGAGATGGGCTGCAAGGGCTGCACCACCTACCGGCCCAATGACGTGACCGGCGCGGTGCTGGCGGCTGCGGCCGAGCCTTCCGAAGCGGAACCCGCGCTCCCTCTCCCGGCGGCAGGCAATGTGGAACCGGAACTGCCGCTGCCCGCACCGTTACCGCGTGAAGTACGCGGCGATGTGGTCTATATGACCAGGCCCTTCGACCGGCCGGAGACGCTGCCCGGCCGCACCTACAAGATCAAATGGCTGGAAAGCGATCACGCCTTCTACATCACCATCAACGACATCGAGAAGGACGGGCGGCGGCGGCCCTTCGAGGTCTTCATCAATTCCAAGAACATGGAGGCCTATGCCTGGGCGCTGGCGCTCACCCGGATGATCTCGGCCGTGTTCCGGCGCGGCGGCGATGTCTCCTTTGTCGTGGACGAGCTCAAGGCGATCTTCGATCCCCGCGGCGGGCAATGGAGCAATGGCCGTTACGTGCCCTCGCTCCTGGCCGCCATCGGCGAAGTGATCGAGCGGCATATGGTCGCCATCGGGTTCATGGGCAAGCGCAGTCCTGTTCTCCCGGTGGCCTCGGTGCCCCGCGAAGGCGCGCCGGCGCGCTTCTGTCCCCGCTGCGGCGAGGCCAGCTTCGTGCATATCGAAGGCTGCGATTCCTGCCTCTCTTGCGGCTATTCCAAATGTGGATGATCTGGTAGATCGTCCCCGTGAACTACTCTTCCCGCTTCTGGTTGTTTGCACCGCTGGTGGCGCTTCTTGCGCTCGCCGCCTGGGCTTGCTGGTATTGGTCCGTGGTGGCGGGCGCGCTGGAGAAGAAGCTCGATGCCTTGAACGGGCACGAAGCCGCGCCAGGCATGACCGTTTCCTTCGCCGACAAGACGATTTCCGGATTTCCTTTCAACATCGATCTCGTGTTCGACAGGCTGGTGGTGGAAGGCAAAGGCGCGCATGGGCCTTTCCGCTGGACTTCCGACAAGTTCGCCCTGCACCGGCTCACCTATGGCCCGGCGCAGGACATTTATGAAGCGGCGGGAAACCAGACACTCGCATGGACTGACGGCGGAGGCGCCCAGCACCAGGTCAAATTCCTGCCCGGCACGCTGCATGCCAGCGCCGGGATGGACGGCAAGGGCCTGGTGCGCTTCGATCTTGAAATCGTGGCGGCCGGCGGAAGCGACAAGGATGGCGTCCCCTTCACCGCCGCACATGCGCAATTTCATGTGCGGCGCAGCCCCAATGCCGACGCGCTGGATTTGCAGATCAGCGGCGATGACATTCATGCCGGTTCGCTGGGACCTTTCGGCGGCGCAATCAAGAGCCTCAGCCTTTATGTCAGCGTGACGCCGGGTTCCCCCTTCGCGCAATTCCTGGCGGGCAAGCAAAGCTGGGACGCGGCGTCGGATGCCTGGCGTGAGCGCGGCGGGCGGGTGGCGGTGGGACCGGTGACGGTCAGCTCGGAGCGCTTGACGCTCAACGCCAATGCGGTTCCGGCGGATACAGCGGGATTGAGAACGGTCCTGGACGCGCTTTATTGATGGCCGCGCGGCCGACGCAAAACCGGTAACCACTTTTGCTGGCCGACGCTCCTATTTATTGATGGTCGCGCGGCCGACGCACTTTTACCGGCCGATGTTCCTATTGAGGTTTCTTGTCGCGGCCGAAATTGGGGGCGGCGGTGTCCTGTCCCGCGCTGATGATGGAACGGCGGATGGCGCGGGTGCGGGTGAAAAGATCGAACAGCGCCTCGCCATTGCCGTCGCGCACCCAGCGCTGCAGCCGGCTAAGATCCTCATTGAAACGGCCCAGCACTTCCAGCACCGCGTCGCGGTTGCTGAGGAAGATGTCGCGCCACATGGTGGGATCGGAGGCGGCGATGCGGGTGAAATCGCGAAAGCCGCTGGCGGAGAATTTGATCACCTCGCCTTCGGTGACCTGTTCCAGGTCATAGGCCGTACCGACAATGTTATAGGCGATGAGATGCGGCACATGGCTGGTCATGGCCAGCACCAGGTCGTGATGGACGATGTCCATCACCTCGACCTGGGCGCCAAGGGCTTCCCAGAATTTCTTCAGGCTCTGGACCGCTTTTCTGTCGCTGCCTTTTGGCGGGGTGAGGATGGTCCAGCGTCCGTCGAACAGGCTGGCGAAGCCGGCTTCGGGGCCGGAAAACTCTGTGCCGGCGACCGGATGGGCCGGAATGAAATGCGCCCCCTTGGGCACGAAAGGCGCAACGTCCTTCACCACGGCATTCTTGACCGAGCCCACATCGGAAAGGATGGCACCGGGTTTCAAATTGTGGGCGATGGCTTTGGCGAGGGCTTTGTAGGCGCCGACCGGGGTGCAAAGGATGACCAGGTCCGCGTTCTTCACCGCGCCGGCGGCGCTGCGGCCGATGGTGTCGATAAAGCCGATGGTGGAGGCCTTGCGGCGCACCTCTTCGCTGGAATCGAAGCCGACAATTTCCCCCGCGATTTTGGCGCGCTTGATGGCATGGCCGATGGAGGAGCCGATCAATCCCAAGCCGATCAAGGTCACCTTATTGAACATCATGAGGCCATGAACTCCGTAAGCGCCGCCGCCACCAGCGGATTGGCTTCGGCCGGTCCAACCGTCAGGCGCAGCGCATTGGGCAATTTGTAATTGGCAAGTGCCCGCAGAATAAGCCCGCGCGACATCAGGAAGGCGTCGGCGGCTTTGGCATTCTTGGCGCCGTCCGGGAAATGGATCAGCAGGAAATTGGCGGCGCTGTCATCCACCCGAAGCCCGGTTTTGCGGATTTCACCGGTCAGCCAGGCGCGCCATTTGCTGTTATGCGCCAGCGCGCATTCCAGATGGGCGCGGTCCTTGATCGCGGCGGCGCCGACACGGGCCTGAAGTGAACTGACATTGAATGGCCCGCGGATGCGGTGAAGGATGCCGCACACGTCCAATGAGGCATAGACCCAGCCCAGGCGCAGGCCGGCCAAGCCGTGAATCTTGGAAAAGGTACGCGACATCACCACATTGTCGAATTGGGAGACCAGGGCGGTGCCGTCTTCATAGTCTTCCGCCTCGACATATTCGCTATAGGCGGCGTCGATCACCAGCAGGACATTTTCCGGCAGGCCCTTGTGCAGGCGGCGCAATTCCTCGCCGTTGAGATAGGAGCCGGTGGGATTGTTGGGGTTGGCGAGATAGAGAAGGCGGGTCTTCTCCGTGACGGCGGCCAGCATCGCGTCCACATCCACCTTGATCACCCGGTTGGTGGTGCGCTCGGGCACGATCACGGGCTTTGCGCTGTTGGCCAGGGTGGCGATCTCGTACAGGAGGAAGGCATGCTCGGAAAAAATCACTTCGTCGCCCGGGGTGAGATAGGCCGCGGCCAGCATGGACAGAAGCGGGCCGGAACCCTCGCCGCCGCAGACAATGCGCTCCGGGTCCAGGCCATAGGTCTCGCCGATGGCTTCGCGCAGGATGCGGGCCGAGCCTTCGGGATAGAGACCGATGTCACCGGCAATGGTCTTCATCGCCTCCAGTGCGGCCGGACCGGGGCCGAAAGGGCTTTCATTGGCGGAAAGCTTCCAGACTTTACCGGCACTGGGCGCGCTGGCGCGGCCGCCGACATAGGGCGCGATGTCCAGGATGCCGGGGCGCGGCGTAAGCGTCATGGAAGCTCCAAAAAGGGCGGTATTGATAGTGGCAGGAAGGCTCAAAAGCAAAGCAGAGAGCATCGGCCAGGAAAAGTGTGCAGCGGTTTTCCGGCGGCGCCGAAGGCGCCTTTTTTATAATTGGGCGCATCCGCGCCCGCCCCGTGCGACCAACGAATAAGTCCCATTCATTGACACGGGGGTAAACCGGTCTTAGCTACGGCCTCTCAAGGATTTAAGCATGTCCGAAGCACCGACTTTCCTGCGTCCCGTCACCCAGCCCAGCGCGGACAGGGGCCAGATTGTGCGTTTCGAAACGCCGCTTAAGCTCGACAGCGGCAAAAGCCTTTCGCCGCTGGCCATCGCCTATATGACCTATGGCAAATTGAACGCGGCCAAGAGCAATGCGGTGCTGATCTGTCATGCGCTGACCGGCGATCAGTTTGTCGCTTCCGACCATCCCGTCACCGGCAAGCCGGGCTGGTGGACCACCATGGTGGGGCCGGGCAAGCCGATCGACACCGACCGCTTCTTTGTGATCTGCGCCAATGTCATCGGCGGCTGCATGGGCTCGACCGGCCCGGCGGACATTAACCCGGCCACCGGCCAGCCCTATGGATTGACGTTCCCGCTGATCACCATCCGGGACATGGTCAACGCCCAGGCCATGCTGGTGGAGCATCTCGGCATCGAAAAACTGCTGGCGGTGGCAGGCGGCTCGATGGGCGGGATGCAGGTGCTGCAATGGGCTTCCTCCTTCCCGGAAAAAGTGCGCGGGGTGATCCCCATCGCCTGCGCGGCGCGGCATTCGGCGCAGAACATCGCGTTTCACGAAGTGGGGCGCCAGGCGATCATGGCCGATCCGGACTGGCAGGGCGGCGAATATCAATTGCGCGGCACCACGCCGTCAAAGGGCCTGGCGGTGGCGCGGATGGCGGCGCACATCACCTATCTTTCGGAAGCGGCGCTGCAACGGAAATTCGGCCGGGCGCTGCAGAACCGGGAGGCGCTGTCCTTCCAGTTCGCCCCGGATTTCCAGATCGAATCCTATCTGCATCACCAGGGCATGAGCTTTGTCGACCGCTTTGATGCCAATTCCTATCTCTACATCACCCGCGCCATGGATTATTTCGACCTGGCGGCGGATTTCGACGGCCAGCTGGCCAGGGCCTTTGCTGCGGACGGGCCGCGCTTCTGCATCATCTCTTTCACCTCGGACTGGCTGTTCCCCACCGCGGAGAACAAAAGCATCGCCCATGCCCTGAACGCGGTGGCGGCCAATGTGAGCTTTGTCGAGATCAAGACCGACAAGGGCCATGACGCTTTCCTGCTGGATGAGCCGGAGATGTTCGGCACCGTGCGCGGCTTCCTGAACGCATTGGCGGACGCGTGAGCACCAATCCCGGCAATCTGCGCCCCGATTTGGCGGCCATCGCGGCGATGATCCGGCCCGGCACGCGGGTGCTGGATGTGGGCTGCGGCGATGGCGCGCTTCTGGAGCATCTGCGGGCCAAGGGCGTGGACGGGCGGGGAATCGAGCTTTCCCAGCAGAACGTCAATGCCTGTGTGGCCCGCGGGCTTTCGGTGATCCAGGGCGACGCCGATACCGACTTACACGAATATCCCAGCGGCGCGTTTGACGCGGTGATCCTATCCAACACCATCCAGGCAACGGAGCGGCCAAAAGTGGTGCTGGAGCATCTCTTGCGCATCGGGCGGCGCACGGCGGTGTCGCTGCCCAATTTCGGCTATTGGAAAGTGCGGCTGGCGCTTTTGACCCAAGGCCGCATGCCGAGGACGAAGAACCTGGATTATTCCTGGTTCGACACCCCCAATATCCATCTCTGCACCCTGTCGGATTTTCTCGATCTCACCAAACTATGCGGCGCCGCCGTGGTGGAAGCGCATGCGCTCAATGAGAATGGCGAGACACGGCCGATGCGCGCCGACGCCATTGCCAATGGGATGGGCGGGCCTAATTTGGTCGCGCCGGGCGCAATATTCCTTTTGAAAAAAGCCTGAGGCTACGCCCGGCTTTTTTAATGACGCCTCCGGCGCCAAGGAAGCGATCTACCTGCTTAAAAAGGCTTAGGTTCGGGTTCCACGGGCTGGAGGCGCGCCGGGCGCGCGCCGGTCGGCACGGGCTTGCCGCCCACGGGCGCGTAAAGCGACTTGGTGGCTTCCACCAGATGCACGCCGCCAAGCCTGCGGAAAAAACGGTGGCCCAGTCTTTCCCAGCCCGCGCCGGTGCCCACCAGCGCCTTGGAATGAAGCGGCGGGGCATAAAGGGCGCGGTCCCAGTAGACGGGCTCGAACAGCACGTCGCGCAAAAGCGTATCCAGCTCGCGGCGGGAGAAAGGCCGGCCCTGGCCGAAGGGCGACCAGTCCACCTGGGCCCAGAGGCTGGCGCGGTTGGGCGCCACCAAGAGCAGACGGCCTTCCGGCGCCAGCACCCGCCAAAGCTGGCGCAGCAGCGGACGCAAAGACTCCGCGCCTTCCAGGCCGTGCACCACCAGCACCCGGTCGAAAAAGGCATCCGGAAACGCCAAAGCCTCTTCCGCCACCAGGGTGGCGAGGCATTTCTTCTCGGGCCAGGGCGCCACGCCCATATGGGAAGGCATGGCCGCCACGCCGCGCTCGGCTTCCAGGCAGAAGGGGCGCAGGAACGGCACGGCATAGCCATAGCCCAACAGGCGCAGGCCTTCGACATTGGGCCAGATCTGGCGCAGCCGGCGCAGCAGGATGCGGCGGGCCACCGCCCCCAGATGGCCGTCATAGAAATCGGCCAGCTCGCGAACATAGAGCTGCATGGGATAGGGGTAGCTTGAGATGCGTTAACGTTCAACGCATGGGCTGATAAGTTGGCGGGAAGGAGCTTTGAAAATGGCGCTGGAAATCGCGGTCATACCCTGCCTGAGCGATAATTATGCCTATCTTTTGAAGGCAGGGGATCAATGCGCGGTGGTGGACCCCTCCGAGCCGGGACCGGTGACGGCGGCCCTGGAGGCGCGCGGCTGGCGGCTGACCCATATCCTCAACACCCACCATCATTTCGACCATACCGGCGGGAATGTGGCGCTGAAGGACGCCTTCCGTGCGGAGGTGGTGGGGCCGGAAAAGGACAGGGGCCGGATTCCGGGCATCGACGTGGGGGTGAGCGAGGCGTCGGGCTGGGAGTTTGCCGGGATGAAGGTGCAGGTTCTGGAAGTGCCGGCGCATACCAGAGGGGCCATAACCTTCGTGATCGACGGCAATGCCTTTACCGGCGACACGCTGTTCGCCATGGGCTGCGGGCGGTTGTTCGAGGGCGACCCCGCGATGATGTGGGGAAGTTTGTCCAAGCTGATGCGGCTGCCGGATGAGACGCGGATTTATTGCGGGCATGAATATACCGAGAGCAACGGCCGCTTTGCGCTGACGCTGGAGCCGGGCAATCAGGCGTTGCAGGCGCGGATGAAAGAGGTCAAGGCGGCGCGGGCGAAGCGCGAAACCACCATGCCATCCAACATGGGGCTGGAGAAGGCCACCAATCCTTTTCTCAGGGTGGATTCACCGGAAATCAGAAAGTCGCTGGGGATGGAGAAGGCGGACCCGGTGGCGGTGTTCGGGGAGATACGGCGGAGGAAGGACAAGTTTTAGACCGCAGGTCGCCGGCGTTCTTCTGTCAAGACCGAGTGTATTTCAACTGGGTGGCCCACACTCCGGTGGGCCATGACAGTTGTGATTACTCGTCTTTCTTCTTGTCCGAGTCATCGCTGCCGAAAGGCGCGGTGACGACATAGCCCACGACATGGGCGGTGGTGCCGACGGCGGTGGTGGTGACATTGACCGCGGTGGAGGCCACTTCATAGGCGGCGCAGCCGGAAAGGCTGAAAGCGGCGATAAAAATAGCTGCGAGACGCATGGCGGCCCCCGTTTGACAGGGAAAGCTTATCCTGCAAATGGTCAAACCGCCATCCGGAGAACGCTTCCAAAATGGGACGGTTTCAGACACTTTTTCCCACTTTGCTTTACAACGCGCGGATCGCGCCGGCGCGCGGACTCAAGGAAACCTGTCTCGCCATTGCCGCCGAGGATAAAGCGGGGCAGCGCTGGTCGAAAGAGCATGGCTATGGCGGCTATACCTCTTATGCCTCGCTGAATGATCTGACGGTGCGGGCGACGGCGTTTGCAGAACTGGAGCGGGCGCTGGCGCGGGAAGTGGCGCTGTTTGCGCGCAAGGCGGAGTTCGATCTTGGCCGCAAGAAGCTCAGGCTCGACAGTCTCTGGATCAATGTGATGAACAAGGGCGCGGTGCATGCGCCGCATATCCATCCCCATTCGGTGGTGAGCGGGACTTATTATGTGGCGGTGCCGCCCCGGTCGGGTGCCATCCGCTTCGAGGACCCGCGCCTCTCCATGCTGATGGCGGCGCCGGCTAAGAAAGCGAAGGCGCGGATCGAGAACCGCTTCTTTGTCGATGTGACGCCCAAGCCGGGCCTGCTGCTGTTATGGGAAAGCTGGCTCAGGCATGGCGTCGAGGCGAATGGGAGCGCCTCGCCCCGGATTTCCGTCAGCTTCAATTACCAGGCCGAGTGATCCACCTTGCCGCGTTTGACGATGGCCGCCAGCCGCTCGGGCAGGCGGGGCACGTGATATTCCCGGTCCCAGGCCAGCTTGGCCTCGCTGAAAATCTTCTCCTGCACCTCGCGCGGCAGTTCCTGCCAGTTGGCGATGACGGCACTGCCCAGGCGGCGCACCAGGCATTCTTCCTCGGCCGGATAGCGGAATTTCTTGTCGTCGATAGCTGCCATTATGTCCTCGTTCGGGATCCGCCCAACCCGTGGCAAGGTTTGAAAAAAAGCGTGGCGGTTTTTTGACGGAGCGTGAGTTCCGGCGGGAACTTTAGGTAGGACAGAATGATGCGCAGCTCATGCTGTTCGCCGGGAGCGTGCATCACCTGCCGCTCGCCTGTGCTCGCGGCGTTCGCCCGCTTTCGCAGGTCCCCCGGACCTGCGCATGCGCGGGTGCGCACCGCGTGCTCAAGGATGGCCCGCACTCCGGCGGGCCATGACATCTGTTATATGTTCTGAAGCAATGACGAGAGGACGGCGGGCCTAGCGCTTACCCTTCTTCTGTCTTTCCTTGCGGGCCGCATACTTGGCGTCGCGCTTGGCCTTTTGTTCGGCTTCCATCGCGGCCTTTTTGGCCTTGGCTTCTTCGGCGGCCTTGATGGCGGCGAGGCGGGCGTCTTCCTCGGCCTTCTTGCGCGCCGCCTCGATGGCGGCCTTGTTCTTTTCGGCCTCGATCGCCGCCTGGCGCTTTTCTTCCTCGCGCTGCTTCTGGCGCTGGTCACGCGCCTCGGCGATGGCGACACGCTCCTTGGCGCGCTCGTCGGCGCCGGCCTTGGCGGCTTCGGCGCGGGCCTTGGCCTTGGCCAGCATCTCGGCGCGCGCCTTGGCGGCGTCTTCCAGCCTGGTGGAGAATTTGGAGTCGTCGCGGCGGGCCATGGTCAGTCTCTAGCGTCAGTTATCCAGGAAGCTTCTGAGTTTTCTTGAACGGGAGGGGTGCTTCAGCTTGCGCAGCGCTTTGGCCTCGATCTGGCGGATGCGCTCGCGGGTGACGCTGAATTGCTGGCCCACTTCTTCCAATGTGTGGTCGGTGTTCATGCCGATGCCGAAACGCATGCGCAGCACGCGTTCCTCGCGCGGGGTCAGCGTGGCGAGTACGCGGGTGGTGGTTTCGCGCAAATTGGCCTGGATGGCGGCGTCGATGGGGAGAACCACATTGGGGTCCTGGATGAAATCGCCGAGATGGGAATCTTCCTCGTCGCCGATCGGGGTTTCGAGAGAGATGGGTTCCTTGGCGATCTTGAGCACCTTGCGCACTTTTTCCAGCGGCATGGCCAGGCGCTCGGCCAGCTCTTCGGGCGTGGGCTCGCGGCCGATCTCATGCAGCATCTGGCGGGAGGTGCGCACCAGCTTGTTGATGGTCTCGATCATATGGACCGGGATGCGGATGGTGCGGGCCTGGTCTGCAATGGAGCGGGTGATGGCCTGGCGTATCCACCAGGTGGCGTAGGTGGAGAATTTATAGCCGCGGCGATATTCGAATTTATCGACCGCTTTCATCAGGCCGATATTGCCTTCCTGGATCAGGTCGAGGAATTGCAGGCCGCGATTGGTGTATTTCTTGGCGATGGAGATGACGAGGCGCAGATTGGCCTCGATCATTTCCTTTTTGGCGACGCCGGATTCGCGCTCGCCCTTCTGCACGGTCTGGACGTTGCGGCGGAATTCGCTGACCGACTGGCGGGTTTCCTGGGCGAGCGCTTGGATGTCTTCCCGGAGCGTCTTGATCTTGTCCCGCTCCTCGGTGACGAATTCATGCCATCCCAGGCCGGTGAGGCGGCCGACACGGCGCGCCCAATTGGGATCGAGCTCGTTGCCGAAATATTGCTTCAAGAATTCGGCGCGATCGACGCCATGGGCTTCGGCCAGGCGCAGCAGGCGGCCTTCCAGCGAAACCAGGCGGCGGTTGATGCCGTACATCTGATCGACCAGGGCCTCGATGCGGTTGTTGTTGAGCTTGAGCGACTTGACCAGGTCCATGGTCTCGTTGCGCAGCTTCTTGAAGCGGCGTTCCTGGCCGGTGGAGAGTTCGTCGCTGGCCAGCGCCGCCTCGACCGAAGCGTCCTGCAGCTTGCCCAGCTTCTTGTAAAGCGAGGCGATCTGGTCCAGCGCCGCCAGCACCTGGGGCTTCAACGCGGCTTCCATGGCGGAAAGCGGCAAATTGCCTTCATCGTCGAAATCATCGCCGTCCGAGGCGGCATCGGAGGCGGCCGCGGCCTCGCCTTCATCGCCGTCGCCGCCATTGGGCTTGGGCGGCGGCGGCGCGGGCTTCTTGAATTCGGCGGCCTTGATTTCAGCGGCCTTGGCTTCGGCCGCCTTGATTTCGGACATGGAGGGAGGGACCACACCGACCGGGGCGCCGTCATTCAGCGGCTTGCCGTCGGGACCGACCGGCGGCGGCACCGGGGCGGGCGAGCCATCAGGACCGGCGCCATACATCGCCTCGAGGTCGATGATGTCGCGGAGCAGGACCTTGCCTTCGTTCAACTCGTCACGCCAGACGGTCAAGGCCTCGAAAGTGAGCGGGGATTCGCAAAGCGCGCCGATCATCAATTCGCGGCCGGCCTCGATGCGCTTGGCGATGGCGATTTCGCCTTCGCGCGAGAGCAGTTCGACCGAACCCATCTCGCGCAGATACATGCGCACCGGATCGTCGGTGCGGTCATATTGCTCGCCGGTCTTGGCGGTGGTGGCCACCGCCTTGCTTTCGCCCAGGGCGGGGAGGTTTTCGCCTTCCTGCTCTTCGGCCTCCTCGCTCTCGATGACATTGATGCCCATCTCATTGAGCATCGCCATCGTGTCTTCGATCTGTTCGGACGAGGTCTTGTCGGAGGGCAGGACCTTGTTCAATTCGTCATAAGTGACATAGCCGCGCTGCTTGGCGCGCGCGATCATCTTGCGCACGCCGACATCGGACATATCCAGCAAGGGCGAGTCGGCATCGCCCGGGGTTTCGCTTTCGCCGGGTTTCTTGGGCGGAATCTTGGCGCCGGGTTTGGCTTGCGGCTGGGGCGGCTGGCCTTTCTTGGCGGCGGCGGGCGCGGCCTTGCCCAGCTTCTTGGCTTCGGCTTCGGCTTTGGCGGCTTTGGCCGCCTCCCAACGCTTGAGTTCGGCCTTGGTCAAAGGACGCGAGGCGGGCGCCTTGGTTTTCTTGACCGGCGGCTTGGCTTTTTTGAGATTCGCGGTCTTGGTCTTGACCGGCGAGGCTTTGACAGGGGCGCTCTTGGCGGCAGCCGGCTTGGCGGCCGGCTTTTTCGCGGCCGGCTTAAGCTTGACGGCTGCGGATTTGGCTGCCGGTTTCTTGGACAAAGTTGCTTTGGTCACCAAGTTTCGTTCCTGTTGTACCCACCAGAAGGGGTCAAAAAACCAATTTTTTCGAGTCTTTTCTACTTTGTGGCCTGCTTTACCGCCCCAGCGGGGCGGCTTACGGGTCCTACTCTGGGGGGGCACGCAGGAACCTTTTCACGTCGTGCCAGGCTTCCTCACTCGCTTCATGACCCAGCCGCTCAAAAGCGCGGGCCCGTTCGGGCTCCCATTCCGCCAATTCCCGCAAATCCAGCGCGGCGCGCAGGAAGCGGGCATCGGTCTCAGGATCCGGGGGATCCGCTTCCGGGGCCGGTTCAGCGGACCCCTGACGGACGCCCAGGCGAGTGAGCAGTTCGGCCATTCCCAGACGAAGTAAATGGTTTAAAACGGGCGTTTTTTCAAGGCTGGAGCCAGCGGCGGCGAGGTTTAGGAGTTCCTGCCGCAGCCTGTCAAGCGAAGGGTCCTGGAAGGGCAGGCCGGCCACCAGCTCGGCATGGTTAAGCGCCAATGGCGGGTGGCCGAGAAGCAGGCCGGCCAGTTCCAGCTCCTTGCGCTTACGGGCGGCATCCGCGGACCGTCTTTTGCCCTCAACTGCATCGAAGCCTTCTGATGCCGATTTTGTAGGCGAGATAGGAGGCATTGGAAGACGAATTTCCACTGAACCCCCGGAATCAGGAACAGGCGACCGCTCTGACCCTGGGTTCCTGACCGCGAATTTGCTTGCCAAAACAGCAGAAGAGACCTGGGCGGTGGTGTAAGCGGGACGAGACGGGCCGGAAAAGCGGCGGGGCATTTCGCGGGGTTTGAAATCCCGCCGCTGGGAGTCATGTGGTTTTCTGGCTTTGAAACTGTCGAACACCTTCTGCTCGAAGTCGCGGCGGTAATAGTCGGCGATTTTGCTGTCGCCTATCTCCGTCACGATTTCGCGCAGCCTTTGCTCCAAGCCGGCGCGGCGCTCGGGGGTGGAAAAATCACGGCCTTCGGTCTCGACCCGCCACAAGACTTCCGACAAGGCAAGCGCCGCATCCAGCACCTTGCCCATCGCCGCCGGACCGGAGCGGGCGATCAGGGTGTCGGGGTCTTCGCCGGAGGGAAGGAACGCGAAACGCAGGCTGTAGCCGGCCTTGAGATGCGGCAAGGCCAGGCGGGCGGCGCGATGGGCGGCCTTCAATCCGGCCTCGTCGCCGTCAAAAGCGAGGATGGGCTCTGCCGCGCTCCGCCAGAGGAGCTGCAACTGGTCGGCGGTGAGCGCGGTGCCGAGCGGCGCCACGGCATGATGGAAGCCGGCGCGTACCAGCGCGATCACATCCATATAGCCTTCCGCCAGGATGATGGTCCCCGCCTTGATCGCCGCGGCCCGGGCGGTGTGGAAATTGTAGAGATTGAAGCCTTTGGAAAAGAGCGTGCTTTCGCCGCTATTGATGTATTTGGGCTTGGCATCGGCGGTGAGCCCGCGGCCGCCGAAAGCGATGATACGGCCGCGCCCGTCGGCAATGGGAAACATCAGCCGGTCGAAAAAGAAATCGCGCATGGGGCGATCTCCCTCCGCCGGGCGGACCAGGCCGGCGGCCAGCATGTCGTCCTGGGTGATGTTCCTGGCGGTGAGGAATTCGATCAGGGCGTGGCCGTTGGCCGGCGCATAACCCAGGCGGAATTGCTTTGCGGCGGCGCCATCGAGACCCCTGCCCTTGAGATAATCCCGGGCGGCGCGGCCGTTCGCTTCGCGCAACTGGGATTCATAGAATCCGGCCGCGAGTTCCACGATGTCGTAAAGCGATTTGCGCTTTTGCTCGCGCGCCTCGTCATCAGCCGACCATTGGGGAAGTTCCACCCCTGCTTCCGCTGCCAACTTCTGCACCGCTTCCGGGAAGGAAAGTCCTTCGGTTTCGATCAGCCATTTAAAGGCGTCGCCGCCGGCGCCGCAGCCGAAGCATTTGTACGAACGGCGCTCATTCTCCACCTTGAAGCTCGGCGATTTCTCATGGTGGAAGGGGCAACAGCCCCACATCACCCGCCCCTTGCGGACTAGCTTCACCCGCCGGCCGACCAATTGGACAAGGTCGGTCCGCCGCCGGATTTCCTCAAGCAGTCCTTCGCCATAGCGCATGGGAAAAAGATTATTATAGAATCGGGAGATTGGCGCGGAAATCTCGGGATTCCCCTGTGGGTAGGCGCCAAAAGGCGCTTTATGAAGCTGGTGGACGGCCTGGAAGAGCCCAACTGGAACCTGTTGGAATTGGCCCAGGAACAGCTGGAGGAATCGGAGACACGGGACGCGGTTCTCCAGGTGATCCGGACCACGGCGCGCTTGGTCTTCAAGGCGGATGGCGTGTGTTTTGTGCTGCGGGAGGGCGATCTTTGCCATTATGCCGAGGAGGACGCGATTGGGCCCTTGTGGAAGGGCCAGCGCTTCCCTTTGAGCGCCTGCATCTCCGGCTGGTCCATGCTCAATGCCCAGACCGCGGTGATCGAGGACGTTTTCAGCGACCCGCGCATTCCCCATGACGCCTATCGCCGCACCTTTGTCAAAAGCCTGATCATGACGCCGGCCGGCCATACCGCGGACGGGCCGGTCGCCGCGCTGGGGGCCTATTGGCAGACCCGGCGGAAATTCAACGAGCGTGAGATCGGCGCGGTGAAGACCATCGGGCAGATGATCGGCAAGGCGCTGGCGGATATTTTTTAGCGCCGCTTATTTCGGCGCGCTGAGCGTTTCTTTCACCACGGCGCTGGCTTTGGCGATATACATCTGCCCGGCATGACGTTCTTTCATCGCCGCCATCACCTTGCCCATGTCCTTGATCGAGGTGGCGCCGAGATCGGCGATCACCTTTTGCGCGGCGGCCTTCACGCCGGCCTCGTCCATCTGGGCGGGCATGAAGGAGCGGATGATGGCGATCTCCTCGCGCTCGCCCGCCGCCAGTTCGGGGCGCTTTCCGGCGTCAAACGCAAGGGCCGATTCCTCGCGCTGCTTGATCATCTTGGCCATCAGGGAGAGGATTTCATCGTCACCCAGAAGATCGCGGCTGGTTTCGGTGCGCGCGGCGATGTCACGGTCCTTCAAGGCCGCCAGCACGAGGCGCAGCGTGGCTAGGCGCTTGGCGTCCTTGCTCTTCAAGGCGTCTTTCATGGAATCGTTGAGCTGCTGGCGGAGCGACATGGGAGAAACCTTGGGAGAGGGAAAGCGGGAACCTACGCGAATCTGGGGGTAAGTACAACGCATTGACTTATTTGATGGTCGCACGGCCGGACGGAAAATAGCGGACGTCATTGTGTTTTCGCGTCGCCGCCGCGCCCCATACGCTGTCGCTACGGGCTCCTGGCCGTTGCTCCGTGCAAGTTTGTTCTGCGCGAGATGCAGGTTGACCGGGAAGATCGGCATCCCTATTTTCGGCCAAATCCAAGGACAACCGCGATGGCCGAACCGACAATTGCTCTTTCACGCGGGGGCATCATGCTGGCCGACGGCACCTTCTTCGAAGGCGCGGGCTTCGGCGCGGCGGGAAGCGTGGCGGGCGAGGTGTGCTTCAACACCGCCATGACCGGCTATCAGGAAATCCTCTCCGATCCCTCTTATGCCGGGCAGATCGTGGCCTTCACCTTCCCCCATATCGGGATCGTCGGCGCCAATGACGAGGATATCGAGACCCTGACGCCGGCGGTGCGCGGATTGATCGTACGCGCCGATGCCGAGCATCCGTCGAACTACCGGAGCCTGATGGCGCTGGACCGCTGGCTGAAGACGCACAATATTCCGGCAGTGGCGGGCGTGGACACGCGCGCCTTGACCAGCCTGATCCGGGAAAAGGGCATGCCGCATGGCGCCATCGTCAATTGCGGCGACGGTGATTGCGACAAGGCGGCACTGTTGAAAGAGGCCAAGGCATTTCCGGGATTGGTGGGACTTGATCTCGCCAAGGAGGTCAGTGCGCGGCAGATGTATCGCTGGGACGAAACGCCCTGGGCATGGAATGCGGGATACGGCAAGGAAGGCAAGACCCAATTCCGCGCCGTGGTGTTGGATTATGGCGTCAAGCGGAACATCTTGCGGCTGTTGGCGGGCAAGGGCGCCGACATCACCGTGCTGCCGGCCAATGCGACACTGGACGATGTGCTGCGGCACCAGCCGCACGGCGTGCTGTTGTCAAACGGCCCGGGCGATCCGGCGGCGACGGGCGCTTACGCCATTCCCACCATTCGCGGCATTGTCGACAAAGGCATTCCCACTTTCGGGATTTGCCTGGGCCATCAGATGCTGGGCTTGGCCTTGGGGGCCACGACCAAGAAAATGGCGCAGGGCCATCATGGCGCCAATCATCCGGTGAAAGACCTGGAGACCGGGAAGGTGGAGATCGTTTCGATGAATCACGGCTTCACGGTGGACAGCGAGACCCTGCCCAAAGGCGTGAAGGAGAC